>JAPCJN010000016.1:0-3362 GCA_027886925.1 Nitrososphaerota archaeon
TGCAGGGCATTTACTCGATATTAACTTCACCCCATACGATTCTGACCCTATGACCTGATGAAGAGGCGCGCGAAGGGGAAGCCTATGAGCAATCGCGTACTGTATGTCGGGATCGATGTGCACGAGAAGGAATCGCAGCTGGCTGTCCTCGAGAAGGAAGGCGCCCTACTCATGGAGGAGAGGATGCCCACGAATGACCTGGGCAAGTTCCTCTCCTCCCTCCCTGGAGAGAAGCACGTGGCGGTGGAATCGGTGGGGTTCATCCATCCGATATACGCGAAGCTCTCCTCCATCAAAGATTGCACCGTCTCCGTCGCCAACCCGAGCAGGCTGCGGCTCATATCGGGCTCGGGGACGAAGAACGACAGGAACGACGCAAAGGTCTTGGGAGACCTCCTGAGGACCAATTACCTGCCATTGGCGCACATGCGCGACGAGGAGACGCGGGAGAAGCTCTTCGTAGTCAACGACAGGGTGGCCTACGGGCTGAGGAGGGGCGAGCTCAGGGGCACGACGAGGTGGCTCCTGAAGAGGAGAGGGATCGAGGTCGAGAGGCCTTTCAGCGACGAGGGGAGGAAGAGGCTGAAGGAGCTCAAGCTGCAAGAGATCGAGATCAGGCTCGACGAGCTCCAGCTCGTGGAGTCGACGATAGAGAAGCTCGACCATCAGATCGTCGACATCGTCTCCAAGGACGCGAGGGCCAAGCTCCTCGACACGCTGCCGGGCGTCGCCCCGTACACGGCCCTCTTCCTCGCGTGTGTCCTCGACGACATCGACCGCTTCCCAGACTCGAAGCACGCCTGCGCCTACCTAGGGCTCGTCCCGTGGCTGGACGAGTCGGCGGACGTGACGCACCTCGGACACATAACGAAGAAGGGAGACAAGTGGCTCCGCAGGAACCTGGTCGAGTGCGCGAGAGTGGCGGTGAGGAAGGACCCGCACCTGAGCGAGTTCTACACGGGGCTGAGCCACAAGAGGGGAGAGAGGAAGGCGCTCATCGCCGTAGCGAGGAAGCTCGTCTCCTACGCGTATTGGATGCTCAAGAGGAACCAAACCTACGAGGAGCTTCAACCTTGGAATCGTTCATGAGGCAATCCTCGGTTTCTGAGTAAGGGTGCGCCTCGTAGGGGCGAACAAGGATAATGGGGAAATCCCCGAATGGTTGAATGCCAGCCTCTTGAGGACGGGTGAGTGACACAAGACAAGATAATAGAGGGTCATGGTTGAACGATTAAGGGACATGCATTCTTGCTATATGTGCAAAGGGGCTTACATTGCTGCTCAGCCGGAGAACTGATCGGAGTTCCACCTTCAGATGGCCTCTTTCCGGAAACCTAGAGCCGTTTCGTACGCTGATATGCATAGAGCTGCGACCGCAAGCACCAGCGAGAACAGGTATGTCGAACTGAACGCGGTCGGTCTAAGTATTGTCAGCAGCATGATCAGTCCGGCCGCAAAGAAAGCGGTCGCCGTAGTCCACAGAGGGATGACTGTCCGCCGGATCCTTACCATAGCCTCGAAGATCGCTTCCTCAGCCACATAGCCAAGGCTGCCATCCTGACCGGTCTTCTCGCGAATCAGCCTCATGTTGAGGAGCTTCTGAACGTGATAGTCCGCGACAGAGGACGAGGAGAGCCTGAGGTCTCGCTGGATCTCATGCAGCCTAACGGGCCCCTTCCTGTAGACGTAGCGGTATACGCGACGCGTGGTCCCGCTGAGGATGTCTTCGTGTGCTCGTCTCAACCTATTCTTCTCCCGCTCCTCGCCAGTCTCGGATCGGGTCACAGTGTGATTTAACCCTCGATTCTATATGCCGAGTGCAGCTTTCGGCAGTCCCAGACCGATTCAGCGCGGAACGTTTTCCACGCTGCTCGCGGTCGTCGTTGTAGTGGAAGCCAGGGCGCCCCCTGGACTGGAAGTAACGATGCTGAGCGCTCCGGACGGGACGGAAAGTGTAATCCCCGTGCTCATGCTTGTCGTGACGGTAATTGCCGGCAGGCTCCCCTCATAGCCAGGCCCTTGGTTGAAACCAGCGAAGATAGTCACATTGTAGGTGCCTGTCGGCGAGAGACCGTCACTTGCCGCTACTTGCAGATAGCCTGCAGAGTTAGGCTGGAGGCGGAGGCAATAGTTGGCGGTCCCGTTCGACCCGACATGAGTGACGAAGACGGTGCCGTTGTTGACCAAATTTGCTCCCTGGTCTGTCGTGACTTTGAGAGATATCGGCCCGGTCTGGAGCGGGGTAAGCAACTTGAATCGTCCCCCGCACGAAAGCACGGGGGTCGTTGTACTTGACGATGTCGTGCTCGCGGGACTGGTCGTCGTAAATCCGAAAACGGCTGAGGTGTGAGGGCCGGATTTGGAATTTGGCATCGTGACATTCGCGTCTGCCGCGAAGAAGTTTGCAGCGTGGATGATGGTTGCGAATGGCAAGAGCCCATTGTAAGGCTGGCCGGTGTTCCAGACTACAAGGCAATTCCAGCCTGTGCTGTTCGCTCCAAACGATCCAGAGTATGCTGGAACCGGACAGCTACTCTCAAAGTAGGTGGTCGTTGAATTGGTGTGGTTCATGACCGCCGTCTCTGAATCATTCATGAATTCGACCTTCAGACTCTCGCTGGTTGGCAACGATGATGATTGGTTCTTTACGTTCTGAAGGTAGGTGTAGAAGCAAAGAGTGCTGCCGAGCGGATAATATTGACCGGGAGAAGGCGGTGTGGAGATAAACATTGACATGTTGTAACCAGTAGGATACAACCGCCAGTTATCAATCGTCATATTGCTCCCGCCACAACTTATAGGTGGGGCTTCGTTACCGAACCAGCCGGTCGTAGTAGGAGTTGACGACTTTATCGAGGAAACAGAGCTGGTGAATGATGTGGGGGTGCCAGAGGTGGAAGTGCTATTGGGCACTAAGGAATTTAGCTCGAACGCAAGCCCGACCACCAAGGCGACGGCTACGATAGCTCCAATCGCAATCCTTCCCGCATATTCGGACATTTTCTACTTTGCCACCGCGATCACCCTGGGAGGCCATATGCTATAGTGCTAGAGTTTAGAAGAACTTCTTCTATGAAATATTTTGACGACCCGATAGATTCCTTCCAAAGAAAATCGAGTTAAGCCATGCGTTGGGTGAACTTCTGCCTGCCTCTGTTGATACAGGAGCCATAAGTTGCGGCACCCTATAGTCCGACACCCTTTCGTGACACCCACTATGCGACACCCGAACAAGATGAGAGTGTAGGTCGCCGTAAATCAGGTCAACGCATTCGTTTGGGAATCTGCGAAGGACATCCTTGCAGTCTCCAGCATAGATTGGTATTGGGCTGAAAGTAAGCGGGCGCGGTCAAGCATCGACA
>JAPCJN010000016.1:3372-27796 GCA_027886925.1 Nitrososphaerota archaeon
AATGATTCGCTTTGGAAACCAAATCGTCACAGTCGTCGTCGACGCTAGAAGGAGAGGCCAAGTTCATGTGACCTCTGGTCTCGGGGTCTGCAGGTTGACTCGAGACCCTCCGCTACCCCGACCCGGTCTGCTGCCACCTTTCTTCAACGCAACCCCGGATAGCCCTTCATCGCTCTCACATATCTTCCTGATCGCTTTCAGTCTCGTCAGAGCGAGCTCGCCTATCTCATCGACGGTGCTCCCAGCCTCGACGTGGTCGAACCGTTGCGCGACGCTTGCCACTCTGAAGCTGAACTCGACGTAGCGGCGGGATACGACCTCGTCCTCCTTCTCTCCAAGCTGCCGGATGCCTCTGCGGTATCGCGTCGTTTCCGATACGGTGATTCCCAGGGATCGGTATTCCATGAGAGTCCGCTCGATCTCGTCGCGGCCGAAGCGGGTCTCCTCCTTTCCAAGCTCGATTATGGTGACACCGCAGTAGACTTGAATCGCATACTCCCCAATCCCCTTTCGCCAGCACCGAATGGTGAAGTCGGCAAAATGGTCCCACTTCCTCCTCTTGGTTGCCTTGAACACGCTCAAGGTGAGGCCGCTGTCCGTTGCTGACGCCTCCTCCACCGTTGAGGACGTCCTCATGTTGGGGAAGAGGGTCACGGTGCGACGGTCTATTTCCTCTGCGATTCTGTCAAGAATCAGCAGGGACAGTTCATCCCCACCTTCGTAGGATCCGTCAGAGCGACCCTGACGATCTCGTCCTTCTGCTCGTTCGTGATGGACGGCGGCCTACCGGGAGGCGGCCTCGAGTCGAGCCCTCCGTCCAGCCCGGACTCGTCGAACCTCCTTATCCAGAGCCTCACGGTGTGCTTGTTCAGCTGGAGCTTCGAGGCTATCTTCGCCACGCCCGCCCCATTATCTGATTCGAGCACAATGGCTGCCCTGACTCTCCCAGTGAAGTCTTTCGATGCAGCAATCGAGGCGAGTCTCGTGCGCTCTCCGGCCGTCAGGCTCCTGACGAACAACGGGTTTCCCATGCACCAAGCATATGCTTGCTGACTCGATAGCGTGACGAGACGAAATCGTTGAACTGAGTTGTTATATCTCCTTAATCCGGGGTCCACTTAAGTTACTCGAATCCCCGAAGGTTGGTCGTGCGAGCCACTCACAACCGCGGAGTGTCAGCCGCGATTGGACTCCACGAGGAAGTTCTTTCCACACTGAGGGCATCTCTGATATCTTATCAGGCCTTGAGCCATGAGCGTTCTAGCATTCCTCGGGTCAGTGGTTGTGTACCGTCGGTATGCTTCCTCAAGGAGCTCTAGGAGCCGGACGGAACGCGTAGTATCGAACTGAGCCAAGGCTACAATTGACTTGGCGTGCAAGTAGGAGGTGTTGGCTTCGGATGGAGAGGTGAATCTCCCCCACCCGAGAAGCTCGTCGTGGAACGCTTAGAGATGGGGCGCGTGGGCGAAGGCTTGTCTCTCACCTAGTGATGCATTCCACTCGACATCGGTCATCAAATCGGGCGCTTTGCGAAAGCTTGCTTTTCTAAAAAACCTATGTGGTCAATTCTTGACCCTTGCAGATTCTCGCGTCATTTGGCCGTGACTGGATATTGCCTAACACGAATTTGAACCTCATTACGTTAAGAACCCCGGCGACCGCAAACCATCTCCAGGCTGAGACCATTGCAAGAGGTACGCTATTTTCTGTCTACGCTAACCGCGTGGAATCGGTTCAATTTCGATTCTCCCGATATTTGAACCCACATATGTATGCCAACATCCTGCCCTTGGCACACTTTTGTGCGCCCAGGTCATCCTGCGCATGTTCTTTCTCATTTAAGTTCAAGCTAATCAGTAATCTCGTAGCTGGCTTCCATTATTGCTGGGTTTAGGGTCCGTCTGGTTCCGATGCGTGGTCGCTGTGCAATTTCACAAGTACCCAGGGCTCGTCTTCCCATTGGTCGGGCTTGAAGAGAGAAGGTCGAAGCAAGTAATAATAGAAGGCCGCGGTCGACTTGGCAGGTTGGCCGAACCGGAATTGTCAAGGGGTCGCATGTTGCCTCTCGATCGGCTCGACATGCAGCTCGCGAGAGAAATCAAGGGTCTTCATGCCAATTCCGCAGGGGACCCTTCTTTCAGAGAGCCTATTCATTCAATTGCGAAGAAATTTGGGATAGATGAAAACACGGTAAGGAGTCGCATAGAGCGATGGAGAGAGACGAAGTATCTCAGAGGCTGGTGGCTCGGAATCAATCCTACGCTTCTAGGATTTCAGATGTATGAGGCATGGCTGGACGTTCATCCAGAGTCTTTCAAGGTCAAAGCCATAAAGAAGGTCGAAGCCCTCAACGAGGTCGGGTCGATTAAGGATTACTTCGGGGATTCCTTTTCAGTATCGCTCTATTGTCGAACCGAATCGGAATTCAAGAACAAGTTAAACCTGATCTCAAGGATCTGCAACTCTGAAAGGGTGAACTGGATCAGAGCGTCGTTCCCAGAATGCCAGATTTCCCTTTCGAATACTGATTGGAGGATAATCGCCTCCCTTCAGAGCAACCCCTGGAAGTCATTCACAGCCGCCTCTAGGGAAGTCGGCGTATCCACTAGGACGGTCAAGAGGCGTGTCTTGAAGATGGCGAAGTCAAACACCGTGTTCCTTCTGGTGGACATCAATCCCAAAGCGATGAAGGGTGCAAGTTTCGCAGACCTCCTTGTATTCTACGAAGACGGTGAGGCCGGTAGGGAGGCTGACGCGAGAGCGACCGAGCGGTTGGACGAGATGACCATCTTCAAAGAGCGGGGACCCAACCACTGCATGTTCGCCTTGCAATTGGAGAACATATCTAACGTCAAAGAGATCCTCCAATGGATAAGGAACGTGTCAGGGGTAAGGGACGCGAGACTGGACATCCTCGAGGACATAATTCTGCTGAGGGACGCGAGACGTGTGGAATCGGGAACAAGACTTAATGACATGATAATCCCTGCCAAGAAAGGATGAAGCCTCCTCCAATCTTTGGCGACCTATCAAGCCTGTCACCAACTCATCCTGCCCGGGCACTGTCGAGTCGCTCGGCGCGCGCTAGATTCCATCCTTCGGGTCCAATGATTTCGTGTCAGGAAAGCCTGCCTCGCGATTAGCATCGGCACGGGGCAAGGCATCGGCTTCCAATGCAACCTCTAGGGGATGAATCTATTGAGCAAGAAAGTCACCGTCACGATTAACTGCGCAATATCGTCTCCGAATGCAATCTGGTCGCCCATTTCGTTGTAAAGTCCGAAGAAGGTTAAAGCAATCATCACTCCGACGACGGCCACGACCATCGTGTTCGTCGATTTCAGTTGATCGGGCGTGTTCTTCTTCCATCTCAAGGCGATGATGACGATGGCGATTAGTGCCAGGACGACCAATCCACCATCGTCAATTATGTCGCTCACATCGGCGATTTCGTTAATCAGCACCCCAAGAAAAGCCACCAAGGTCACCGAGGAGAAGAATAGGTTAACCCTCCTGCGTGAGAACTCTCTCAGAAGGCTCGTCTGTTCAATTGTGGTCATCGTCGAAGGTCTACAATATTGTAAGTTAATTTCTCCATGAGTTGGGCTCACAAAACCGGACACTTACACTGAACTACGTTCGGCCTGAAGGCCGAAGGGTCTGACTAGAAATCCGTCAGCGTGGCCTGCGCCTTCTCCTGTGGCCTGGTCTCGTAATCGTCGTATTTCATCCAATGCTTCCTTTGACTGTTCTGGACGTAGTACTGGACTGCCTCCGCCGTCGTCGAGCCCACCGACCGGTAGAAGTAGCCGTCGCTCCAGAAGCTATCGCCCCACAGCTTGCCCTTCACCCTCTCCCACAACTCGTGCCGTATCCTGTGAGCGGACGCGCCCTTGAACCTCTGCACCATGTGCGGGACCGAATAATTCTTACACCGACTGACGAAGAGGCGCACGTGATCCGGCCCGAACTCGCACGCCTCCATCTTTATCGAGAGCTTGTAGCACGTCCGCGCGAAGCTCTCCAGGCACGTCCTCCTCACCTCGTCATCCCTGAACACGTCCCTCCGATACTTGGGCGTGAAGATCAGATGGAAGTTTGACTCCCCGCGACTAGAGCCGACGCTGACCAGCTGCAATTTGCCAATGCACCTCCTGCTCGGCGCCGACCAGGAGGCCGCGAAGCGGCCCCGCGACTTGAGGGTCGATTTTGGTTGATAAGCCCTAGCGCAGGAGACTATCGGCTGAAGCCGCTAGGATTCTTCCCATCACTAAAACAATTCATCGCTATGTTGTAGCGGATTATTGTCCAAATACTCTTTAAGATGTCCGAACCAAATCCAAGGCTCAAACCATTATGTCGTGTTATTTCTTGGTTGGGTTTGCGCCTAAAGGCCATGGATTCTTCTCGAAACGTTCTTAGCTTTTCTGGATTGTCCCTCCTTAAAGAAGATATAGAACTTCTAGCTAAACAGCGTCGCACCGGCTGGAAGAGTTGGAGTCGCCTAGTTACCCCCATCCATGGGTTAGAGTTAGGCTCGGACCTGGAGAATTCAAAAATGGGAAATTCTTCGAACACACGCCGGGTAGGTGGTATCTCATTTGCGGGGAGCTTGGACCGAATGGCGAGAAGCTCACGAAGATAGTCTGGGAAGAAGCCAAGGGAAGGCCAGTGTTGGTTCTCGGGCATGAGACCAAGTTCGCGTTCAAAGACCTTGAGCTGATATTCGATGGAACGATTGAGCAGCTGGCATATGTCCCAAAGTCGGCATCCCTGACCCTAGATAACGCAGATCTCAAGCCGCCGAATTCCCCCGCCGAAGTCCCCCGGGGCACTTAGCGAGACTAGAGCGCCGCTCAAGCGCGAAATCTAACCTTTTGCTTCAGCGTCCGGGGGGCAGGCATGTGATATCCTGGCGTTGCCACACCGTGACATTCTTTTTTTTACCATGCTAAGGTTCTACCGTATTCTCAAACCGATGTCATAAATGATGAAGTGTCGGGCATCTCTGAGAAAACCGGGTGTTCAAATCTTACTGGCCATCTCAGTACACCATCCGAATCCACCTCACTCACAACGTTAAACACACAATTGAAGCCGTGGGCTTCTTGCTGCTCTTCTAGGAATGCCCAGAGATTGGAGCCCTAGGGTGTTGAGAACCGTTGCAATGGTTGCGATTTGCTAGCTCTTAGCTTGTCGTGCTGCTGCGGCTTTGGCAGCCAAATCTGCAAACTCTTCGCGTCCGAAGGCCGTCCCGGCTAGTCCCCAACCACCCTCGGCCGCCTCGGTGAGCAAAACCCACGTGCGACTGGCTTGGGTCGGATCTCCTGTGATCTTGGCCACGATCTCCGTGATTTCCTTGACGAGCTGCTTTTGTCCCTCTCTCGTCAGCGCAGAAGGAGGGGTGATAACTTGGACTCGCACGGTGCGAGCGGCGTCCGTCGCAGCGGTATGGACGGACCTTGGATCCATCCGATGAATGTACGCAGCTGTGTTGTTCAAATGGAAGGGACCTGGCTTGGCGACGCCCTCAGCCCGCAGGACCGCAAACGTGAGCTCCTCGCCAAGTTGGCGGTCGGTGCCAGGTGGGAAGAGATCATTTCTTGCATAGACGTCGATCATTGGCAAAGTGATTACTTTGTCCGATGCTGACCGGTCGGGTAATAAAATGTAAAGTGAGCAAAAAGAAAGCTTGCGACAAAAGGGACGGTTGTGCTCGGTTGCACAGCGAATCAATGGGTAGACATTTCTAGTCGCCCCTCGATCATCTAGGACGCCTTGCAAAGACAAGAGTTCAAGTTAGAAAGTGAGTACAGAAGGACACACAAGAATCTGAAATCGCCCTTTGTCAAGGTTGACTTCGCTGATTGTCCTGTCGAGACTTCTCTCGGCGTTATTGGCAAAAAGTGGACGATGGCGATTATTCGTGACATCGGCGCCTACGGAGTGGATAGGTTCAGTGGGCTTCTTCGTTCTTTGCCTGGGATTTCCCCGAAGGTTCTTGCTACCAGGCTGAAGCAATTGGAGCACGAAGGATTCATGATGAAGAAAGTAGAGAAGAGCGTTCCGCCGAGGGTCGTGAGGTGGTCGTTAACCGAGAAGGGGGTAGATGCGATACGGATTGGCATGCTGCTCGCCGTATTTGGGTCAAAGTGGTACGCCAGGAGAGTATTTGACGACGAGAGACCTCGCAAGATGAATGAAATCTACAACCACGAAGGGATCGAGCTGTTCATGAAGGATTTCTGATTCAAATCCATCCAACTAAAGTACTATCTCCTGCCTTCTGATCAAGTCAATCAGAGACGACTGGAAGTCCACAACGTTTATTACGAATCCGTCATGTCAGTGTCTATGGCAAAAGCCAAAGCAAAGAAAGGATCTAAGGTAAAAGCGAAAGGGAAGAAGTAGTCTGCTTGGGAGCGTATTGCTCCCCATCAGGAAGGATACTTGTTTCAATAGATTCTTGGTATCGTTTATCTCAATCGCGTTTTGGAGCAATGATGTTTAACTTCAAATCATGAGCGATTTCGAGTTTGCACCATTTGTTTTGACCCATACGTCTTTGACAGTTACCGAAAAGGACGTTGCAAAGCAAGTTAAGAAACATATCAAGACAGATAAGAAACGGAATGAAATGAATGCTCAACCAGATAGAATTGCCAGCGCACCGTAAGATCGAAAGGCCCGACACGCGGCTGATAAGAGCGACGATAGTGTTGACCTTAGGCAGAGAGACACGCCGACTCATCCACGCGGTCAGGCGGGAACTTTTCTTTTTTCCGCTGTTTCCCTGGCACTCCCAAGGACCTTGTTTATCCCCTCGGTCAATTTCTCGATCGAGATAGGCTTTTTGAAGAAACTTGCGGCTTGGATATCAGGGAATACGGTTTTGAATTCGGCCGAGTAGACGTCATATGCCGTCATGAAACAGATGCCTACGCGATCATCGATCTTCCTGAACTGTCGATATAGTTCGAAACCAGTCATCGTGGGCATCCGGATATCAAAGATTGCGAGGTCGTAGCCGTCTGCCTTCACCCTGGCCAATGCCTCGATCGGGTCGTTGTATGCCTCCACAAGGAAGCCTTTGTTCTCGAGCCCGACTTTGAGGCTGTTCGTGATGTCGGTCTCGTCGTCGACGATTAGGATTTTTCGCTTGCCATTTCTACCGTCTGGCACATTAGATCCACCCGCTCTTGTCGCGATGGGCGTGGGCATTTTGCTATCAGTTCCTCCGTGGAGTCGGTTCTCTCGCACTGGACACTTTCTTTGATGGCTTGACAGCCTTCGGCCGCTTCAGTTGGTCCTCGATGAATCGTCGCCCCTTCTCCGTCAATTTGAAATGGTCTTTTTCGTCGCCTGAAAGTGATATTCCTTCGATGAACCCCTTTTCCATCAAGACCTCGAGAACATCATTGACATTCACCTGCACGGCTCTGGTCAGCACGGTTTTCGACGTGTAGTCGGTACCGATAGAGCGCAGAACTACCATCATGCGTTCGCCTGCCATAGCATCATTCAGGGAACGACTACGGAGATAAACCGTCGGCATTATGTGCCATAAGGAGCAACCCTAGACGTCACGATGCAACTACCTGCATATGCATGAAGCAGATCAGCCATGGACTGTGATTGAGTAACTTATTGAGTAACAATGTTGTCGGCGATAAACGGCGCGATTTTGACCGTAACTTGAGGGCACAGGGCACTTAAATACAATCACTTGCAACTAAGTGCGACTAATTGTTGAAAAAATCGAACCAAACTGTTAGCAGGAATTTCAGGTTCAATGGAGAAGCTGCACTTTCTCTTGAGTTTGAAAGCCAGAGGAAGGGCATCAGCCTGAACTCACTCGTGAACAACATTTTCCGAAAGTATTCTGACTTCGACCGATTGGCAGAGAGGACCGACATGGTTACCTTGAACAGATATCTCCTGAGTTTGCTGTTGGAGTCGATTCCGGAGGATACGCTTGCAGAAAGAGTCTTCGAGTTCGGAAAGCAATCGGGTCACGATAATCTCCTATTCTGGAAGAAAGAAGTCTCCGTTGATACTCTTAGGGATTACATCACCAACATCCTCTGCGAATACTGCAATCTTGCGGAATATGATGTCAAGGCCAACACAGACACCTTCGTGCTCACCCACGAGCTAGGCCCGCATGGAACAGTGTTCTTGAAATCGTACATCGCTGGATTCATAGCCGGATGCTTGAGGGAGACCGTGCCTGTAGAAGCGGCCGGGTCGACGATCAAGTTCAGCCTGGACCATCAGACTCCCCGCAAGGCATAGGTCAAGTAGCTTCTGACTACTTTAAGAGGTGCCGTGCCCATTGCGAACTCATGATGACGAGGCGCCCACCCTCGGTCGTGATCGCATTGCTGTTCTTGATCTCGCTCACCCTGCAACAGGGGCTCGCCGATCCCAACCTAGCGCACGCCCAAGCGGCTCTAGGTAGCAACCCCAGCCAGGGCTCGTTCCTAGGACAGCCAGCGAACATCGACGCCATTCAATCCGCCGCTTCGAGCAGCTCTTCCCAGGGTGCGTGCTTCGGTTACAATCATGTCAACGACTCATCGATTCCCAAAACCATCGGGTCGCTTCGCATCGCGGCCATTGAGACCGTCCTCACATCTACCCCGTACTCGCAATACAACACAGGGTCGTTTTACGCCTTTTACGCTAAGGAGCTAGGCGTCAATGCCAACGTGACCACCAATCTCAACCTGCTCAGCACCAACGTGGCGAGCGGTTTCGGCTTCAACCAAGGCTGGGGGCTAAGCAACGGGATGCACGAGTTTCTTACGTCCCAGACCGCCGCGAACTGCGGGCTAGAGATAGGAAAGAACGTCCAGGTCTTGACCGACATGAACGTGTCGCAGGGCGCCCTCTTCAATGCTCAGAATGGGAGCCCGCGGTTCGACGTCGTCATTTTGCCATTCTCAGAGTACGTCACGGCCCAGGAGTACCTCGCCTACGAGGACTTTGTGGCGGGTGGCGGGACTCTCATTATGATGGCCCACTCTCTCGAATATCCGGTGACCTACAATGCGACGACCAATTTCGAAACGCTCGTCTATGGCCACGGATGGGCGTTCAACGGAAAGTACGCCTATCCCATCGCGTGTGCGTCAGACTCATACGTTGCTACGTGCCCGTGGGCCAAGAACAACACGGATTGGATTGGCAGCAATACCTGCGAGGCGAGCTGTTTCCACACTTACAAATTCAACGGGTCGGTGGTAAATCCCGGCAGCCCCATTGGTAGGGCGCTCTCCAACGAATTTGGGAACACTGTATTCACGTCATATGTTTCACACGAAGAGGACACCGTCATGAACATGACCGGCACTTCGATTGTGTCCGTTTTCGTGCACGATTCTACAAACTTGATCGCCGCGTACACACATCAATACAGGAAGGGGTTGGTGGTCTGCATGGGTGTCTTCGGTGACGACATCATCGCCACCGACCAGTCTGCCCAGTACTTCCTGTTGTTGGGAATGGTCTCTGGCAGGCTGCCATCCTTGTCAACCGTCTCGAGCACGACGACAACCCCCTCTAGCTCCACAACAGCGATCTCGAGTTCGACGACAGTTGCCACCAGTTCGACGACAGTTGCCACCAGTTCGACGACAGTTGCCACCAGTTCGACGGCGGCTCCAACCAGTTCTACCTTGGAGCGGACTTCTAATTCCACAGTGGCCACTCCTCCGTCACAGGGAACCATCCCTACAGCATTGATCGTGCTCGCGGGGTTGGCCGGGGTCGTCATCGTCGCCGGCGTCCTGGTCCTGCGTCGAATGCAGGCGAAGCCGGGCCGCTGAGCCCACGGACGGCCCATCATCCTCAGGCGCAGTTTCGCTTTAGCAACCTCGATCCATGGCAAAGTCTAAGTCGCCCAGCCTCTCACCCCGAACTGATGAGGCGGAGCCTCGTAATAGCCGCGGCCTTGGCGACAGTGCTTATCATCGCTGGATCTGTCTATCTCGCGGTGCCATCGCTGCTTAGCGCGCCCCAAAACGCAGGAACGACCACTAGCTCTACCGGATCCACATCCTCGATCTCCCTGAGCACCGGGATTTCGACGGGCTCCCATAGCGTGAGTTTGTCCTCCGCCTCTTCTTCGTCTTCGTCCTCGTCCTCCAGCGCGGCTAACGCGGGAGATTGGACGACTTATCACGCCGACAACGCCAGGACTGGGTATCTGTCGGTCTCCAACTTCACTTCGGTCAAGAGCGACTGGACCTCTCCAACTCTCGACGGCGCCGTCTACGCGGAGCCGCTGGTCTTTCGGGGCGAAGTGCTCGTCGCGACGGAGAACAACTCCGTTTACGCCTTGAGCTCTCAGAATGGGAGCATCTTGTGGCGCACCAACCTCGGTCCCCCCGTCGCAGCCGACCTGCTGCCGTGTGGAAACATCAAACCGGTCACAGGGATAACGGGGACGCCGGTGATCGATCCTTCCACCGGGATGCTCTACGTGGTGTCGTTCAGCGCATTACATCACACGCTGTCGGCACTGGACATCTCTACGGGCGCCGTCGTCTTCCATCGGTCAGCGGTCCCTCCTGGGTTCAACGACACCACGCAGCAGGAGCGGTCCGCCCTCTCCCTCGCGAACGGGATCGTTTACGTCCCCTACGGCGGTCTTGCCGGCGACTGCGCCCAGTACTACGGATGGGTCGTGGGGCTACCCGAAAATGGGACCGGAATCATGGAAGCATACCAAGTACCTGTGACGAGGGAGGGAGCCATCTGGACGCCGTCCGGGGCAGCGGTCGACTCGCTGGGAGAGGTCTACATCGCGACGGGCAACGGGGATTCCACCACGACCTTCGATCACGGGGACAGCGTCATCAGGCTCTCGCCCACGCTCAAGGAAGAGGGCTACTTCGCCCCCACGAACTGGGCGCAGCTGAATCAGAACGACGCCGACCTCGGCTCGCTCGGTCCCGCGATAGTCGGCCCCAACACGCTCTTCCAGATCGGGAAGGAGGGCGTAGGCTACCTTCTGAACTCAAGCCAGCTAGGCGGGATAGGAGGGCAGACTTTCAAGGCCAACGTGTGCAACGAAAGCTTCGGGGGGACCGCCTACACAAGCCCATACATCCTAGTCCCCTGCATCAACGGTTTGTTTGAGCTCCAAGTCGCCAACGGGGCCTTCACGGTGGCGTTGCAGATCTCGGGCCTCAACGCGGGTCCGCCGATAGTCACAGGCGGAGTGGCTTGGACGGTGGATACCAACACCGCGACGCTATATGGCTTCAGCGTCAAGACCGGCCATCAGGCTTACACTTTCCCGCTAGGCTCCGTCGAGCACTTCACGAGCCCTGCCGCAGGCGAGGGGCGGGTGTTCGTAGCGGCGACGGACAAGGTTGCTTCCTTTTTGCTAGGCTAGAAAAGCCGCGTCGTGCGAGAACCGGTCACTTGCCGGGATTTTGCTCTACCACTCTCGCGACGACGTAGGTCCTGACTAGGGTCGTCCCCGCAGAGAGCATGACGAACCCGATCAGTGCAGAGAGCAGGGCGGCCACGACCGCTTGAACGGGCGGAGATATCAGCGTCACCGAGGCCAGGAAGAAGTACACCGAGAGGGCGATCAGCGCGATGCCGACCCAAAGAGAAACGGCTGCGAACCTCTTCGTTGTGCTGTAACTGCCGCTCATCGGCCATCACTCGCAATCCTGAAACCCGTCCATACTATAAAAGCCGAATGAATCTCGGTTCAACCCCAGAGCAGCCTGATTATGGCCCGGATGTAGTCCTCGACCTGCGCGAAGGCTATGTCGGCCCTGACCGTCAGGTTCTCGAACGAGCGCAGGGAGAACTGCTCCGCTGGAGAGGGCGAAGCGGCCCGCGGGTCGAAGACGCCGGCCAGGCCGTTGTAGAACTCCTGGTGCGGCAGGAAGGCGGCCATCGCCCCGACCATCCCGAAGCAGTAGGCCAACCCCAGCACTCCCCAAGCGAGCCCCCTCGACGGCCTGTAACGGACGAACTTCCTTACCATCTTTGTCGTTGGCTCTATCTCCGACAACAGCTCCTTCTTCGCGTCTTCCCCGGTCAGCGTGAAGTGGAGGATAATCGGTTCAAGGACCTGTCTGAGGACCCATATCGTCGCGCCCGCCACGAGCAGGGTCGTGAAGACCAGGCCGACCCGCGTCTCCAGGTAGAGAGAGGCCAGCGAAGAGAGGGGCTGGGGAAGGAGCGCTGCCTGGACGCCGAGGGCGCCGACGACCGCCTCCACGAGGGCGACGAGTGCCAGCGCAGCGACGAGGGGAAGGACGGACTCGAGGGCGATGCCGAGGACCTGGTAGCCCACAGGGCCCGAGGACGTCAACTTCACCTGCCGCCCTCCGAGGAGCTTCACGCTGCGGGCGTAGCTGAAGCCCGCCAGGGCTAGGAAGGATGCCGCTATCACGAGGAACACGACGTCGGCAAGGCCGAACCGGGCTCCGACGAACGTGATGGTGCTCGAGACGCTGGCGGCGATGAAGAAGGAAGCCACGAGCAGAGACACGAGGATGGAAGGGCGAAAAACGAAGACCGCGTAGACCGAGGCAAGGAGGAAGAGCCAGGGGAGGAATCGCACGAGCGTGACAAGGGCACCGTTGGGCGCCCCTTGCGAGGCGAGGACGCCGGGATTGGAAGTTATCGCGACTGAGAAGATAGCTTCGGCGACGATCGCTGGGAGAGAGAGGGCGTAATAGACCAGGGCGTCTTTCGTCGCATGCTTGGAAAATGCCAGTGCGGCTCTCATCAGGAGCCCCCCTTCCTCCTGAGCTCCTCCACCTGGAGGACTAGCTTGGCGAAAAGGTCGTCGGGACCCACGTCGAAGACGGGAACGCCTAGCGCCAGCGCCTGGTTCACGAGCCTCTTGCGCGTCCTCCATTGGTGGGAGGTCCCGATGGAGTAGATCATCCGGTCCAGCCCCTTCAGCCCATGGGCTTCGAAGAGCGGCGTGTATGGCGAGGTGACTATGACTTCGTGTTTCATCCCCAATAACTGCTTCAGCGGGAGCAGATCGCGGTCGAAGTCGAGGTCTGTGATGACGAAGAAGAGGGTCTTTCCCTTGACTCGCCCCAGGGCCAGGCATCTGTTGATCCCGTTCTTCAGCGCCTCAGCCGAGTACTTCTCGGGGCTCAGTGCGCCGAGGACCTTCAACAGCTTGTAGGTCTGGGCCTGTCCCTTCGCCAGAGGAAGCACCAAGGCTGGCGCATCTCCCTGGAGGACGGTGAGGCCTACGAAGTCCCCGCGCCTCGAGAGGTAGCTGACGAGAGACGCCACTGCCCGTGCGGCGTAGTCGAGCTTCGTCCTCCCCGCCTCGCCGTAGGCCATCGTCTCGGTCGAGTCGAGCACGACCATCACGTTGAGCTGCGTCTCCGCGTTGAGTTCCCTGACCATCAGGTTGCCGGTCTTCGCCGTCGCGTGCCACGCGATTCGCTTGAACGGGTCGCCGGGCTCGTATGGCCTGATGTCTGCGAGCTCCAGCCCCTCGCCCTTCTTCCTCGAGGTGACAATCCCTCCATATGCGGAGATCGCGGCTGCGGCTAGCACTCCCCGTGCGAGTTCCTTCGCGAGCGGGGTCACCTCGACCTCGTCCTGGACGCCGTCCTTGACCCTCCTCTCGTAGAAGAAGAGACCCGCGATGTCCCGGGTCACCAGCCTGAGAGGCCCAAAGGCGTTGGATCCGATGGAGGTAGGCGTTATCTCGTAGTGCAGTTCGGCGAAGCCCTTCGCGGGCGCTTGGATGAGGGCGACGTTCGTGCCCGACTTTAGCCTGAAGAAGGGGGGGTAGGAGTCGATGACCTCGAGGGAGAGCCTCACGAAGGTGCGATTCACGAAGCCCAGCCCTACGTCGAGGGTGGCCCCCTCGTCGATGCGCGGGCGGAACTTCCTCGATATGTCGAGCCTGTCGAGCGCCTTGACCTTCATCTGGAGCAGCAGCTTCGCGACGTAGTAGTAGAGGAAGAGCGCGACTCCCGCATAGAGAAGGAAGGCCTGCGACTCCAAGGCGCCCACTATCCCGAGCGCCACGAGCACCGCCGAGAGGAGAAGTATTGTGCTACCCCTGGGAGTCCGCCTGAATACCGCGCTCATGCGCTAGGGGACCTTCACGGTCTGGATGAGCTGCTGGACTATGGTGAGCTGCGTCACCCCGTCGAGGACCGCCTCCTGTCTCAAGATGAGCCTGTGGGCGAGGACGTGCGGAGCGACCTTCTTGACGTCGTCGGGTATCACGTAGTTCCTCCCCTCGATCATTGCCAACGCCGCCGCGGCAGTCTGCAGGGAAGTCGCCGCCCTTGGGGACCCTCCCAGCCTCACCGCCGCGTGCGCCCTCCCCGCCTCGACGATGTCGGTGATGTAACCGCGGATGGAATCGTCGACGTTCACGCTCCAAATCGCCGAAGGGATCAGGCTCTGGAGCGTCTTCAGGTCTGTCACTTCGCTCACCTTCGACTCCATGATGGTCCTCAGGTTCTTCAACATCAGAATCGACTCTTCCCTCGTTGGGTAGCCGATCTCTATCCTCATCAGGAACCTGTCGATCTGGGCTTCTGGCAAAGGATAGGTGCCCTCGAATTCTATGGGGTTCTGGGTCGCGAGGACTACGAACGGGGACGGCAGAGGGATCGTCGTCCCTTCGATGGTCACCTGCCGCTCCTGCATCCCCTCGAGAAGGGCAGACTGCGTCTTTGGGGAGGCGCGGTTTATCTCGTCGGCGAGGATGATGTTCCCGAAGATCGGCCCCTTCCTGACCTTGAAGTCGGAGGTCTTCTGGTCGAACACGTAGCTTCCGATGATGTCGGAGGGGAGGAGGTCTGGCGTGAACTGTATCCTTTCGAACTGGACGCCGAGGGAGCCCGCGAGCGCCTTCGCCATGGAGGTCTTGGCGACGCCCGGGACCCCCTCCAGGAGGACGTGCCCCCCGGCGAACAGGCATGCCACGATGAGCTTCAGCTCCTCCGTCTTGCCGACGATGACCTTGGAGACCTCTGATGCGATCCTCTCCGAGACGTCCTTCACTTGGGCTGCCTGGCTCATGCGAGCTCACGTTGTTCCGTTCTCGGCAATTTCTTAGGCCCTCACTCGCTCCCTCATGCGGTATTCGACCTTTTCTTTGTCGGACTGCCTCTCGGCCTCCTGCTCTTCTCCGGCAATCGTGATGCCGAGCTGGTTCAGGAAGGCTTCGGAGTCCCGGGTCATCGCGGACGCGAGAGCTTTCCAGCGGAGGACGGGCGGGAAGAGGAACCTCCTTCTTCCGGTTGCGTAGTCGTGCAGCCGCGCAAGGCTGAGGAAAAGACGTTTTGCGCTTTGGGCGCCATCAGTGCCTATCTCGCGGGCGAGGTCGCTCTCCCCGATCGAGGATATGCCCTTCCCGAATTCGTCGAGCAGGATGGAATCGAGCACCTCGTAGAGCTGCGCCAGCGTGGCGACATAGAAGCTCTTGGAGCGCGAGGTCTGGAGGAAGTCGAGCCTCGCCCTGGACTCGGCGACGATGGTGCGCTCCACTTCGGGGGCGGGCTGGTCGTCCTTCCCCTTCTTCTCGGGGGAGAACCATTTGGTGATGGCGCCGTAGATGGAGATGAGCAGGATGCTCGCGACGAGCGCCCTCGCGCCCGCGTCCGAGACGTGCACCCCCAGGCTCCCAAGGAAGCCGCTGACCTGAGAGGGGAAGCTGTTATAGTAGCCGTTCATGCTCGAGAGGTCCTGCTCCAGGGCGTAGGTCACGAGAGGACCGATGGGGATGCCCAGCTGGAACTTCGGGGGCTGAGGCCCCGCGTAGTGAGCGTTGTCGAGCACGATGGTCACGTTCTGCCCAGGCCCAAGTCCGTTCAAGGCGGGCTGCGTCACGAGGCCAGGGTTGGGGTCCACCCAGTTTACCATCGCCGAGACGAATCTCTTTTCGTCTATGCCTCCTTGCGGCTGCGCGTAGTCGAACAGGCCGTTGGTGAACGGCGCGGAGTCGGTTATCACCAGCGCCCGCGATCCTGCGGGAGAGGTCCCGGCGGCGATGACCGTCCTGGGGCCGAGAGCCGTGTTTGAGGCGTCGGATGACGATGCGCCGGTCGCGGCGACCGAGTGGAGGTTGGAGGGAAGGGTCAGGGACAACGGCGACGCGATGTCGATCACGCCCGAGGTGATGTTTCGCCCCAATGCGAGGTCCAACGTGAACACTCTCTTGTCCTGGAAGGGCGAGGATGGGTCGAGTATGGCCGCTCCGGTCACGTCCGCCCCCAGCTTTTGCAGCAAGGCCCTGTTGGTCGCGTTCCCCTCCGCCATCAGGAGGGATACTCTCCCGCTCTGGTAGCCAGCGACGACCGCCTGCGTCTCGCCTGCGGTGAGCGCGACGTCGGCGCCTATCAGGAAATACGCCACGTTCTGCTTTCCTCCCAAGGCGCTGACGACCTGTTGCGATTCGTTTGCGACTATGACGTGATACCCGCTCTCGTGAAGGTAGGAGAGAAACATCGATGTCCCTGACTGGGAGGTGTCCGCCGGGCTTGTCCCTCCGTCCCCGCTTCCGCCCGACCCGCTCACCCCGATCGAGGAGGGGGAGTAGATGACCGCGATCAGGGCGATGGCTCCGAGGACGGTCCCGAACTGCCGCAGCTTCATGCCTCGTCTTTCCCCATTGTGAAGAAGGCCGTCTCAGCGCTGTCTGCATCGGGCTGTCCGACGCTCTGGCCGGAGAACTTCGCCTTCTCGTAGAGGGAGCTAATCGTCTTGACGTGTGGCTCCTCCTGCCTGCTCTCGCACTTTGATGAGAATTCCCGAGCGGTCTCCGACTCGAGCTTGGGTACGCCCCTCCGCGCCATTAGGCTGACCGCCTTGCCGAAGTAGAATTCGATCCTCCTCCTGGGATCGCTGGGGATGAAGTCGGAATCGACGCCGTCGTCGCGCACGCCTCCAAACGAGGCTGGCAGGCGTGGAAGGCGCTGCGAGCCGACCAGTCTCATGACGCGGTTTCTTGAAAGGAACAACGCCGCGACGGCGGCGAGTATGATCACGGGGATGGCGACGACTGTGGGTGTGATGGCGGGAAGGCCTCCGGCGACGCCGCCGACTGAGACCGACGGTCCGCCGACGGATGGGAGGGAGAGGCCAGGGAACCCGGATACGCCTGGGAGCTTGATTGGCGAGCCCCCCGCTTGGCCGCTGCTTCCTGCGAAGGCGTTCTGGCTGAGGAGAGCCGAGTTCTGGAGCAGCTGGCTGGCGATGGCCGGATTCGCGTATTGCAAGAGATTCGCGAGGGTCTGCATGTCCACGGAGAGCTTCTGCTGCGTCTGACTGGAGGTGTTGGCGGCCTGGCTGGTCTGCGATGCGTTGAGGAGACTTGCCAGCGCGTTCGCGTCGATCGAAGCTCCGTTGCCCCCGACCGACATGCTCTGCAGGAGCGCGTTCAAAGACTCTGACACGTTGTTCTGCGGGTCAGAAGAGTAATTCTGGAGCTGGAGGAGGGTCGACGCCGCACCGTTGAGGTCCCCGCTGTTGAGCTGAGACTGCAACTGCGTCAGCAGCTGCTGGAGCTGGGTATCGTTACTCCCTTGCGCTAGACTGCCAAGAGCGGAGTTCAACTGCTGGGAACTGATGGTCGGGGCGGGGGTGAGCGGTCCTGAATTCGAGTCGTCCGCGGCGAGCGCTGGGACCGCGAGAAAGCTCCCGAAGAGCAGAAGCGTTGCCGTGAGCAGAATAAATGGCCGAGCGGCTAGCCCACGGCCCTTCCCTGTAGCCCTCATAGAACCCAGTTGCCTGGCGCCGAATAATATAACCTTGTTAGACGCGTGCTCTATGTTTCACGGCGGCGGCGCCTTCAGCGAGACACAAAAAGAGGGAGAGGGCGCTAGCCCAACGCCTGGTCGAGGTCTGCCTGCAAGTCTTCTACGTCCTCGAGCCCGAGGGCGAGCCTTACCAGGTTCTCTCCTATCCCTAGCTCCTTCCGGACTGCGGGCGAGAGCGTCTTCGAAGCGCTCGTTATCGGATAGTTGAGGAGCGACTCGGTGCCCCCTAGGCTCGGCGACGGCGTGATCAGTTTGATCTTCTTAAGGACGTCGAGAGCCTCTCGCTTTCCGCCCTTGACCTTGAAGCTCAAGACCCCGCCGTAGAGCCCGTGCTCCAAGAATAGCTTCGTGGCCATCTTGTGGTAGGGGTCGTCCTCGAGGCCAGGGTAGTGGACGCTCTCGACCCTGGGATGGTCGTGGAGGAACTTTGCGAGCGAGAGGGCATTTTTGCATTGGACGTCGAAGCGCACCTTCAGGGTCGCAACCCCTCGGAGCGCGAGGAAGGACTCGAACGGCGCCATTATGGACCCCAGCCTCCGCCGAAACTCCCAGAGCTCGACCAGGTCGAGGGGGTCGTTCAAGGCCAATGCCCCGCCCACGATGTCGTTGTGCCCGCCCATGTACTTGGTGACGCTGTGGATGCTTAGCCATGCCCCGTTCTCCAGCGGGCGGTAGAGGAGCGGCGTCGCGAAGGTGTTGTCGACGACGAGCTTCGCCCCGACCTCCTTGCACCTCTTCGCGATCGATGGGATGTCTACCACTCTCAGGAGCGGGTTCGTTATCGTCTCTACGAGGACGAGCGCCACGCCGGGCTTGACCTTCTCGAGGAAGTCGTCCGTGTCTGGCCCGGCCAACACGGTCTTGATGCCGAACTTCGACAGGTTGAGCGCAAGGTCCTGAGTGGTCCCGTAGGACTCCTTTGTGATCACGAGGGTATCTCCGGAGCTCAGCGCGGTGAGGTACACCGCCGATATGCTCCCCATCCCGCTGTTGAAAGCGAGCGCCTCCTTCCCTCTCTCAAGCTTCGCGACTACCTTCTCGAATCCTCTGACGGTGGGGTTCTCCTCTCGCGAATATTTTTGCTCGAAGCCCCGGTCGGACTTCCTCGCTTCGCCCGTCCTCCTGTCAGGGTGCTCGAAGATTGTGGAGAGGTAGAGGGGGACCTTGAACGCGCCGGTCTCCACGTCGTAGTAGTCGTGGCCGTGGATGCTCTCCGTGGAGAACTTGGGCATGAGCTCTAACGGGCATCCCACCGCTGACCCATTCATAAACATGACGAAATGCATAGTCGCATAGGAATAAGCCCGAGGGAGAGCGCCGGTCGCCCGGCAGCTACGATAGCAGCAACGGGGGTGAGATCGACGGCGGGGCCTCTTTATGCGACTTTGTGTCGTCGAAACGGTCAGGGTCGAGTTCCAGCATGGTGACCAGTGCCTTGCACCTGTTCCTGATGGTGACCTTTGTCAAGCCGGCGACCATGGCGAGGCGCGTCTTCGTGCTCCTTTCCCCCTCGAGCACGGACGCGATGTAGAGCGAGGCGGCCGCCAGCCCCATCGGAGAGTTTCCTGTGACCTCCCCCGCTCGTTGCGCTTTCTTGAGTATCTCTAGGCCTCTCCTCTCCACCCTGGTGCTCAGCCCCGCACCCCACGCTATCCGCGAGACGCACTTCGACGGGTCGTCCACCGGCTGCAGGATCTCGTTCTCGGTGAGCAGGAGCCTGTAGCTCCTCGCGATGTCCAGCCTGTCGAGGTTCGCGGCGTCGCCTATGTCCTTCAGCGTCCGGGGAGTCTGTGTGCTCCTGCACGCGGCATAGAGCGCGGCCGCGACCAGCGTCGTGATGGACCGGCCGTGCATCGAAATCATCGGGATAGACTTCCTGTAGATGTAGGCGGCCCTCTCCACCACCGCCTCGGAGACCGAGACCTTCTCCGAGAGCTTGGCCAGCTCGTCGAGCGCCCGTTTGAGGCTCCTGCCTCCGCCGCCGCGGGCTTGGCTCCGGTAGTCCCACACCCTCAGCCTGTCTGCCGCGAGCCGGACGCTATCGGACATAGCCCTTCCGGAGCCATCTATGCCTCCGCCGCCGATGATGGTGGTAAGGCCCATGTCGGGCTTGGCAATCGAGGCCGCCGTGGGAAGGTCACGGGTCCGGAGGACCCCCATGGCAGGGACGACCTCCTCGAGCCTCTCCTCGAGGACGAGGCCGCAGCCGCCGCAAAGGACCTGGCCCCCGAACCGGTCGGTGATGATGTTGTTCCGCGCCCCGCACTTCGGGCACTGCTTCCAAAAATCGAAAATCTGGGTCAAGGGCATCTTTCGCGACGTTCGTCTATTGGCGTAGATGGCCTATTTCATACAGACTGTGCATTTTACCACCGACGGGTAGGGTTTATGTGCAACCGTCCATACCTAGCTATCATGGCGAGGACGAACATCTCCATCGACGAAGAAGTCGCGGCCTCCCTTTCCGATGAAGCGACGAAGGAGAACAAGACGATCTATGCGCTTTCCAACGAATCGCTGAAGGCGATCTTGAACATCTGCAGGAATGGCGGGCGTCCGGAGGAAGTCTTCCTGTCCTGGATGTTCACCCGCATCCTGAGAGACCTGGACACCGTCCCGACCCCCGGAGACCTGATAGAGAAGCTGCTGAAGAAGCTATACGAGAGCGACAAGGAGTGGTTGCTGCGCACATGGTTCGAGGAAGGCCAGAGGATCGGAGCCTACCTTCGCCTCTCAACTCCGCGGATGCTCGACCTGGCAGAGGAGGCGAAGGACATATCGAAAATCGGTCTGTTGCCCGTCAAGAGGCTGGACATGGAGAACGAGGGCGACGATGGGTTCACGGTAAGGGTCGTGGGCGCTGGCCTCTCAGAGGAGAGCACGAGCTGCGCCGACCAGCTCATCAAGGGGATAATCTCTGCGTATTCTCTTCACGTTGTAAGCAGCAAGATGTCCGAAGGCATCATAGAGCTAAGGGTGTCAGACAAGGGGGCCCCCGTTCCCATCCAAAAGCCGGCCTACCGCTAGTCCCCGCCTCAATCAGTATGTCGACAGCTCAGGCTGGACCTCGGAGACCCAGGCCCTCATACCGCCTTTGAGGTTCTTCGCCCTCTTGAACCCGAGCCCCTGGAGAAACCGGGTGGCCTGGGCCGACCTCGATCCAGACAGACACGTCACCGCTATCTGGTCGGCTGTGCTCAGCTCGTTGACCCTTTCAGGTAGCTCTCCCAACGGGATCAGTCGCGACCCGTCGATGTGATTTATCTCGTATTCCCAGGGCTCTCTGACGTCGACGACCACGACGTCCTTTTCGTGGGCGATCCAGTCCTTCAATTGCATCGGGGTCACCTCCAGGTCGGGAGCGAGCTCTTCGGCGACGCCGCAGAAGGCCTCGTAGTCGATCAGCTTCGTCACCGAGGGATGAGGGCCGCAGACGGAGCAGTCCGGGTTCTTGCGGAGCTTCAGCTCCTTGAAGCTCATGTCGAGGGCGTCGAAAAGGAGGAGCCTCCCGATCAGCGGCTTGCCTTTGCCCAGTATCAGGTCGATGGCCTCCGCCGCCTGGATGCTCCCCATGATCCCTGGGAGGACTCCGAGCACGCCGCCCTCTGCGCAAGAGGGGACGAGTCCCGGCGGGGGCGGCTCGGGATAGAGGCACCTGTAGCAAGGCCCCTCCCTGGCGAAGAAGACCGATGCCTGTCCCTCGAACCTGAATATGCTGGCGTAGACGTTGGGCTTGCTGAGGAGGACGCAGGCGTCGTTGACGAGGTAGCGCGTGGGGAAGTTGTCGGTCCCGTCGAGGATCACGTCGTAGCCTCCGAGTATGTCCAGCGCGTTAGAGGAGTCGAGCCTGACCTTGTGCACCTCCACGCTGACGTGCGGGTTGATCTGCAGCAGCCTCTCCCTTGACACCTCGGCCTTGCTCTTGCCCACGTCGGCCTCTGAATAGAGCACCTGGCGATGGAGGTTGCTCTTCTCTATCGTGTCGAAATCGAGGATCCCGATCCTGCCCACCCCGGCAGCCGCCAGGTATGTGGCCGAGGGCGTGCCTAGGCCCCCCGCACCGATTATCAGGACGCTGGCGGACTTGAGCTTCCTCTGCCCCTCCATGCCCACCTCTGGCATTATCAGGTGCCTGCTGTAGCGCGCGAACTCACCGCTCGAGAAGGAGACCTGCGGACGGCCATCGCCGCCGTCGTGAGCCCCCCCGGCGACGGCTGGGACTATCATCAGGGTGTCGCCGTCCTTCAGCGCGGTGCCTTCGCCGTCCCTGTATCTGATGTCCTCCTCGTTGAGGTAGACGTTGATGAAGTTCCTGAGCCGGCCGCTCTCGGAATAGAGGTGCTTCCGCAGGTTCGGGAAGGAGGTCGTGAGCTCCTTCAGGGCGTCGCCCACGGTGTGGGCGTTTAGCTGGAGCTCGTCCTCGTTGTTCGTATGCTGCCTCAGAGCGGTCGGGATGATCACCTTGACGGGCATGGTTCGGTCAGTCCTCCTCTTTCTCTTTCCCTTCAGCCACTCCGTCTACTATCTCTATCGTCTCCTCCGCAACGTCTGTGTGATTCTCATTCGGGAGCCATGACCTCGTGTCCTTGGCCTCTCCTTTTGGGACGGATACCACGACATAGGAATACCACGGGAAGGAGTGCTCCAGGTCAAACTTCGAGAGGGTGGCCGGATAGTCAGGGTGCGAATGATAGATGCCGGCGATGGCCATGCCCTTTCTGGCGGCCTCCCTGTCCGCTTTGAAGAGCTCGAGCGGGTCGATGTGATAGCGGTCGTTCTTCGTTCCCGGAAAGGCGTTCCTCATACGCACCGCGTCGACGACGTTCTTCCCGTCGTTCGCGATCAGCAAGCCGCAGCACTCTTCAGGGTAGGTCGACTCTGCGTGCGCATGAACCTTCTCGAGGGTCCCTCTCCCAATCTTGATTACCACGCCCTCTTGGTCACACTACCACAATTCACAAGGGCCGAGACGTTGGAAAAGAAAAAAGTTTCGGCGTCGCAGGCTGGCGTCAAGGTATTGAACGCAGTCTCGAACGCCGGCCCTGTTCATAAGGGTGACGGATGCGGTATTCCTATGAGAATGTCACAGGCAGTGACCGCGCGGAAGGATGGGTTTGTGGGGAATTACATTCCGGGCATGCCGCCCATTCCGCCCATCCCGCCCATGCCTCCTCCGCCGCCCGCTCCCGGCGGTGGGGCGCTCATCTTGCTCGAGGCTATGACGTCGTCGATTCTCAGGAGCATCGAGGCTGCCTCCGTCGCTGCCTTGATTATCTGGAGCTTGACCGCGACTGGCTCCACCACTCCTCTGGTCATCATGTTCGCCACCTTCCCGGACATCGCGTCGACTCCAGCCCACTTCTCGCCCTTGCCGTGCCTTGCCCTGAGTTCTACCTGGGTGTCGATTGGGTCCATGCCCGCGTTCTCAGCGAGGATGGTCGCTATCGTCTCGATCGCCTCGGAGAACTTCAGCGCGGCCAGCTGCTCTCGGCCCGTGAGCTTCTGGGCCCACTCTCTCACTTGATATGCGATTTCGACCTCGGGTGCGCCTCCTCCTGCGACGATGGCGGGCTTCTCAATCACGTCCTTGACCACCATTATCGCGTCGTGAATCGACCTCTCCGCCTCGTCGACGACTCGCTGCGAGCCTCCGCGTATCAGGAGCGTGACCGCCTTGGGATTCTTTGCCCCCTCGATGAAGACCCACTTGTCCTCCTCCACCTTCCTCTCCTCCGCAATCTTGGCGTGCCCTAGGTCTTTCGAAGAGAGGTCGTCGAGGTTGGTGACTATCCTTGCGCCCGTCGCCTTTTGTATCTTGGTCATGTCTGACTCCTTCACTCTTCTGACGGCGAGGATGCCTGCCCGCGCGAGGTAGTTCTGGGCGCTGTCGTCGATGCCCTTTTGGCAGACGAGGACGTTCGCTCCTGCGTCGATTATCTTCTGGACCATGCCCTTGAGGATGTTGTCTTCCTCGTCAAGGAATGACTGCATTTGGTCGGGGTCGTTGATCCTGATCTCGGCGCTGAACTCGGTCTTCTCGATCTCGAGCGGAGAGTTGATGAGCGCTATCTTCGCGTTGTCCACCTTCTTCGGCATCGCCGAGTGGACGACTTCCTTGTCGAGCGCGACTCCCGAAATTAGCTTTGTGTCCATCAGGGAGCCTCCGGGCTTCTTCTCGACCTTGACGTTGTCGATGTCCGCCTTGTAGCCGTCGCCGGACTTTTCTGCGACCTGCATGACCGCGTCCACGATGAGGCCTGCTAGGAACGGGGCGTCGTCAGAGACCAGCTTCGTCTGCATGCTCGTCGTCGCTACCTTGACCAGGTCCACCTTCGAGGTCGGGTCAACTTTCTCGGCCAGCTTCTCGAGAATCTGCTCGGCCTTCTCCAGGGCCTTCATGTAACCGTCGACGACGACTGTCGGGTGAACGTCTTGGGTGACCAGCTCCTCCGCCTTCTCAAGCAGGGCGCCGGCGAGTATCACGGCAGACGTGGTCCCGTCGCCGACCTCGTTGTCGGTGGCCTTGCTGATTTCCACCATCATCTTCGCTGCCGGATGCTGCACGTCGATCTCCTTCAACATTGTCGCCCCGTCGTTCGTGATGGTGACGTCGCCGAGCGAGTCGACGAGCATCTTGT
>JAPCJN010000017.1 GCA_027886925.1 Nitrososphaerota archaeon
GTGGTGGCGACCGTGAACGTAGGAGCTGCTCCAACAGGCGCCTCTTACGACTCCGCCAAGGGCGAGGTCTTCGTGCCCAATCGCAGCGCAAACACGGTATCAGTCATCTCCGACGCCACAAACGCCGTGGTCGCCACAGTTAATGTGGGAGTTAATCCAACAGGCGCCGCCTACGATTCCGCCAAGAGCGAAGTGTTCGTGGCCAACTTCGGCGCCAACACCACGTCGGTCATCTCTGACGCCACAAACGCGGTCGTCGCGACTGTGAGCGTAGGAGGGAATCCCTACGGCGCAGCCTACGACTCAGCCAAGGGCGAGGTCTTCGTGGCGAATTATGGCACCAACACCGTCTCCGTGGTCTCCGACGGGACAAACACCGTGGTCGCAACAGTGAATGCGGGAACGCACGCCTACGGCGCAGCCTACGACTCCGCCAAGGGCGAGGTCTTCGTTACCAATCGCAGCGACAACACCCTCTCGGTCATCTCCGACGGCTCCTCTACCACGACGACCACCACCCCTGAGTTTCCCGCCCAGTGGCTGATCGCAACACTGGCGCTTTCGATAGCAATCTGCGGTCTGCTCTTGGGCAGAAACCAGAAGAGAGCTCTCGGGGCTCGGCTCTGAGATACGCCGATCATCCCGGGAGTCCAGTTCATCCGACTGTAAACCATAGGGAAGTCCACATCGGCTCCCCTCGCTCCTAATCCTGCGTGCAAGGTGATTCATGAGCTTCTGGCGCTGTGGTACTCGCTCGTGCATCCCTGGGCCTTTAGGAAGGTCTCGTGTCCTTCAGGCCCCGTGCGAAGAAGCCGTATTGGGAGCGTCTGCGCGGCATGTATCTTTGCTCGCCCTCCAAGCCTCAGAGAGGCGATTTAACGCAAATTTCCCCGAAGGTGTGTATGAAAAAGGACTACGGCCGAGACGTGTCGAACATGATCCGGGCGGAAAATATCCGCCCGGGTGCGTTATGATTTTGACCATTTTCGGTTAACGGTTTTAAGAACGCCCGAAAAACCCCGACGATATTAGAGAAGTATCTGAAGACTCGGTGCTGCTCTTGGCGCTTATTTCGCCAAAGGTAAGATTGATTTCAGCTATTTTTGGCAGCTATGACCTGACTATCGGATAGAGACACAGTGAATCGAATAGAGCGGTGGAATCTTTCGTGACTAGACCACAGACAACAAGATTAGCGTCTCCAATTGCGGAGACCCAGAAGCTTCAATCATTCACATAACGCGAGGCTGGTGCTTTCCATAAGAAAGACACCGCGCCTCGGCGAGTGAACGTCTGCCGAACGATCAGTTTCTACTTCTGAGCGTAGAACTTTGCCTGGAACTCGCCGGTAGCGTTGTTAGCTGTGCCTTCAATCCAGCCCTTGGTCGTGTTGAGCCACGCCAGCTTCTCAGACTGGGTCATGAAGACTGCCTCTCCCTCGAACGCGGCCGTTGTCGGACCGGTGTTCTTTCCAGTGCCTCTGGAGGTGATGACGATAAAGTCGCCTTCCACGGTGTTCTGGATAGCCTTTGTCTCATATTGACTGGTGCCGTCTCGGTTCAGGGATATATTGACCGTCTGCATTTGAGACGCAGTGTACTTGCCCGTGAACTGGCCTGTGGCATTGTTTGATATGCTCACGCCAAAGGGTGATATCTCGTTAATCGTCGTAGTGACTGTCTTCCCGCGAACTTCGCCGATAAGCTCGGCCTTATTCTGAAGCTGTGCTTGTTGTGTACTAGACATAATGATGTAATAGCTGTAACACTATATATAGTTTCTAACTATCAAACGAAATATTTGTAGTTATACCATATGCTTTTGTTACATGCTGTGGACCCATTGGGAGCTCGCAAATAGTATCATGAGCGCACCTTACCTTCACATGATGGTTTCCGAGCCTCGTTTTGCATCATGGTCGTTGCTATGGCAATGATTTCCGTCCCATCAGCCGTCACTTGTCATACCTGCAGATGGTCGATTCCGAAGATTACATCGAGGAACGTAAGCTGATGATTGTCATCCCCTGACGCGCAGAGGCCGAGAAAAATGTCGAGCCGTCATGATTCCCCTCCCTGCTGCTGGCTGAGCTGATGTTCACGGTCTTCCGTTCGACCGGCGTCGAAGCCGAAAGAGGCCGATCGCGGAGGCGACAAAGGTGGAGAAGAACGTCGGCACCGTAGTCGCATAGAAAACGAACTCGAGGGTATTCCGGGCCGGGTTCGAGAGGACGGTCACTACGTCGTTTCCGTCTCGGGTGAAGAAGAAGATCGCCATCAGGACGAGACTGATTGACGCCGCTGCGGCGAAGCCGATAGACGGTCTATACCCGATTCCTACCGCGGACAGGGAACAAACGGCCGCAAGCGGGATGAAGAACAGCTGATAGTTCGCTAGACTCGTAGTTGCGACCGACCGGAGTATCAGGAACGCGGCGAAGCTGGCGAAGTAAACTAGTCCGGCCATCGGGACTACATTCCCCGCCGATATTGTGCGTGATTGTGTTCTTTGCAATTTTCTCAACTCGTAGTCCCTTGTCCTAGCATATTAGTCCGAGGTCCAGCATCTGCGGTCTTGTGCCGCATCGAGTCGTGGGACTCGGCCTCCTTTGCGATTCTGCTCAAGGCCTTTTCAGTCCCTTTCTGGACCTCTCGCTTCACCATGCTTCGCACAAATGCCGGCACGTGGAACTCGACATTCCAAGTTACCTCTACCCTGACCTTGGAACCAGTCAAAGGCGTCAATGCTGTCACTCTTGTTCCGGTCATCGGCCCTTTGGTCATCTTCACCTCGACTGATTCCTTGGGTGTCAGCACGACGGTCTGGAGGCCTTCATGCTTCATGAATCCTACCACGACCTGTCTCTCAATCACATTGCCAACCTTGCTTAGATTCTTGACGGAGTTCAAGCCGTCGTAATACTTGGGGTCATTGTCTACGTCAGAGACGACGTCCCACACACGATCAAGACCTGACTCTATTTCGCGGCTGTTGGTTATCACTGTTTTTGCTGCCTCTTGTTTCCCCGTCATTGTGTTTTCATCGAATAATCAAAGTCGGGAGGAGTAACTAAGGTATGTCCAACTCGGAGCCGCGTTTTTGGACAGTTTAAGAGTCACCGGATACTCCTACGTGCTGCTGGCATGTGGAACTGGATTGACCTGACGTCCTCCATAATGCGGGAGATGGCCAGTTCACCCTCTCATTGGAATGTCAGGAGATCCTATACTGAAGTCGCAAGGAAACTCGGCGTAGATGAGGAGACGGTCAGAAACAGGCTGCACATGATGAAAGAGATGGGCCTCCTGCAGGGTTGGAGGCTCATCGTCAATGCAGGGCTTCTGGGGCTGCAGTCATCGAACCTCGTGCTAGAATTTGCGAGTCCTGAGACCAAGGAAGCAGCCATTCCCGGCATCCGGAAAATGGATGGTGTAATTCTTCTCCAAAATTTCTATGGCGATTCCCTCCAGGTAACCGTTTTCCACGGCCAAGGAGACGGAGGCGATCTGGGAAACATGCACCTGCGGCAGATTGGCGATTCCAGCGGCGGCCGACTCGTGACGCGGTGGAAAGTCGACCTTCCTCGTTGCGAGGTGAAGCTAAAGGAGATTGACTGGAGGATAATTGGGCTTTTGCTGAGGAACGCCGAGCGGAAGTTCCCGGAGCTCGCCCACGAGTTGAAGGCCTCGACAAGGACCGTGAAGAGGCGGATGAACCTCATGATGGCTTCCTCCGCGCTCTTCATGCAGCCCGTCCTCGATCTGAGGAAGGCCAGTGGAGTGACTCCGTGCCAACTTCTGATTGAATGCTCTCCAGAGAGGAAACGAGCAATTGACGAATCTGTCGGCTCGAAGTTTGAACGAATCGTGTTTAGGCTGACAAATTCTGGGACCCACTCGATATTTACGATATTATGCACGAATGTAGGCGAGACAAAGGAGATCCTGAAGTGGGCACGGGAACAAGAGGGCGTCAGAATGGCGAAGACGGACATCCTTGAAAATCAAGAATATGTTTACGATTGGCTTGAAAGCGAGGTCGCGGGCCATATCCGAGGGAGCCACAGAAGCCGACGTGTCAAATCTGAGAAACTGCCCGGGCGGAATACGGGAGGCCCAGAGCTGTCGGCGTCCTAATGAGGACAAATAATTGACGGCGCGTCATCGTCGGTGTCATCCTCGAGCCGAGAGCCAAGCCGGATAATATTATGGAGAGAGTCTCGTCTTCGGCCAGTAGAGGGCGCATGCTCAACAGACACTCCGCCTTCTGCCGAAACTGTCCAAAAACGCCCTAGGAATTAGGGATTGTCTTAGATATGAATGCGAGAGGCATGGTTAGACAGGTGACAGGAATTGTCAACACGAAGTTGGAACAAGAACAGAGGGATTCCCTGGCTTTACGCGGCAATAGCAGTCGGAGGAATAGTCGCAATCCTAGCGATAGGCATAATCTGGACGTCCTTTGTGCGACCGGTGGGGTATCCTGGGCAGCCATTCTATCCATGGTTCCCGTTCGGATCGTTCTGGATTTGGCCGTTGTTCGGGCTCTTTTTCATTTTCTTCGCCGCGAAGTGGTTCTTGTGGGGTGGTTGGGGCTGGAGGTCCGGCTATTGGTATTACGGCGAAGCCGCGGGCAGCATTCTCTCAGAAAGGTACGCCAGGGGAGAAATCACAAAAGAGCAGTTTGAGCAGATGAGGAAGGACCTGGAGCAGGCGCAATGACTCTCCCGGATGCGCCCCGTAGCGTTCCAGCAGAAGCGCCTCACGGCCATTCCGTCCGAAGACACCTGGAGACCTGAATCGAGATGACAAACATAGTCAAGAGCCGAGAGATGCACGCGAGCGTCGACCACGTCTGGGACATCATGTCGCAGACCGACGACGACCAAAAGTACTGGACTGCCATCAGGGACGTCAAGGTCCTCAACAAAAGCGGCAACACCATCGAGAGGGAGGCGACCGTCGGACCTAGCGGCTTCGGCCACAGGAGCCGGCAGACCATAATCCTTGACCCGAAGAAATCAATCAAACTCACCATGAGCGGGGATCCGATGACCGGTGAACGGTCGATAATCCTGATCCCTATGGGCAAAAACAGCACGAGGGTCGATGTCGAATGGAACCTCGAACTGAAGGACGTCCCCGGGTTCGTCCAGGGCATAGTCAAGAACCAAATCTCGAAGGCGACTGAAAAGGCATTGGCGAAGATAGCGGAGGAAGCGGGTCGCGGCGCGTCTTCCAAGGGAGTGTAATCCGTCTCATGCAGGCGAGCACCGCGCGGACGATCGAGACCCAGGAAAAAACGGTCGACCGGGGACGGGCGGGCTTTCTCTTCGTGTTAGGCAGCACCCTTTTCCTCTTGCTGACTACAGCGGCGGAGGCAGCCTACCCGAACTTTAGTCTGCTGACTAACTCGATAAGCGATCTAGCCGCGATAGGCGCCCGCACGATGGTAATCGAAGAGGCGGCAGTATTGGGACTGTCAATCTGTTGGCTCTTTGGTGCCTACTATCTTTTCCGGAACACGGGAAGGAGAGGAATGATGATCCTGAACATGGCCCCTGGAGCAGGTTTCTTGCTTGCCGGTCTGTCTCCGGAGAACTTCAACCTCGTACTGCATTCCATCGGAGCCCTCGTAGGGTTCCCCCTCGGAGCGATAGCCGTAATCATGAGCTATAAGCTGATACACACCCCTCTCAAGTATTTCTCCTCCGCTCTGGGCGCCCTAAGCCTGATCGCGACATTTGTGACCTTCGCCGGCCAGCAGATCGTAGGTCCGTGCGGCGCCTGCATAGGAAACTCGCCTGGGTATGTCCAGAGCCTCGATCAATTGATCCTTGGCCTCGGAGGATGGGAGAGCATGATCATTTTCCCGTTCCTCGTCTGGCTGATAGCCTTCGGAAGCTATCTACTCGCGTCCGACAATTCGAAGGAGAGACCACGATGAGAGTGGGCCCTCTCCTTTTCCGCGTGACAGCCATCGTAGTCTTCCTCCAGTTGCTCCTCGGCGGGTTGCTCACATTCGACTTCGTCTCCGCGGCGCCGCACATCATTCTCGGCTTCCTGGTCTTCATCCTGGCGATCGCCACGATGATCGCGACGTTTGTCTCGAAGCCCTCGTTCAGACCGATGAAGGTGATGTCGGCGTTGCTGGTCGTCCTGATCCTTGCCCAGATAATACTTGGGTTCGGTGCGCTCGGCACCGGCAGCGCCGCGATCGCCTGGATACACTTCGTGAACGCCCTGGCAATCTACGGCATCGCGGTTTCAGGGGCGTTCATCGCGATGCGGTGGAAATACGCCGCTGAGCCGATGAGCACAGCTCATTAGCCTCACAGTGGTCTCGATTGGCGGATAATCCTCTGGCGATAAAGGTCCTCCAGTTAATGGTCGGCTCGCTAGTAGTTTTCGGAGGAGCCTCTCTCAGTGTGTTTGCGTCAAATCAGCTGGGCATCGCCTTGGGCTTGGTTCATCTTTCCATAGGGGTTTTCGGCCTGTTGACAGGCTTCCTAATTCTCAGGACGAGAGCGTTACCACGAAGGCTTCTCATTGCAGTCAATGTAGTCACGATTGCGTATAGCCTATTCTCGGAGATCCTTGTCCAAATCGAGTCGTTGCTGCCCTCGTTCGCATTGACTGGGTCGCTGATCGGAACCGTTGTCGCAATAATCATGAGCGGCGCGATTGTCTATTCCCTGTCAAGGGCAAGAAACTCCTTCATGATTCACACGACGTAAATCGGTCTTGACTCGTCGATTGGATAAGATTCGTCACTCTCCGTCACGTGTTGGACGTCGTTGTTCACCTGTCCGCACCTCAAGCAACGGCAAGCCAACAAGTTCTCGTCGCTGCTCAACAGATAGTGCTCTGTCCTCAGCTTGCAACCGTCGCAGTTGAGCTTCCGTATTTGCTCAAGTAGCAAACTCCGTCTGCCCTATGCCGAAATGGCAATGCTTTCTAATAAATTTTTCAGTCTTCTGTCGCAGGACGAGGGAAGCCTCTCGACGCCCTTCGGCGCGGTCCTTCGACTCCGTCTTCGCCACAAATAGCGTCTAACCCCTCCTTGAGCTGCTTGAGCTCCTTGAGCCCGAGGGACGCGAGACGAGCGAAGGTCCCGTTGGCAACACAAGAATAAAGAGCGTCGATGCTCGCGGGGGTCTGAATACACAACTTGAGCAAGTTCGCTCACATGTCAGACATTCATCTCGGGGCGCACAGGGAGCCGGCCCTCAGGGAACTCGAGCGCAAGTGCTTCAGTGAGGCTATGGATATGTGCGTCAAGGAAGGAATCGACTTTCTGCTGGTCTCCGGTGACCTGTTCCACGTCGGGATACCCGACCTCGGCGTCGTGAACGACGCGGTCAAGAAGATGAGAGAGCTTCGTGATGCGAGGATCCCCATCTACGCGATCTACGGGAGCCACGACTACACGCCGACAGGGACCTCGGTCATCGATATCCTGCACACCGCCGGGATACTTACCAACATCATGCGCTCGTCTACGGAGGAGGGACGCCTGCGGCTCAAGATGTTCACCGACCCCGAGACCGGGGCGAAGCTTACAGGCATCGCAGCCAGGAAGATCGGGCTGGAGAGCAAGTCCTACGAGATCCTCGACAGGGAGTCCCTCGAGAGGGAGGGAGGGTTCAAGGTCTTCGCATTCCACAGCGGGATAACGCAGTTCAAGCCCGACTACCTCAGCGAGATGGAGACAATCGACATCTCGAGTCTGCCGAAGGGCTTCGACTACTACGCGGGCGGCCACATCCACGTGAGGGGGGAGTATAGCCTACCAGGATACCAGAGGGTCGTGTTTCCAGGCCCCCTATTCACAGGATACGGCGGCAAGGACCTGGAGGCGACGGCCAGGGGGGAGCGGCGGGGGTTCTACATCGTCGACTTTGACGACCGATTCAAGCACATGCGCTTCGCCCCGGTCGAGAGCTTCCTGGGCGCCTATCTCGAGATAGACGTGACAGGGTTGAACTCGGTCCAAGCGAACAAGGAGCTCCAAGAGAGGGCCGCTGGGCTGCAAGTGAACGACAAGGTCGTCGTCCTGCGGGTCACCGGGGAGCTGGCCGGCGGGAAGACCACCGAGGTCGACCTCCAACGTGCCAGAAGGGACGTCACGGAGAGGGGCGCCATCTGGGTCTACGTAAACCGGTACGGCCTGACGTCGAAGGAGCACGCGCAGATCAGGGTCCTCGGCGAAGACGCCACGACCATCGAAAGGAGCCTCTTCAAGGATAACGTGGCCAAGCTCAAGCTCTCGACCAAGGAGCTTACCGGGGAAAGCGGCGTGACGCACGCCACCGAGCTCCTCAGGTTGCTGAGGCAAGGGCAGAAGCGGAACGAGATGAAGAAGGACTACTCCAAGAGGGTCGTCGACGCTGGAGCGCAGGCCCTCCTCGCGAAGGAATTGCTGGAGGAGGGACCCGGATGATAATCAAGAAGCTGAGGATGGCGAACATCCGGAGCTACAAGGCCGCGGAGGTGGAGTTTCCGCGAGGCAGGACGCTCTTCGTGGGAGACATAGGCTCCGGGAAGTCCACCATCCTGATGGCCGTAGAATTCGCGCTCTTCGGGCTTGGGAGCGCAAGGGCCTCTTCCCTCCTCAGGGTGGGGGAGGCCAAAGGGGTCGTCGAGCTGGAGTTCGAGGCAAATGGTAAAGACTACTGGGTGCGCAGGACCCTCGCGAAGAAGGGAAACTCCATCCAGCAGGTCGAAGGGAAGCTGAGAGGGCCGAACGGGGAGGAGGAAGACTACCCTGCCTCCGAGATGAAGGAGCGCATGCTCGGGATACTGAACTTCCGCGAGCCCACCGACCCGAAGTCTCGGAGCCTCATCTACCAATACGCGGTCTATACGCCGCAGGAGGAGATGAAACAGATCCTCGCCCTCCCTCCCGACCTGAGGCTCCAGATCCTTCGCAGGGCATTCGGGGTCGACGAATACAAGCTCGCCATGGAGAACGCGAAGGAGCTCTTGAAGAAGATACATGAGAAAAAAGTGCAGTTCGAGGCTGCCTCCAGGGACGTCCCTGCCCTGACGAGGGAGATGACCGACCTGAAGGGGAAGGCGAGCCGAGGCGAGGAGGAGCTCACGAAACTTGAGCAATCCGAGCAGGACGAAGAAATATCCCTGCGGCGACTGGAGAAGGAGAAGGACGAGCTCCACGAGGTCGAGACGCAGCTCGCGAGCGCACGGTCCGACCAGACGCACCTGCAACGCGAGATCAAGGGCGGCAAGGAAGAGGCGGAAGGCATCGCCACCGAGATTCGCGAGCTCGAGCGGAAGGCTGGCCAGCTGGGTGCGAGGGCGAGGCAGGCGAGCGAGGCGGTTCCCAGCGAGAGGAGCGCGGAGGAGCTGAAGGCGGCGATAGTCGCGGCCCGCGACTCCATCGACGAACGCAAGGCGTCTGACGCTGAGATCAGGCTCAAGATCGGCCAGTATGAGTCGGTCGCCGAGAAGGGAAGGTGTCCCGTGTGCGACCGTGACGCAAGCCCGGAGGAGTTCGCCCAGAAGGTCGGACGCCTCTCAAACGAGAGGAAGGCGTCGGCAGTACATCTCGAACACCTGAGCCGTGAACTCCGGGAACTGGAGGAGGCGCTCGAGAGAAGGAGGAAACACGACACCCAGGTCGAGAAGGCGAAAGATGACCTCGCCAGGGCGAGGGAGTATGAGGAAGACTCAGAGAAGAAGAGGAAGCGGCAGGCCTCGGCACGCGAGGGCATCGCAGATGGAGAGAAGAAGTTGTCCGAATTGGAGAGCAGGATAAGGGTCCTCGAAGGGGAGGCCCGAGGCCTCGAGCCCCTGCGTCAGAAGATAGAGGCGTCCAAGAGGGCGCTCGAGGCGACGAGGGAGAGCGTGGCGAGCCTGAGGGTTGAGGTCAGGAACTGGCGCGACGCGGCGCAGAGGAATGCGGAACTCATCGTCCGGAAGGAGAGGTCGGCGTCCAGGGCGCGGGAGCTCGGAGAGCGAGAGATATGGCTCGAGGAGTACTTCATCCCCACGGTAGAGACGATAGAGAGGCACGTGATGACGTCCATTAACCGGGAGTTCGGCCACAACTTCCAGAGATGGTTCTCGATCCTCGTCGAAGACGGCGAGAAGGAGGCGAGGGTCGACGAAGACTTCGCGCCCCTCGTCGACCAGGGAGGCTACGAGCAGGACATCGAGTTCCTGAGCGGGGGCGAGAGGACCAGCGTCGCGCTCGCCTACAGGCTGGCCCTAAGCCAGATGGTGCAGAAGTTCGCAGAGGTCGGGCCGAGCGCCCTCATACTCGACGAGCCGACGGACGGCTTCAGCAAAGAGCAGCTCGGGAATATGCGCGAGATACTCGACGAGATGGCGAACCCGCAGGTCGTCATCGTATCGCACGAGAGAGAGCTCGAGAGCATGGCGGACCAGATCTATCGCGTCGCGAAGGTCGAGGGCGAATCCAAGATCTCCCGTTGAGAAGAAGAGGCCTTAAGAGACCGGACTCGCTCGCTAGGTGACTGAACTGCCCCGCAGAATCACTTGGCTCTCTAACATTATTTCGGCGGAGAGCATCGGGCTCGAGGAAAAGACGGCCCGCTCCATCGAGGTGATAGAGGAACCTCCGGCTTGGATGTGTTTGCAATGTCGTGGCGCGAAGCTGCTCTGTGGCAAGCCCAGATGTCCCATCATAGTCAAGGCCCAATCTATGGCCCGAGCCGACTACTCTTATTCCGACCAGATCGCCGGGTCGTCTCCACCCGGCGTCTTCGTTGGAAGGATAGGCTACCCGAAGGTCTCGATCGGCCCGATGGTCCCGCCGACATATGGGGACACGACCGTGATGGACACGCCCGAGCGGTGGCTCGGCAAACCCCTCGAGACGATCGTGGACTATAGATATTCGCTCGTCAGGGGAAATGTGAGGGCCAGCATAGAGGACGCCGCAAACCCTACCGGGACGCTCGAGAAGCTCCAGGAGCTCTCGATGGCGGCGCGTCCTGTAGACGCCGAGCTGAGACTTTCCAAGGCGCCCAGGAAGGTGCTAACCCTTAGCGAAGACTCGCAGCCATACGGCCCGTCGGCTCCGCTTGAGAGGTTCAAGACCGGCAACGTCACAGTCGAGCGCAGGATCGAGAAGGCCTACTACGACCGAGACTTGAAGGCGGCTGATGCCATCTTCTCGCTCTATCGGGACGAGATACTCGTGACCAGGCTGCAGCGCGCGCTGAGCATAGGGATGTTCGGCGAGGGCGCCAAGCGGAGGCTTGTCCCGACCAGGTGGAGCATAACCGCGGTCGACAGCACGATCAGCTCCAAACTCATAGAGCGGGTCAAGGATTTCCAAACGATCGACGAGTACCGCGTCTACAGCTATGACGTCTATGACAACCAGTACGTCGCGATACTCCTCCCCGAACCGTGGAGGTTCGAGTGGATAGAGGCCTGGTTCCCGAACACGACCTGGAACCAGTTCACCAAGGAACCGTACATGATCGGGGACTACGAGGAGTACTTCGGGCGGCGCACCTACGCAAGAGTTGGCGGCTGCTACTACTCTACCCGGTTGGCGATCGGGGAGGCACTCGAGAAGGAGAAGAGGCAGGCGTCTGCGATCGTCCTCAGGGAGACCTATCCTGGATACATAATGCCGCTCGGAGTCTGGAACGTCCGCGAAAGCATCCGCGAGCTGATGCGGCAGAGGCCGGCTAAGTTCGATTCGTTCGGCCGTGCGCTGGACGCGGCCCTTGACAAGATGAAAATATCGAAGAAGCAGTGGATAGGCTCTTCAGTCCTGATATCGAGGGAGCTCACCCAGACGAAGATAACGAGCTTCTGAGCCCGTCAGCTGAACACCACCGTGGTCCCGACCTTGACTCCGTTCGTCTGGGCGAAACCTCCTTTCGCCTCCAAGACGAGGTCGGCCCTGGACGTCGGATGGTAGGAGGTGCAGGCAACGATGACATGGCACGGCGGGGCGTTGAGCTCCAGATAGACCACCTTCCCGACGTTGCTGCCGGAGTCTGCGACGATCCACATCATGTCGAGGCTCGAGTTGACGTCGAACATCCAAAACGAGTAGTAGGCCGAATTGGGAAAGACGAAGAGCTCCGTGGTGTCGTCGTTCACCTTCGTGTTCATCAGCCCTTTCTGTAGCGCGCTCTGGTTGGTCGCGAGATAAGTCAGCGCGAACGCCCTGTCGCCTATCTTGAAACTAGAATAATGGATGTCGTTCGAGCTGGCAATCGGAGTGGAGTCGACCAAGACGATGTTGGCGGCGACGATCAGCAGGGGTATCGCGACGGCGGCCATTATCAGCAGGCGGACCCTATTCATGCTTCATCCATCCATCCATCAATGTGGCCATCTATCATCTATGCATCCTCGCCCACGCGTTTCCGCCGTGGTTTTCCCCTCAGATATTTATTCAGGCTTCCTCAAAACTCATGGAGGAAGCGACTCCAAGAGACGACCGAGAGACTCTACTGGCATGATGCCTATCTCCGTGAATTCCAGGCGTCCGTAGTGGCGGTGGAAGAGAAGGGGGTAAGGCTCGACAGGACCGCCTTCAATCCAAGGGGAGGAGGCCTCGTATCAGATTTGGGGATGCTCAACGACACGAGCGTCACCGAAGTAATCAAGCAGGAAGAGGAGATCTTCCATGTGGTCGAGAAGCCAGGGTCCCTCAAGACAGGCGATTCCGTCCACGGGCTCATCGACTGGGAGCGAAGGCACAGGGTGATGCGGATGCACACGACGGCCCACATCCTCAGCGCCGTCGTCAACCGCGAAACCGGAGCCCTCATAACGGGGAACCAGATCTCCCCGATGGAATCCCGGATCGATTTTTCTCTAGAATCATTCGACAGAGACAAGCTCGCAGACTATGTCAAGATGGCCAACGACGCCGCAAAGAGCGGGGCCGAGGTAAAGTCGTACTTCATGAAGAGGGAGGAGGTGCTGAAAGCTCCCGGCCTTGTGAAGTTGGCCCAGGCGCTCCCGCCCGCTGTCGAGGAGCTGAGGATCGTCAAAATCGGCGAAGTCGACACGCAAGCCGATGGCGGAGTGCACGTGAGGAACACCTCCGAGATAGGGGAGATAGTCGTCGACCGATTCGAGAACAAAGGGAAGAGCAACAGGCGGCTCTACTTCTCGTTACAACCATAAGCTGAGCTCATGCATAATCAAATCCCTATAGCGTGTCCCAACGAGCAATCCCACTGCCAAAGTCCAGGGAGACAAGTCCCTTGAACCTGAACGTCCGAGTCTCGACTAGAGGGTCGAGAGGATGAGAGCCAAGTCCTTCCTATTGCCAATAGCCTGTGCAGCCAGCCAGTCCAATTGGGCGTTTGTCTTACCGGCTCCGTTTGACCCAATGAAGGGCGCGTGGAAGACCTTGTCCTCGTCGTCAATAGCGTTGATCAACGGAAATTGATGCTTCAGTCGCTCTTAATGACAACCCGGATGCAAGGCGATTCGGCCTTTTCCTGATTATGCCAAAGACAAACGCCGAGAGCGAACTCACCCGCTGCGGTCTGTCAGAGCAAAAGAGTATTTACCTCATTTTGACGTAGAATGCAATCGATGAGAAGGGCGTTTGTCCTGGCTAACACGGACATGGGCTCAGAGGACGAGGTCCAGTCAGAGCTGAAGAAAGTAGAAGGAATCGTTCGAGTCTACCTAGTCTATGGCGGCTACGACGTGGTGGTCGAGGTCGAAGCCGAATCGGACCAGAAACTCAAGGAGGTCGTATTTTCCAGAATTCGTGTGCTCAAGCATGTAAGGTCTACGCTTACGCTCGCTACGACGTCCTGATCTGGTTCCTCGTAGCCCATCGTGGCTCCCTCACGTAGCCCGCGTTGGCCTCGCCCGGTTTGACCGGTCGTCTCGCAAGCCAGCTCTCAAACAGATCGGGGATTTTCGTCTTCGCAGTTGGAGGGCCTTTCTTGCCTTCTTTCTCGGCATCAGGTACTCGCGGTTCCCAACACGCTCCTATGCCCTGGTACGGATCGTCCCGGACTGTGTTTTTTGCCGGTACCAGTAAGTGTAGTAGCACTCGGCACAGAGCGTAGGGCTCTCCTTGGCGGCTGGCTGTCCGCACAACTCGCACTTCCGAATCAAGGCAGGTCCAGCGTGGAACTAACCACCGCCGCAGTCTAATACGCGTTTCTTCTTGTCAGAAGAACATCGTCAAAGCTAGCGGAAATCGCGCGTTCTGTCGTCTCAGATGTCCGGCAGTATAACATGCAACAGACGGCTCTATTTCTCTCTCAAGCCGTGAGGTAAAGGAGAGCCCCGACGCTCGCTGCCGCTCAGGGTCGTGATTATCGGGAGCGCGCCTATCGTCGACGAGTAGAACAGAGCCAGGCTGAAGGAGAGCAGCCCCCCTGCTTCGAGCGCGCCCATCGCTATTACCCTGAGCAGCGGCCTGCCGCCGAAGGGGCTCAAGTTCTGCTTCAGCGAGATCCCCGCAAGGAACCCCACGGAAGCTGCTCCGAGCCTGGCAGATACGACGGGAAGGAGATACCCGATGGTCTCGTCGGCGTATCCCAGCAGGGTGAAACCCATGGCAAAGAAGAATGCAGCCAGAATGGCCTCCGGGACCCCAGGGGTGATGCTCCGTCCCCTCATGGCGCCCACCCCCGAGATGTTGGTCGAGACCAGGATGATCCCCACGATGACGCCGGCGAGGGCGAGGAGCACCTGGTCCGACACTGTCACCTTCAGGACGATAACCGCGAACACGACCGAGAAGATCGGGAACGAGTTGACCGTCGGAGAGACGACGGAGAGGTTCCCTCGCTGATATCCCTTGTACATGAAGAGGAACGCCGCGAAGGTCGAGAAGGCGACCAGCGCGAGGACCGCCACGTCAGTAAAGGAGAGCGCCTTTGGGAGACCAAAGAGGAGCGAGGGCACGATTACGAAGATCCCGCTCGTCGTCAGCGTGTAGATGGTCGTGCGGTAGGCGCCCACCTGGCCGGTCAGTCCCTTTGACAGGAAATCAGAACTCCCGAAGCAAAAAGCGATGACGAGCCCGAAGATTACGGTGACAGATACCATCGAAAGGACTCCATGTCATGCGGTCGCTGCACAAAAGCGTCCCTCCGGCGCTGAGAAGAAAAAGACAGCGCTACTCGGCCTTCGATAGAGAGGAAGTCCCTCTCCAGAACTCATCGAGCATCGACTTGACCTCTTCGTCATTCACCTGCTCGAACCTCTCGTAGAACTCGCCTATCGCGTAGAATGGCTCTGGCGAGTTCGGGCAGACTACGTAGTCGGCCTCCCGGCTCAGCGAGGATAGGGTGCTCGATGGCCCCACGGGGGTAGCGGCGACGACCAGACGAGCGCCACGGGACTTTACCCACCGGATCGCGGCCTTCATGGTCGCGCCGGTGGCGACGCCGTCGTCGACGACGATCACGTCTCTTCCTGAAATTCTCTCTTCCCGACGTCCACCTCGGTAGGCATCGAGACGCCGTCTAGCCTCCTTCACCTGCCTCAGTTTCTCGCTCGCTATGTAATCTGCGCTGGCGCCCGTCACGCGGACCGCGTCCTCATCGAGGTAGAGTGCACCGTCGTGCGTCGTCGCTCCAATCGCGAACTCTGGGTTCCGCTGGGAGCCGATCTTCCTCGGCACGACGATGTCCAGGTCTGCGCCCAAGACTCTCGCGACGTCGCGACCCAGCACCACCCCGCCCCGGGGGATCGCCAGGACCAGAGGTCTCTCCGTTGATGAGAGCCTGCCTCCCAGCTGGAGGCGGATAGAATCCGCTAGAGCCTTCGCAGCATCCCTTCGGTCGACATAAATCGCCGGAGCCAACTAAGCCGCAGAAGCGCGGTGAGCCTTTAAGGGCTTGACGTCGAACGACAGAAGACATGGGCAGGCGAGTGCAGATTTCAGTCGTGGGGAACAACTCAGATTCGTGCACACAGGTTGCCTACGACGCGGCGTATCGTGTGGGCAGGGCGATTGCCGCGCAAGGAGGAGTGGTGGTGTGTGGTGGACTGGGAGGGGTCATGGAGGCGGCGAGCAAGGGAGCCCGAGACGCAGGAGGCCTTTGCATCGGGATAATCCCGTCGGCAGACTCCAGTCAAGCTAACAAATATTGCGATTTCGTCATCGCGACTGGGTTGGGGAAATCGAGGAACTTCCTCGTCGCCTACTCGGCCGACGCGGTGGTGGTTGTCGGCGGCGGCGCCGGGACTCTGATCGAGGCTGCAGCGGCCTATCAGGCCTCGAAGCCCGTGGTGGCCGTCAAAGGGACCGGTGGCGTGGCAGACGCGTGGGCCGGGAAATACCTCGACGACAGACGGACCAAGAGGATAATGGAAGCCAGCACCCCCGAGGATGCCGTCAAGATGGCGATGAGTTCAACGGGGCAAGAAGGCGGAAAGAGCAGGAAAAGGAAATCGGAGCTTGTCAGCAAACCTTAGAGTCGACATCGGGGAGGGGTCGGTCGGTCGACATCCTTTCAGACGAGCGAGGCGAGGAACTCGGCCGTCCGCTCTGCACCGGCGTAGCGGGCTGGCTCCGTCCTCTTTCCCAGGAACTTCGGGATCAGCTCCTCGAGCCTGTCCATGTCCTCAGATCTGAATCCCAGCTCGGCCGCGTTCCGCTCCTGCTCGGCGTGGTTCCGTATCGGGATTGCAATTATCGGGGTGCCGTTGCCGACGGATTCGTCGATGGTGCTCTTGCCGGCCGTCGAGATCACGAGGTCGGCTGCCGCGACCAGGTTCTGATTGTCGCGCACCGTTCCGAGCTCGCGGATGCGCCCGTCGCCCCGCGATTGGACCTTTGGGCTTCCCGTCGTGGCGAAGACCACGGAACGCGAGCTTACCTTCCTAAACGCGTCCAGTGACCTCACGAGAAGGAATTTCCCTATCCCGCTGCCGCTGGCGCTGAACAAGATGACGCTCGACTCGAGAGGAAGGAGATGCTCTTCCCTGACAGCTTCCCTCGTCTTTGTCACCTCCCGCGTGACCGGGGTCATGTAATGGACGTTGTCGTGGTCGATTCCGAAGCTGGGCACAAGCAGACTGGAGACGTTGCGCTGTAGGTCTGCATACCAATTGCTTACCCGTGCTTCAACCCTCTTCGCGATCGCGCCCCTCGCGAAACCCAGTTCGAGCTCGTCCGATATCATGGCGTGCTCTATCCCTAGTTGGAGCGCGAGCGAGACGGATGAGAACTCTTCGTCTCCCACGACGAGTGGAGGTTTGAGTTCTCCGAACAGCTCGGCCATCTTCCTCTTTGTAGACCTGTATCCGAACCAATATCTTAGATACCATAGGGCGACGCCCTTCATCTCGCCGCCTGACTCGACGGGGACGGGCTCCGTGACCACGTCGTGGACCTTGAATCCATAGGACCGAAGGAACGCCACGGCAGGCCCACCGGTCGCGAACTCCGGCTCCAGCGACATCTCCCTCAGCCTCAGTCCCACCGCCGCGGCACGCGAGGCGTGACCGAGCCCGATGGGGCTCACCCCATAGAGAAGCGCCGCCAATGTCCTTCCAACCTGCGAATGCCGTAATTAAGTTCCGGCCGGCCCATTTTCTTGTCTAAACTAGTGGAGCCGAATGCGAAGCATTTGCGGCCGTTTGTCTTTATACGCTTTCGAGCGGACGCAAAAGGAAGGTAAACCATCTTGACCACCGCATATTGCGTGAAATGCAAGGAAAAGAGAGAGATCAAAGACCCGCAAAGCATCACCATGAAGAACGGGAAGAAGGCCACACAGGGCGTCTGCCCTGTATGCGGGACCAAGATATTCAGAATCGGCGGTTGAGCCAGGACATTTCAGGACAGGACAGGGCCCGGTCTCACACCTCCTCCTCTTTTTCTTTCGCTCACTCACTCACTCCAGATAGAATGACGGCTTGAACGGGAGCGCGTCCTTCGCCTTGTTGGCCGGGTCCTCTGCCTTGATGTCCCCCGCCTTGAAGACCCTGACCTCTAGACCGATCTCCTTCGAAAGAAAGCCTGCGCAGCCGCTCAGGACCGCTAGCTCGTCGAAACTCTCCAGGGACGCGAGCCTCCCCACCAGCTCATCTCCGAGTTCGTGCTTGAGCTTGATGACTCTCTCGGGCTTTATCCCTGACGATGCATATTTCCTGATGACGTCGCCGCGATTGGACGCCTGTCCCTTCTCGCTCTTTGCCAGCTCGAGGAAGTACTGGGCAGCCACGTCCGACGAGACGTAGATCGTCAGGCGCTTCTTCTGTTCCTTGATGATCTTGAGCAGGTTCCTCGCGTCATCTATCACCTTTGCCACGAGCAGCTCGGAGACCTCCGCGGCCTCGTCCTGAGGGAAGTCAACCGGGGACGGCCAGTCCGCTGTCGTGATGAGCCCCTTGTTACCCATGTTCCTGTTGAGTTCCTCCGCCGCGAATGGCATGAACGGGGCCACCAGCCTTATCCAGGTCTCGAAGACAAGCTTGAGCGTCTGGGTCCTCGGCCTCTCTGCCCTCCTAAGATACCAGCGGACGTCGTTCCACAGGTCGAGGAATGCGACGGAGACGGCCTTCCTAATCTTCATCTCTTCCAGGGACTTTGTGGTCACTTCTATCCGTCCGTGCACCACGGACATCAGCCAGCGGTCGGACAGCTCGACCGGCCTCTCCACCGAGCTGGCCAGGCTCTTTTCGGTGAAAGGGAACAGCGAGTCTATCTTCGCGCTGATGTCCTCGGCGTTCTTGGTCTTCCAGTCTGCGTCGTCCATCCCGTCGGCGGCGAGCGCTAGCGTCACCCGGAGGCCGTCGGCCCCGTACCGTTCGAGCGCCTGCCTCCACGTGACGAAGATGTTCCTCGACTTGCTCATCTTCTGTCCCTCGATCTGAATCATCCCGTTGACGCTGAACCCCCTCGGCCAGAGCCTCTGCTCGAAGAGGGCGGCGTGGTGGAAAGCGAAGAACGTGAGGTGGTTCGGAATCAGCTCCTTGGCGGAGTTTCTCATGTCCACAGGATACCAGTAGAGGAACTCGTTCCTCATCGACCGTAGGACCTTCTGCTCGATGCCGGAGAGCTTCGCGATGTGCGCCTCGGAGCCCTTCCCGTGCAGCACAAAGTCGAAGACCTCTGGGAGGAGCTGGTTGAACTTGACAGTCTCGGCGTTGACGAACTGGCAGATGGTGTAGAACGCCATGTAGACTGTGGAGTCCGAGAGCGTCTCCACTATCCACTCCTTGTCCCAGGGGAGCTTCGTCCCCATCCCGGCCCTCCTCGCGCAGGGCCAGTTCCGGAGCCAGTCTATCGTCGAGAAATACCACTCGAGCGACTGCTCAGGATAGACGCTGGCGTTCCTGATGACGGACTTTGCGAGCTCCTTCCATGCCGGGTCAGAGTAGTTCAGGAACCACTGGTTCTCCAGGATCTTGACATAGCACCTAGTCCCGCATTTACAGACAACCTTCTGCGGGAGCTCCAGCATTATGGCGAGGAGCTTCCTGTCCTCCAGCTCCTCTACGATCTTCTCCTTGGCCTCGCTGACCTTCATCCCCCTGAAGCCGTCGCAGTTCTCTTTCATCGTCCCCCGGTGGAACTCCGCCTTGTAGAGCTCCGCGGTGGCGTCCTCGAGCTTGGGGTCGTTGGAATCGACGATCCCTCTCTTCTTGACTTCGTCCTCCGCGGGGACGTCCGAATATCCCTTCACCGAGATGATAGAGATCGGCTTCAGGCCTTTTGCGATCTTCCTCATCGCAAGGGACGACTCGACCCTGCCCTCTTGCAGGTCGACCAGGCCCATGTAGTCGTAGGGCGCATGCGCAGGGACGCTGTAGACGACCCCGCTCACCAGGTCCGGGTCGACGAACGTGGCCGGGAGGACCGGGAGGGTCGCGCCCGTCATCGGTGCCTTGACCATGACTCCGAGCAGGTCTGAGCCTGTTAGCTCGTTGGTCGTCTTGACCTCATACTGCTGTTCCGCGAGCTTGTTGACCGCCGAGGCGCTGACGATCCACGTCTCGCCGTCGACCTCGACCTCTGAATACTTCCCGGATGGATGCACCCAGACGTTGGTGGCTCCAAAGACCGTCTCGGGACGGAGGGTGCCAGCGACGAGGAACTTCTTCTTGGTCCCCGCCTCTTCCTGGACCTCGAACTTGAGGAGGTTGAACTCCTCCGGAGAGACTCCCTCGCCCTCCATCCTGTCGTGGTCGCCTGTCGGGCTCTCGTCCCTCTTACACCAGACGACGGGATGGGTCCCCTGGACGACGTATCCGAGTTCGCGGAGCCTAAGGTATTGCCATTCGATGAACTTCTTGAAGGCCGGATCGACCGTCGTGAACTCCCGCCTCCAGTCGATCGAGAAACCGGTGTCCTTGACGGCCTCGCGGCTCACCCTTGTGTAATATGAGGCCAGGTACTCGGGGTCGACGAACTTCTCCACCTCCTTCTCAGGGACGCCGTCGAGTTCGAGGAAAGCCTTCCTCACCCCTTCGTCGCCCTGAGAGAGGCGGTAGCTCATCCCCGGAATGCTCTCGCCTGTCCAGTGCCAGGCCCAAGGGAAGAGGACGTTGTATCCTTGCATCCTCTTGAAGCGCGCGTAGATGTCGACCCGGGTGGACGTGAAGCAGTGCCCTATGTGCAGGGGGCCGTTCATGTAAGGGAACGGGAACGTGACGAAGGCCTTCTTCCTGCCAGGCAGGGGCTCCGACTCGAAGACTCGTTTGTCATTCCACACCTTGAGCCAGTACTTCTCGTATTGCGCCATGCCTCTACACTACTTCCCCAGGATTGCGGAAATCGACCCGGAAAGAGACTTCATCGCCGCGTCGGCGTCGATTGCCTTGGGGCCCCCTCCCATCGCGAAATCCTTCTTGCCGCCCCCTGAGCCACCCAGCGCCTTCGAAAAGTCCCTGACAAGCGCGTCCGCCGCCACGCCGACTTCGACGGCCTTCGGGCCGACGAAGCAAACGACCCTCGTAGAAGCCCCTCGGGGCGTGACGCTGACGTAGACCAGAGCGGGTTCTTCCTTTACGAGCTTCTGGCCTTGGCTAACAATAAGTTCTTCGTCCATGTCCGCGTCATCGGTGACATAAAGCGTTATCGCCCCCTTCGGCCCCCTCACTTTCTCGGTCGCATTGGCAAGTAGTTCGTGAGCGGAGGCGCTGATGTATTTCTCACCCAGTTCTTTCTTAGTTCGGGTGGCGCCTTCGAGCTCCTGCCTCATCGCCGAGAGGACCTTGACCACGTTCTCCCTCTGCGTGTTGAGGAGTGACGAGACCTGTTCCACGGTGAGGTCCATCCCCTGGACGTAGTCGACCGCCGGATACCCGGCTACGAAGACCAGCCTCTCAACTCCGTCCTGGATCCTCTCGGTCCTCATCACCTTGATGAAGCCGACCTGCCCGGTAGTGTCTGTATGAGTGCCGCCGCATGCCTCCACGTCCCAGTCGGCGATGTTGACTATCCTCATCGTCCTCGAGGGCACGACCCCTCCTTGGAACAGCCTGAACCCGTATTTCGCCTCGGCGTCCCTCCGCTGCATGTAGGAGACTTTGATTGGAAAGTTCTTCATCACGACGTCGTTGGCGACCTTCTCAATCTTCCTGACGTCGTCGTCCGAGAGCTTCGCGAAGTGCGTGATGTCCAGCCGTCCATAGTCCTCCTCTTTGAACGCCGAGTGCTGCCAGACCCAAGGGCCCAGCACCTGTCTGGAGGCGCCGTTCAGGATGTGCGTGGCCGAGTGGATCCGCCTTATCTTCTGCCTCCTGGTCGAATCCACTCTCCCGACGACCGCCGAGCCTTCCTTGGGCGCATCGCCCTCCAGCCTATGGACGATCACCCCGCTTTGCTTCTCGACGTCGAGCACCTTCCGCCCGTCGATGGTCCCGTGATCCGGCTCCTGTCCGCCGCCCCTTGGATAGAAGGCCGTCTTGTCGAGCACGACGTGGCCGCCGGGGTAGGTCTTCAGCACCTGCGCGTCGAACTCGAACTTCTCGCCGTCCTCGTAGTAGAGAGCCCTCGTCTCGGGCAGCCCCGTCGTGTCGAACTCTGGGCGCTTCTGCTCGAGCTTCTGCGCCACGTGCTTCGCCACCACTCGCTGATAGAAGTCCTCCGGGACCGAGACCTTCGCACCTCCCTCGACCAGCTGCTCCGGGGTGATGCCCTCCGAGTCGTAGAGCTTCACGAGGTCGTCAATCCCCAGCTCCTTCTTGGAGCTGGCCAGCGACGCGACCGTCCTCGAGACCCGTTGGACCGTCGCGGCGTAGCGGGCGGTCTCCACGCCCAGCACCTTGGAGACGTCGTCTCGATGGCCCTCGAGCTCCGGATACATCTTCGACAGGTGGTCTATGTGCCAGTTGACGATCTCCGCTAGCTCTATCTTGAAACCGTAATAGTTGACGAAGGACTGGGCCCTCCTGAAGAGGACTCGGAGGTTGTATCCCCCTCCCACGTTGCTCGGGGGCAACCCGTCGGCGATCGCGAACAAAAGGGTCCTCGTGTGGTCTGCCACCGCATACATCGCCTCGATTGGGCCGAGCTGCTTCGAGATGACTCCGGGCTCGACCCCCAGGCTCTTTGCGATGACCTCCCTCGCCTCCGACAGGGTCGGGTACTCGTCGAGGTTCATCGCGCCCGCGAGCTTCGAGTATCTCTCGAAGAGGCCCTCGTCGTAGCTGATATTACACTGCTCCTTCATCCGCGCGAGGACGGGTGCGAATGCGGTGTCGTAGTATGTGGGGGTGCCCTGGGTCATCCAGGCGAGCCTCTCGAGGCCCGCGCCCATGTCGACCACCTTCTCGCTGAGCTCCGTGTAGTTGGAAGGGTCACCCTCGAACGCCGTGAACACCGCGTTGCCGAGTTCGAGCCCTCTCACGAAGTACTCGAGGGAATAGCCGAATGCCCCCGCTCCAACCCAGACGCTCTCGATGAAAGAGATCTCGTCCTCTGGGATCTTGAACTCCTGCGTCAGCAGGTCGAAGTCCAGGTCGATGCACCTGTCCTTCCAGTAGCCTTCCTTGTCGGCTATCGCAGTCTGCCCGACCATGCAGAAGGAGGTCCCGTGCTTCCCGCTCACTCCGACGCTGGGCACGTCGTTGAAGCGGAGGCACATCTGCGGGACAATGAGCGGGTTGTAGGGGAGCTCGAACACGACCTTGCCTCCCTCGACCCTCTGAAAGTCGACTATCGAGGCGACGGTGAAGTAGAGGTCAGGCCTCCACCTGCTGACCACTGGGTATCGCGGCACGCTAGTGTGGCCGTTCTTGACGAAGAACCTCTCGACTGTCTTCCAAGCGGAGATGTAGTCCAGCCGCTGATCGGTAGGAGGGTCGCCGATGAAGGTGTATGGGGAGCACGTGGAATCGTCGCACGTCTTCCTCTCGGGCCTTTGCGTCCAAAAGTTCTTTCCGCAGTTCGTGCACTTTCTCCTCACGAAGCCCTTTCGCTTGAATAGGTCGACGAGGTAATACTTCTCGTATTCTTGAGAGAACCTCTCTCCAAGAACCTCTTTCGCGCTCTTCAAGCGGTCTCTGCTCGGCTACCTTTCTGAGAAGGTAATAAACAGATTCGGGCGCGAATCACTCGTCGGGACGCGATTTTGTGCTGAGAATTGACGCCGGCGAAATTTCTTGCGCGAAAACTATAAAAGCGGTAGCTGGACGGCGAGTCTTGAATTTGCAATGACGGACTCTTACATGTATGCGGCTCTGATGCTTCACAAGGCCGGAAAGCCGGTCGACGAGGAGAATCTCACAAACGTAGTAAAGGCAGCGGGAGTCACAGTGGACCAGGTCAAGGTCAAGGCGTTAGCATCCGCGCTCAGCGAGGTCAACATCGACGAGGCTCTGAAGAGCGCGGCGACGATGGCAGTGGCAGCAGCACCTGCGGCGGCAGCGGCACCCGGCGCAGCAAAGGTCGAGGAGAAGCCAAAGGCAGAAGAGAAGAAGGAAGAGGAAGCGCTTGCGGGACTCGCATCGCTATTCGGCTAGACCAGACAAGCTCGCTAGAACCAACACTCAGCTCCTGACATTTCTTCGCTCCTAGCGCAGCTCAGGGACGGTGGTCGGTCAACCCACCTTCGTCATTTTGCGGATGACGCCCAACATGCCGGGAGAAGGGTGGAGGAGGGCGATTGCAATCGGGTTACAGTCTACCATCAACCCCCGCGGCAGAACTGAAGCGATGAAAAGGCCTGTGAACTTTACATTCTTGGTTTGAGCGAACTGGTTACTGGTAGCCTTTCTCTTTCGCTTTTGTGAGCACGGCGTTGGCCTCTGCTTCGGCCTTCCCGATTATCACCGGCGCGCTCTCATTCGTTATCTCTCCGGCTTCGACGGCGAGCGCCAACGCCTCTCTGTAAGCCTTGGCTATTATGCTCGGCGCGGTATCCTTGGTCACGTATCCGATGAACACGGCCAGCGCCATGGACGAAGCGTAGCTCTGGACCAGACTCTCGCGGTATTTGTCGAGGTCGATCGCGACGGCTTCGGCCCCATAGATCAGGCCGCCCTCGTAGGCAAGCGCGATCGCCAGTCCTGCTCGGATGGGCTTTATCCCTAGTCTGGAGAGGAGGCTCGCGAGCTTCGGGGAGATCACGGCTCCGGTCTTCGCGACCACCGAGTCCTTGACCACCTGGATGCTTCCGGCTTCTATCTTGGTCTGGATGCCCGCCTCCCTGAACTCGCTGAGGACAGGCCCTGCCTGTTGTCCGGTGTTCCCCGCAGGGATGACGATGTCTGTGGGTGCGACGTCCCCGGCCCTCGCGCCGAGGTTCACCCTGTTCTTCTCGAGCAGCAGGTAGAGCTTGAACGGGTCGAGCCTAGAGAATATCAGCGCATTTTGTCCCGACAGGTGCCCCAAGAGCTCGTCCGCGTTCTTCAGGCCCGCCTTTTTGAGCCCGAGTATCGCCAGCTGGTTCTTTACCACCACTATCTCGGCGTTCCCTCTCAGGACCTTCCTCACTGCCATGAGCTGCGCCGACCTTACCTTCGAGAGCTTCGTTACGGCGAGGACTGGGTACTCGTTGGCCAGCTTGGCAATGCGCTCGACCATCGCCACCTTCTCGGGGCGGGGCTCTCGTCTGTGGACCTGGACTTGGCTCAACTTTCCTGGACCTTTGCCTTTACTGGCTTCCCCATGCTGGTCTTCACGGTCACGGTCTTGATGTTCTTGTCGCCGTTGGGGAGCTTCTTCTGCACGGCTTGAATCATCGCGACGATGTTATCGGTAATCTGCTCGTCGGAGAGCTTCCTGTCTCCTACCTTGGCGCCAACTCCGAGGGAGCCTCTGCTACGGACCCGGACCGCGGACCTGGTCCTGTTGATCATGCCCTCGATCTGGGCGTTTGGGGGGACAGGCGTCGGGATCTTCCCACGGGGGCCCATGTACTGGCCCAGGATCCTGCCGATCCTCGGCATCAGCGCGGTGTCTGCAAGGAAGAAATCATACTGCTTCGCCAAGCTCTTCGCCTCCTTCTTGTTCCCAGCGTAGCTCTCGAGCTTTGCCGGTTCGACAACTCCATCGACTCCCGCGTTCTTCGCCCTCAGGAGCAGGTCGCCGGAGCCTACAAAGCAAATCGAGGCGCGGTGCGATCCGGGATGCGGGAGGTAGACCGTCTCGTTGATGTTAAGGTCGTTCTTCTTCGGGTCGACGTCCCTGAATGTAAGGATGGCCTCCACTGACTCGGGGAACTTCTTCGGCTCGGACTCTTTCCCCTTTTTGACCAATTCTGCTATCTGGACGTTTGAAAGCACGACGTGATTCCCTGGAACTGGGACGAGCCTCCAAATTCTTCTTAAAAGAGTTTCGGGTTCTGACGGAAGGGCCTTTGGCAGTCGAAGCTACTTCTTCGCTTCAAACGTCGAGATGGGAGGGTCCCACTTGCCGCTCTCTATCTCCTTCATGAAAATGCGGGGGTCCGTCTCCTCCACCTTGATCCCCATGCTCACGCAGCTTCCGACGACCTCCTTGACGGCAGACTTTATGGACTTGGCGTAAGAATCGCCCATCTTGATCTTGGCGATGTTGAGGACCTTCTCGAAGCTCACGTTGCCGACCAGGTCGGTGTTCGGCTTGCCCGAGCCCTTCGGGACGCCAGCTTCCTTGACCACGAGGGCAGATGTCGTCGGCGTACCCACCTCGACCGTGAACGCCTTGGTCTCGGTGTCGACCTCGATCTTGACAGGGACTCGCATCCCCTTGAAATCGGCCGTCACCTTGTTGATCTCGTTGACGATGCCCAGCACATTCACGCCTAGAGGGCCTAACTGGGGCCCGAGGGGAGCGCCGGCGGACGCCTCGCCTCCCATGACGAGCACCGAGACGACTTTCTTTTCTGGCATGTTCGAGACCTTGTTCTGACGGCCTGAATTGCTACCGGATTAAAGTGTTTACTTCCCTGCGTTCGATTCGAACGCATCGGCTGAACAGGTCTTCTGTCGTCTGACCTCATAAGAAAGCTTGCATTCCCCTAAAGCTACCGCGACATACACGTTCCCATGCAAACAAACAGACTACCATGGAACGACGTGGTAAAGAAGGAAGCGAAAGGGCTCGCTGACTACAGTCTTGGCGAAGTGCAAGAGGTGGGGACCAACTTCATCGTCACGCTAAAGGGCACCATCTCCAAACACAAGTACTTCATTCCAAAATACCTCGTCCGTGGATTCGATGGCAAGACGCTCTGGTTCGACGTGACGGAGCAGCAAGCCGAAAGCGAGTTCAAACGAGACAAGGCGCCAGCACCGGACGAGTATTACAAATACAGGCCGTCGGGATCCGCGGAGGATTCGGAGAACTGGGTACCGTCGGTCTCTCCACCTAACTCTCCATCCACGTTCTAGTTCCGGAAAAAGCGGGAGTGGGGGAGCTTCGTGCCCCCCCCGGCTGATTTCTTGAAGGCCGTCAACTCTTTCTTCTTCTGTCTTGGTTTTTCTTTCCTTTGTCGATTTCGTTGATGATTGTGGGCGGTTGCTGGTCAGGAGTCGCGTCTTTGATCGCGTTGCGCCGGGACTTCGTTGGATCGTGCGGCCATTCCTTACCCTCTGCTTCGCTCATGCCTATGTGCTTCGCCGAGGCTTCTAAGGATTTGTTGCAGTCCATGCCGCAACTTTTCTCTGTCGCGAAACTATCGTTGAGAAGAATTATCGCTCATCCTCTTAGTGTTGCAAAAAATGCATCCTCTGGAGAGCATAGATAATGGCAACATTGTTAGGACTGGCACTTCTGTTCCTTGTGATCGCGTTCGTCGCCTACATCGTCGGGGCGAGGGGCATCGCAGGATTCTCGATGGACATCGCGAAGATCCTGATCGTGGTCTTCCTCGTCCTGTTCGTCGTAACACTGCTGTTCGGCGGTGGAATCGGTCTCTAAGCAGATCTCTTAGAGAGTTCTACAAGCTCGAACATCGAGCATCCTGGTCCTAGGGAGCACGATAATGACGTCTGCCGACTAGGGCTGCCCTACGGAGCCCGCGGATGGCAGGTGCCCGGCGCTACTCAAGACGAAGTCCGGTGCCACGCGAATGGACAACTCATGTTCGATGTCGCGAATGGACTAGACGTCCAATATTGCTGGCGCATCGGAGGCTGCTCATGAATAGCGGCCGCCGTCTAAAACCGACGAGTCCAAGCGAAAAGTCGATTCGAAAGACTCCTCTCTTAGAATTAGAACAATCTTGCTACAGGATAAACTAGCTTCCGACTGGTCTTCTCGTATGAGCAAACAAATCGACGAAGGAAGACGGAAGAAGTACGAAGGAGAGGTTCGCGACGAGATGGGAAAGGT
>JAPCJN010000018.1:0-4414 GCA_027886925.1 Nitrososphaerota archaeon
TAATAGCGACGGGCTATCTTGCCATGAGAGGCAGGAAGCCCGCGTCCTAATTTTTCCTTCGCGCTATTTTCTAGAGAAAATCGTTAGGGTTACCTTACCGATCCTACGCTCGCAGGAGCGTCGAAAAATCACAGCTCATCGCCCGCAGTCACCTACGTCTCGTCGTCAGCTAGTCTCCTGGTCAACTAACTCGGTGTGCATTCTGGCTTTCTCCTCTCAGATCTCATCGAGGGCTCTTATCCCAAGGACCTCCAAGGCGTCCTTGAGAACAACCCTGAAACCCTGGATCATCGACAGCCTCGCTTCCCTCAGGCTGATATCGGGCTCCGTGTTAACCCTGACCTGCTCGTAGAACTCGTTGAACGCAGCTGCGAGAGAGTGGACGTACGTGGCGACCTCCTTCGGTGACAGGTACCTGCCCGCCTCCATCACCGACTTGTCATACGTCGAGAGAACCTTGAGCAATGCGACCTCCTTCGGATTGGTGAGCTTCCCCGCGCCGACCTCGGTCAACCTCGGCTGTTTCGTCTCAGACCTTTCGAGGATCCTGCTCGCCCTCGCGTAGCTGTAAAGGAGATACGGTCCCGTGTCTCCCTCGAGCCTGAGCGATGATTCGAGGTCGAAGGCTATCATCTTGTCCGGGTCCTGTTTCACAAGCTCGAACCTGAACGCTGCGATCGCGAGTCCCTCGGCTACACCGTCTACCCACGAATCGCTCCTATCGGGGTTTCTCCTCTTCGTTTCTTCAGCGGATTTCCTTTTGAGAGAGTCAAGGACGCTGTCGACGTTGATGTAAATCCCCTTTCTGCCCTGCATATGCACGAACTCCTTCTCCACCGTCAGGCCCAGGCTCTCGGCGGACTTCCTGGAGAGGGCGACCACCTCGTACGCTCTGTGCTTGTATCGCGCGCTCGCTTCGCTTCCTCCTTCCAGCCTCGCCAACACGCTGCTGACGACCTTCTGCAACCGACTTTGCTTCGAGTCTATGACCGATATCGCGAGGTCGGCGCCCCCGAACTTGGGATGCTCGTCAGAGGTGTTCGCACCGGTTCCTGCGGCTGCCGTGGTGGTCCAGAGGTTAGAACCATCCGGCTGCTTCGCGTAGACCTTGTAGGAGAACGGGTCGCCAATAAGCCCTATTTTCCAAGCGGCGTAAGGGATGTCTTTGGCCACGTAGAGCACCGTCCCGTCCGACCTGACCAGGACCTTGTCCTCCCCAAGCTCCTTGTCCTTCACCACCCAGCATCCCGCGTTCTCTCCCTCCGTTTCGAGCACGGCGATCCCCTTCCGCTTCAACTCCTCAAAGATCTCCCGCCACATCCCCGTCTTCAAGATGTGAGACTCCCAATTCAAGAGGTCATAGCGCACGCCTAGGCGCCAGCACGTCTCCAGTTGCGCCGATAAGATGCGCGCTACTATCTTTTCCGCGTATTCGCTGATCTCTCCTGTCCCCTTCTCGATCTCTTGTAGGACGAGTCTCTGCTTTTCCTTCAGCGATGGCGTCTTCTCGTACATCTGGTTGACCTTGGTGTAAACCACGTCTCCGCAGTATGTGTCAAACTTCACTCCGGGCGGCGCCTCGTCCTCGAAGTCGAGGAACTTGAGGCCCACGATGACGTCGGCGACCTGAGCGCCTGAGTCATCGATGTAGTTCAGCGTCTGCACATCGTGCCCCAACCGCTTCATCGTCCTGACGAGGGAGTCGCCGAGGACTAGGTTCCTAGCATGGCCTATGTGCAGCGCCTTGTTCGGATTCACGTTAGTGTGCTCTATCGCGATGCGCTGCTTCTTCTCATCCGGAATGCCCAGCGACAGGGCGCCCCCCTCTGGCGTCAAGACCGAGGTCAGGAGTTCGTACGCGAAGACATCCCACTGAAGCCTGAAGTTGACGTATCCTGAGTCGTGGGCCTCGACCCGGCCAATGAGGTGCCCTCTTTTAGCCGAATTGATCGCGTCGGCGATCTCTTTTGCGATGACACCCGGGGATTTCCGCGCTTCCCTCGCGAGCCTCAGGCCAACGGGGCTGGAGAGATCACCCAGATCGGGATTCGGCGGGCGGAGGACCTCGACGTGGGTGAGGCTATATCCGCAATTCTTCGAGGCTGCGAAAATGACCTCTTGCACCTCCTTCTCGAACTCGAGAAATTTCAAGCGATTGATTTGGCACTGCTGACAAGTGATTTATCCATTTGTGACTTGCGGAGAATACAGCTCATCCTGGGATATTGAGCTCATAGGCTCGACGTTCAGAATGTTTTGTCGATCCAAAGGGGTTCGGAGGCGGCCGGGGGGCTGGCTGGAACACGCCGCACTGAAACTCGAACCGTGCCGAGCGGTCAGGGGGCGAGCGAGTCGCCGCCAGTGGCCGAATACCTCTCCATCAGGTCGTGAGGCCGGCGAACGGAATGACGACCCAGGATTCGAAGACCGAAGAATCTACCATGTTTCTTTGACAGAGCTTTCTGAGAGCTATCCTAAAAGTCCCCAAACAGAGCCAACTCCATGGCCACTGGTTCACGGATTGAGACGGGGATGCGAATCCTGCACCTAGTGAAGGATGTCGCCGACCTGGGGCAGGTCGCCTACGCTTTAGACATGTCCCGCATCGAGATCCAACAGTACCTCACGTTCTTCGTAGGTAGCGGGTCCGTACTGTTTGACAGGAGAACGCTCCTCTACGGGCTGTCTCCAAAAGGCCTGAGCGTCATAGCCGAATATGATAGGCTCAACGAATTGGTCAAATCCGACGAGGCTCCCGCCGAAGCTTTCGGAGGGGTCCACCAAAGGACTCGCATGACGCAGCTATTGTGAGACGGTCCGTCCGATTGAGGCTTGATGCTTCGCTGGATCTATCTAATGCGTCGAGACAAAGATGAACGGTCGCAGGTGTCGAGCGCTGGCCGGCCCTGACACGAAATGCCGTGTTTCACCTTGGCATAGTCCTCACGCCGTCAACGGGTTCACTCGATGCAGGCCAAATACGGCGAGGCAACGGGTGCGATTTACTTTCGGCCTCCAAAAGGGCCAAAAAATGAACGCTTTCGTCATCACCCTGACCTTCTCATTTTGACATAAGACGAGGCCGAAACTCAATTCTTCCACCGGAGACCGTGCTTCAACCATGGTGAAGGCAATCTCACAGAGAGTATTCTAGCTTTGAGATTCAGGTTTCGTAGTCAACATAGCTTAAAGCGTGATTCTACCAAGTTCTGATCAACCAGCATGCGCAGAAAGGGTTTGGACGTGGTGACGGTCTCGGGTCTAGTCATTGTCGCGCTTGTGCTTGTCGGTGGGTTCGTGTACATCACTGCCCACTCGAACGGAGGACTGCCCGCGACGACTGTCACAGAGGTGTTTACCGAATATGTGCCAGTACATTCAAGCGATATCACCTCGCTATCCAACTCAACCGAAACCATCATGCCAACCACCACGACCAGCCTTGCTTCTACGACCGCAAATCTCGATGGCATCACGACCACAGCCACTGTTTTCGTTACGACTACTGTCACTCCATCTTCCACCACCATAACGCTCTCCGGGACCAAAACGGTCACCTCGTTCAGTACCACCACTGACGCCGTTACGGTCACTCAAACTGTCACCACCACCGTGGTATCACAAAGCAGCAGCGCGACAGGTCCCTACGCCGCTCAGGCGGTGTCTTGTCTTGCGAAAGACCCGAACAATGGGGGTGCCGCCAGCTGTAACTTCACCTTAACCGACAATGGCGGCCCAAGCACATCCGCCAATGGTTGCACTTTGCTGGCAGGAGGAACCGTCCTGCCCGGGATATTGACGACCACCGACGGCGGTTCTCGTGCGACAATCTTCATCTCCGCGAATGGAGCGCCCATCTCTGCTTGGTGTCTCAGTTCACGCGCGGGCGGTTCTCAGGGTTCGCAAGCTTATGGGACAATCGCTCTGGGCAACGGGCAGTCATTGCAGCTCTTCGGAACTTGGCAGTAGACTTTCCCTAGAAAGAAAGACGCGGCCGAAACCTGTTAGCTTCTTCCAAAAGTCGACTCAAATCACGCCGTTATCATTTTGAGCAAGATAAAGCCACGGTGTTGCTCTCACTGGAAACGCCGGAAACTCGTGTAGGGCCGTCGACTCTCTTTAGATTTGAGGGACTCCATCAAAGATAGGCTTATTTGTGATGCGAGAACCGAGCAAAAACGGGGCCCGTAGCCTAGGCCAATCCTATCCTTGGGGGAAACGAGTGGTGTTTGTCGTTGCCAAGCACGCTTAATTCAAACACGGATTAATGGTCTGGAACCTAATCATAAACACTAAATTCTAGCAGCCCGAGGCTCCTGCCATGATGGGAGCAGACCTGCTTTCAGACCCTGACGTGAAACGATGGTATGATGCGAGAGCCGAAGGAGCGGAGAGGACGGCTCAAGTGTATCTA
>JAPCJN010000018.1:4424-10086 GCA_027886925.1 Nitrososphaerota archaeon
ATTTCTTCGGGCAAGATGCACTTCTGCCAAAAGTGGACGGACTGATCTCGCGCCTGACTAGAAAATCTATGCGAGCTTCGCGGCTTTGGCGGCGGAAGCAACCTGAAAGGCCAAAGTGGACTTATCAAGTGCGCGTCTCTTACCCTGGTGAATCCGTTGAGGTCCAAGGGATCTGTCGTGAAGCTGACCCGAACGGGAGAGTTCGAAGTCGATCCGGTTCCACCCTTCAGTTTCCGACTGACGGTGAGGAATCCAGCAGGATGGGACCTGTTCACGGCGGACGAGGTGTACGAGAGCGAGGCCCTCTGGACTTGCGTCCGCTTCGATGGAATGCCATCGGGACTGAAGATCGCTTCAGTGGGCGCAATAGAGAATCCGCGACTGCTCGTCAGCGTCTACACCGAGAAGGGACTTACCGGACAATCCATGAGCAGGCTCCAGAGCCTCGTCTCCGAATCGTTGGGAGCGGCGCAGAACCTTCGCGAGTTCTATGCTTTCGCCAGACGGGATTCGATATTGAAGCACGTGGTCGAAGACCTATACGGGATGCACGACTCTCAATCCGTGTCCCTCTTCAACTCGGTCGTCCTGAGCATATGCCTCCAGATGGCGAGACTCAAGAGGAGCAACGAGATGTTGGAAGCGATCGGTCGGAACTATGGCGAGACGATTGAGTTCGACGGGAGACGGGTACTGCTTCAGCCTACCGCAGAAAAGATAGCAGGTATCGACCCGAATATCTTTGCGAAAGCGTGCAATTTGGGATATAGAGCCAAATATATCGTTGCCTCGGCGAAGATAATCGCTGGAGGATTCCCCGACATTCAGGAGATACTCAGGATGGAGCCAGGCGAGGCGAAGGAAAGGCTGATGCAGCTCCCCGGAATAGGGGATTACGCTGCGGATATCATCAATCCTCACGGAGGGTTCCCGATCGATGCCTGGTCGGTCGACGTCTTCGGATTACTCTTCTTTGGGAAGGAGCCCGAAAACCGGAGGGAGGCGATTGAGAAGGTCAAGCAGGAAGGCATCAAGCGTTGGGGGAAGTGGAGCTGGATGGCATTCTTCTACGTAGCTCAGGATCTTCGGAACCTCTCGAAGCGTCTCGGGGTAGAACTGCGACTGGAGTGAACTTTCTGCGTTCGACACGCCGACTTGCTCGTCTCACTCACGATAAGAGGAAGGTCGAACGCATTTTCTTCCATCAGGAAGTCTTCGACTGGGTGAGGTCAGTTTGGGCTAGCTTCAGAAACTGTGTCTCTTCTTCATCAAATACGCGCGTTTCGGGAACGTAACAAGGAATCGGGATTCTGACCATTTGTGGCGAGCATCGCGAGGGGTCTGCTCTGACTGCTCGACGAGCTTGCACAAAGAGTCGTCGACAGCGATCAGCTCGCCTCGGAGCACGTCGAGAAACGCTTTTCATCACATCATGTCTCGCCTCGTCCATGCCAACTCAATACCAGCTGCGCGAATACCAGGTCAAGACTGGAGAGATGGACGAGTTCATCGCGGAGTGGCATACGGTGATCTACCCGCTAAGGCTGAGGTTCGGTTTCACCGTCGTCGGGGCGTGGAGGGTCGGAGATGACCGCTTCGTCTGGATCCTAAAGTGGGAGCACCCGTCGAAGACGTTCGAGGAAGCCGAGAAGGCCTACTATGACTCAGACGAGCGCAAGGGCATTAATCCGGTCCCGACGAGGCACCTCTCGAACATGGAGACGCGAATGATGACCGACGCGGTCCCATCTCTTTGACACCATATCCCTTATTATATCAAATACGATATACGTAAATAGCAGGCCGCTGCACAACAAGCCACATGGCCGATTTCGTTTCCAAACCGAAAACCCCGGATTTTCCCCGCCTCACCGAGATGAAGGGCGCTCCAAGAGGGATGCTCCTCTACTACATCTTGAACAGCATATCCACAAAACCGAGGCACGGTTACCAGATCCTTCAGGACATTGACAACAAGACGGAAGGGGCCTGGAGGCCAGGGGTGGGATCGGTATACCCGATTCTCAAAAAGCTGCTCGATCGCGGGTACATCCAGAACGACAACAACGGCTCGTCCGACAACAGGAGGGTCTACAGCATCACGCCCAAAGGCGTCAATCTCATAAGAGAGCATGGCGACATGTTCACGAACTCGTCGCAACGCTGGATGGCGATGCGCCGCCTCTTCTTCGACATGCTCGACCCAGCGGGGATAACCAACATGTTCGTCGAAGGTCCGAAGAAGCAATTCGAGATGACCAAGGAGCTCCTGGAGTCAAGGAGGGATGCCCTCTCGAGGACCGATATGGAGTTCATGCTCCGAGAATACAGTCTGAACCTGGAAAGGCAGCTCGACTGGACGCAGAGCCAGCTCAGAGATCTAAAGTCCAAGTCAGCCGCGACGCGGCTAGGGTAGTGATGAACAGCCCGTGATCGTCGAGCAAAGCGGGCGTGGACAAGATGGGGCGCCCGCGATAGTCAAAGTCGAAGGCCTTTCGAAGAGCTTCGGGCAGCTGAAGGCCGTCGACAACGTCAGCTTCGAGGTAAGCGAAGGAGAGATCTTCGGATTCCTAGGGCCCAACGGCGCCGGCAAGAGCACGACCATCAACATGCTCACGACGATGATGAGGCCGACGTCTGGTAAGGCGACCGTGTGCGGCTACGACGTCCTCAACAAAGCGACCGACGTCCGCAGGAACGTAGGCGTGGTGCCCCAGGAGTATACGGCCGACGAGGACATGACAGGATACCAGAACATACTCCTCTGTGCTGACCTCTACGGGCTCCCGCGGAGCGACTCAAAGCCCCATGCCGAAGAGCTCCTCAAGCTCGTCGAGCTCCAGGACGCCGCGAACCGCAAGGTGAGGACGTTCTCCGGCGGGATGCGCAGGAGGTTGGAGCTGGCGTGCGGCCTCATCAACTACCCCAAGCTTCTCTTCTTGGACGAGCCGACGCTGGGCTTGGACGTGCAGACGCGCGCCGCGGTTTGGAAATACATCAGGATGCTGAAGGAAGAGTTCAAGATGACCCTCTTCCTCACCACGCACTACCTGGAGGAGGCGGACTCGCTCTGTGACAGAATAGCCATCATCGACCACGGACATATCGTCAAGATCGGTTCTCCCACCGAATTGAAGGCGAGCATCGGCGGCGACATCATCGTAGTCGGGGTCAAGGAGAGCGAGCCAGACATCTCGTCCGATATCGCCCAGATCAAGCTGGTGAAGGAGGTCAAGAAGAAGGGGAACGACTACCGGATAAAAGCGGAGATGGGTGAGGAGGCCTCCCCCCAGATAATGGACCTCGTGCGCTCGAAAGGGCTGCACGTCGTCAAGATCTCGCTGACGAAGCCCACCCTCGACGAGGCTTACCTGGAGTTCACCGGGCGCTCTCTTAGGGAGGAGGAGACGAACAGGATGGCGATGTTCAGCCAGAGGCTCACGATGAACAGGGCGAGGTCGTGACGCCGTGGCCGACAAGATAGAGTCCGCGACGGTCGGGGAGGCGCAATTGAAGCCCGCCCTAACGTCATCGCCGGCCACTTTGAGGGGTCCCCCGAAGGCGAACACGGGTCCTCTTCACGGCCTCTGGGCACTCACACAAAGAGACCTGAGGAAATGGTATGGCAATCCGATCCAGCTGATAATCTCTCTCGTCCAACCTGTCATCTATATGGGGGTCCTCGGGAAGGCCCTTAACTTCTCCACGTTCATCACCCAGTCGGGGGCCCCCGCGAGCGTGGCCAACGCCGTCATGCTGAGCACATTCGGGACAACCAGCTACTTCTCGTATCTCGCCTGCGGCCAGCTGGCGTTCATCGTCCTATTCACATCCGCGTTCAGCGGCATGTCGGTTGTCTTCGACCGCAGGTTCGGCTTCATGAACAAGGCCCTTAGCACGCCCGTGGGCCGGGGGACCATTGTGATGGGGAAGGTCTTCCAGAGCGTCGCGAGGTCCCTAATCCAGTCGATCATAGTCTTGACCATCGCCGTAGCCTTGGGGATGGACATCAGCCACTTCTCGATAGCGGGGATCGGAGCAGCTTTCGTGGTCATCTTCCTGATGGCCACGGGACTTTCTGCACTCTACGTCATGTTGGCTCTGAGGTCGAGCGACTGGCAAACACAGATGGCGATAATCAACCTGCTGAACCTGCCCTTGCTCTTCGCGAGCAACGCGTTGCTGCCGGCGAAGATAATGCCGAGTTGGCTCCAGGTCGTCGTGAAGGTCAATCCGGTAAGTTACGCCAACGACGCGATAAGGCAGCTTCTCATAGGTGCCACCGGCAGCAACAGCCTGCCCGTGGACCTTGGAGTGGTGCTGGTGTTCGCCGTCGTTTTGTCGACTGCCGGGATAGTCCTCTCTTGGCGCCTCTTGAACAAATAGCCAGACAGCGGATGCGCCTAGCCTGAATCGGGTTTCAGGAAGCTGTTCCTTTCTGCACGCGATCTTCCTATTCCTCGAAAACCTCGATCGACACCCTCTTCCTGACGAAGGGCGTGATCTTTCCCTTGAACGTCGTCGCCTTTACGTGGGCGTCATCGATGAAGTGATACTCGGTGTAGGGGGGCAACTTCCTCGGCTTGTTCATGATGAGCTGGTGGAACATGACCCCGTTCTTTTTCAACCATTCCCTCGTCACGACCTCGTGCTCGCTGGTCCTTGCCGTGAAGAAGCATATGTAGTGTCCCTCGTCATACCATTTGTTGATCTCCTTGATGACCTCTGGATAGCCTTTTGCGGTCCTCATCCTCTCTATGCCCTCCTCGTTCGCGATGTGCTCGCTGATTGTCCCGTCGATGTCTATGATGAAAATCTTCAAGCTTATCGCAATGGATTCGCTTCTAAGCTCCGGCTCTTATCTTTTCGCGCTCCTTTCTTTCTTTGCGGAAAGGAAGCGCCCCTTCCTTTAGCCGAAAAGAGGCGACGTCGCGGTCACCGTGGGCTCGGTCTCCCAGATCACCTTCTTCAGCTGCTCGGCAAGCTTGAGTGGCTCGGGGTGCTGCCAGACGTTCCTTCCCACCGCCAAGCCTGCTCCTCCCGCCTCCATGGTTCCGCGCACCTGCGCGAGGAACCCCTCGTCCGTCGTCTTCGGACCGCCAGACATGACGACCTTCGCCCTCCCCGCCGCCTTCACGGCCCAAGCGAATGTCTTGGCGTCGCCCGTGTACTTGATCTTGACGATGTCGGCTCCGAACTCTAGCCCTGCACGCGCCGCGTACGCCACGATGTCTGGCGTTGTGTCGCTTGCGACCGCCGAGCCTCTTGGGTAGACCCAAAGGATCGCTGCCATCCCCCTCTCATGGGCCTCCTCCTGGATCCTCCCCCACTCCTGGACCATCTCGGACTCGTGGCCGCTCCCTAGGAATATCGTGTATCCCACGGCCTTCGCCCCGAGCATCTCGGCGTACTTCACGGAGCAGTGCTGCCTCGAGATCGGCTCCCCCTTTGGGAGGGTGCTCTTGCCGTTGAGCTTCAGGATGAGAGGGGTCTTCCCGTCGTAGTATTTCTCCGCTGTGCCCTTCTGAAGGGCCAGCGCTGTGAATCCGCCCTTGTTCGCAATGTCCACGATGAAGGCCGGGTCCACGTTGCGCATGTCAAAGTCAGCGCTCGGGCCGTGCTCCAGTCCCTGGTCATATGCGATTATCAAGGTTCTCCCGTT
>JAPCJN010000018.1:10096-10738 GCA_027886925.1 Nitrososphaerota archaeon
TAAGGAATGGGCCTGTGAAATCTCGCGTGGTGGTCATGTTAGCGCCGAACGGGTCTATCTGGTGCATATAAATTTCGCGCGGGCCGAGCACGGATGAAGGATTATATCTTGTAATTTTTCCCCATACGCAGAAACCTATGAAGATCGGCGTCTTAACGGGGGGCGGAGACTGTGCGGGTTTGAACGCCACTATCCGTGGGGTCGTGGCGCGCGCGGAGAGCTATGGCTACGAGGTCGTCGGCATCAAGAGGGGCTGGGCGGGACTCCTCGAGCCTTCCACCGTGGAGCTCACTTATGAGAAAGTCGCCGAGCTCGTGTCCGTCGGCGGCACCGTGCTGCTGACGTCTCGGACCAACCCGTTCAAGAAAGACGGAGGTCCGGAGCTTGTCCTCGCGAACCTGAAGAAGCTCGGCATCGACTGTCTCGTCGCCATCGGAGGGAACGACACGCTCGGCGTCGCCCACAAGCTCTCGAAGCTCGGCGTGAAGGTAGTGGCGGTCCCGAAGACGATGGACAACGACCTGTCGAGCACAGACTTCACCTTCGGTTTCGACTCTGCGGTCAACGTCGCCGTCGAGGAGATCGACCGGGTAAAGACCACGGGGATGTCGCACGAGCGCGTCATAGTCGTGGAGGTCATGG
>JAPCJN010000018.1:10748-27648 GCA_027886925.1 Nitrososphaerota archaeon
TAGCTAGCGGCGCCCACGTCGTCCTGGTCCCCGAGCAGCCGTTCAGCATCGTAGAGGTCTGCAAGACCCTTAGCAAGAGGGCGAAGGGCGGCAAGAAATTCTCGCTGGTAGTCGTGGCGGAGGGGGCAAAGGCGAAGGAACAGAAGGAAAAGGCTACGAAGACCACCGCGGTCGACGCGTTCGGCAACCCCATCCTCGGCGGGATCGGCCAGCTCCTTGCACAGGAGATCGAGAAGAGGACGGGCCTCGAGACACGCGATGTGGTGCTAGGCCACGTCGTGAGGGGAGGCTCGCCTACGGCGTACGACCGCGTTCTAGCCACCAGGTTCGGGGTGGCGGCGGCAGACCTGGTAAAGTCTGGCAAGTTCGGCATGATGGTCGCGCTGAAAGGCAACAAGATCGTCCCGGTACCGGTGGGCGGCGCGCTGGCGCAGAAGACCTTGGACTTGGACCTGCTCAAGGTGAGCGAGGTCTTTTCGGATTAAGTAAATGGCAGCCCTTAGCTAAGGCCAAAGTCCCAGAGTCTGCACGGCCTCGGCGACCTTGCCGACGCCGATGATGAGCGCAGACGTCCTCATCGTCACGCCTCGTCGCTCCGACTCCGAGTGGACACGAGAGAACGCGGTCGTTATCTTGCTCTCGAGCCTCTTGTTGACCTCCTCCTCCGTCCACCAGAACCTCTCAAGGTTCTGGACCCACTCGAGGTAGCTCACCATCACTCCTCCAGAGTTCGCTAGTATGTCCGGCACCAGGAAGACCTTGTTTCTTTCGAGCACCTTGTCCGCCTCAGGCGTCGTCGGCCCGTTCGCAGCCTCGGTGATGATCCTCGCACGAACTCGCTTGGCTATTGCGGGCGTTATCGCGTTCTCGAGCGCGGCTGGGCAGAGTATGTCGCACTCGGCTCCGAGCACCTCGTCGTCGGAGACCTCCTCTGACCCGACGAAACCCACGACCGAGCCGGTCTTCTCCTTGTGGGCAAGGACCTTTTTCGCGTCCAGCCCCTTTTTGTTGTAGATGCCGCCCGTCGAGTCGCTGGCGGCGACCATCTTGGCCCCGCCTATCTCCTCCAATATCGTCGCGAAGTTCGAGCCCGCGTTCCCGTAGCCCTGGACTGCGAATGTCGCCCCCTTCAAGGGAATCCTGTTGAACTTCGCGGCCTCCCTCGTGACGAACGCGGCTCCGCGCCCCGTCGCGGTGTCCCTCCCGAGAGAACCGCCCAGCGAAATGGGCTTGCCGGTGACCACCTCGGGGACCATGTGCCCTTTGAGCTGGCTGTAGGTGTCGAGGATCCACGCCATTACCTGGGCGTTCGTCGCGACGTCCGGAGCCGGTATGTCTTTGTCAGGGCCTATCACGTCTCCTATGGCCACCGTGTACCTCCTCGTGAGCCTCTCTATCTCGCCTCTCGACATGCGCTTCGGGTCGCACACGACCCCTCCCTTCGCGCCCCCGAACGGGATGTCCGCGACGCCGCACTTCCAGGTCATCCATGCGGCGAGGGCTTTCACCTCGTCGAGAGAGACGTCCGGGTGGTAGCGGATGCCGCCCTTGTAGGGCCCTCGGGCGTCGTTGTGCTGGACGCGGTACCCTGTGAACACCTTGGTACTTCCGTCGTCCATCTTGATAGGGACTGAAACCATGACCGTCCTCCTTGGCTGGCTAAGGAGCTCGTAGGTCCCTTGGTCGAGCTTGAGATGGTCAGCGGCTGTCTTGAGCTGCGTGAGGGCGTTCTCCAAAGCGTTGGGCTTGTCGGCCACGCTGTTCTGTCGGGCAAAAAATAGTATTTACAGCTTTCCGGCGACGTGCGATTCAGAAAAGCTGCAGGACGCCGAGTCAGACCGTCATCGAATTGCCGAGCTCCGTGAGCTTCGCGGGCCAGTCACGAGCCTTGACGACGCTGCTGGCAACGAGGACCCCTTGGGTCCCTAGCTTGATGGCCGAGGCCACGTCCTCCCCGGAGACTATCCCCGCGCCGCAGAGCAAGCTTCCTTTGTAGCCTGCAGCAGCGACGGCGCTGACTGTGGCTGTGATTAGCTCGGGCCTCGCCTTGGAGACCGCGATTCCGCTCCCGATGAGCTCGGGTGGTTCGATGGCGAGGAACTCCGGCTCCATCGCGGCGATTTTCACCGTCTCCTCGGTCGTCTCGGCGCACACGCAGCTCTTCAAACCTACGCTCTTCATCTTTGCGACGATCTCCCCGAGCCTCTCGAGAGGGACTCTCGATTCGCTGTGGTTCAGGATCGAACCAGCACAACCAGCCGCCCTCAAAGATTCGGCTATCGTCGCGCCGGTGCTCTTCCCCTGCTCGCCGAGCTCCGTCTTCTGGGCGAAGACCGGTATCTTCACCGTGGACGCTATCGTGTGGAGCATCGGGTTCGGCGGCGCGACGACCATGTCTATCCCCGCCGATCTGCCGACACGCTCGGCCGCTTGTGCGAGTCGGAGGGAGCCGTCGCCCAGTATCTCTGGGTAGTTCTTGAAATTGACGATGAGTGTTCGAGCAGGCAACTGCACTACGGTCTCGCTGCGGTGCCCCGCGTTCTCGCCTCTATAAATCGAGTCTGGAGGGTGTTCTATCGAAGACCAAGCACGCCGTGTGATGCGTGCCGAAGACCTGATCGAGGTCGGCCCGATTTCAGTGCCTATGAGTCGTCCGACTCTTCTTCCCAGCCGTCGTCGTCGAGGTCCTGGTCCAACTCTTCTGTCTCCCCATCTTCTGAAGACATTTCGGCCTGCCGCGATGCCATTCGGGATTTAAGGGTTGCTCGGCGAGGGTCGCCAAACCGAATAATAACAAAGAGCCAAACACCTTAACAGGACCCCAGACCGACCCGGCGCGGATTGGTAGCTAGGTGCGTCCCCGTCGGAGATGCCGCAGTCGAGGGAGCGGTGAAGATAATGATGAAGGGCGGGATAGTTGCCTTTCCCACCGACACCGTGTACGGACTGGGCTGCGACCCTAAGAACGACAAGGCCGTCAGGATGCTGTTCGAGGTCAAGAGCAGGGAGGCGAAGCCCATCCCCGTGCTTTGCGCCGGGCTTCGCGACGCAGAAAAGCTCGTGTCTTTGAACGAGACCGCTCTTAGATTGGCAGAGCTCCACTGGCCGGGGGCGCTGACCATAGTCGCGCCTCTCACGAAGGACGGCGGCCTTTCGCGGTTTTTGCACCAGGGGGACGGCTACCTCGGCGTCCGCGTCCCGGACAGCGAGGCTTGCGCCGACCTGGCCAAAGGGATTGGTGGGGCGGTCACGGGGACGAGCGCGAACATATCCGGACGCCCCCCCTGCCGCACGGCAAAAGAGGTGATGGAGTCTTTGGGGGAGAAGATACAGCTAGTGGTCGACGGAGGCATGCTCCGGGGGAAGGCTTCGACCGTCATCAAAGTCTCCGGGACGACTGTCGAGGTTTTAAGGGAGGGTTCAGTCAGGATTCAGGAGGGCGAGTTGCTAAAACCATGAACCTCATGGTAACTTCGCAGAAGGGTGGCGAAGCGAAGGCGTCGGCCGAGTTCAAGGAGATCGCCTTGCAGCGCGGGCACCGCAAGCTCCGAATCGAAAAGTCCGCCTTCGACGGCGTGCTTGAAATCGAGATCGAGAACCCGCGAGACTTCATCGCGTTCATGCGGGACTACGTGAAGTCGGAGCCCTTCCGGGTGCACTTCATCCAGCGGATGATCCCTGTGGACATCGTCGTCGACACGACGCTCGAGCAGATCAAGGACGCAGCGACCCAGCTCTCTGTCCAGGTCTTGGAGGGCGAGACGTTCAGGATAGACATCACCGAGCGGGACTCGCCGACGAGCCGGAAGGAACTCATCGATACCATCGCAGACGTCATGGACCGCAAGGTGAACCTCAACTCTCCTGACAAGGTGGTCAACGTCGAGGTCTTGGGAGAGTACACCGCGATATCCGTTGTGAGGCCTGACGAGATACTCAGCATCATCAAGCTCAAACGGTCCTCCTAGAGGCTGGCCGAAAGGAGCGCCCCTCGCTCCACGAGGTCGAGGTCGTCGTTTGTAAGCGGCTTCTTCTCCATCTTGACGAACCTCCGGTCGAGGGAAAGCTCGTTTAGCAGACGGCCCATCTCCCCGTTCCCTTCTGAAGCGGCTACGATGAACAGCTTCCTTTGCGCGGACTTGTAGCCCATGAGCCGGAATGCCTTCCCGATCTGTCTGGTTCCCGCTAGCCTGAGCAGAAGGTCGAGCTCGGGCCTATCAGCTACCATCGAGCCTGATCTAGCCGCAGTAAGGGTCTGCGCAGCGACCATCTCGATTGCGCTCGGGTTCGGCCGCCTCCCGCCGAAGACCTGGATCAGGACGCCCGGGCTCTCTCTGCGAAGACCGGCGAGGACGCTCTCGGGGTCGTCACCGCCCATGTCCATCTCCCAGCAGTGACAAAGGAGCACTTTCTTTCGCGTCATCGTCCTTCTTCTTCCTCTAGCCGCCGTGCGAGAAGGGAACCAGGAGGACCGAGTCGCCGTCTGTTATGCGCCTGTCGTCTTGGGACGCCGAGAAAACCTCCTCGTCGTTCAACACCACCAAGGTGTTGAACTTGCTGAAACCATGGCTGGTTTGGGCAGGTGCCCTCGCCAGGAGGAACCCGAACAGCTCTCCCACGCTGATGTTCTGCTGTGAAATGTCTAGCTCCTCGACGCCAAGGCTTGTCTTGATGTGCCCGAGGAACTTCAGGTGGATCATCTCGATTTGTTCGCAATCCGAGTCTTTCGACGCGGTATTATCGTTTGCGAGTCCTCGGCGTTCGATCGCTCGCTAGCCGGTGAACGAAGCTAATGTCGTCCTAAACGGATTCTTCCGCGACTTGTGGCGCTTCAGCGGCGGAGACCTGTCCCGCGGCCGCCGCCGCAGCCTCCTGCAACTTCTCCTCCTTCGCCGCGCTCTCCCTGATCTTGTTCTTTGTTATCTTGCCTACTATCTTGTTCCTGAGCATCTTCGAGTGCACGAGCGCCACTTTCGCCAGCTGCTCCTTGTTGGCCTCAAAATCCGTCCCGAACATATTAGGGTACTTTAACACGATTTCCTGCGAAAGCCTGCGAACTCTATCCACGTCTTTCAGCGAGCCCTCGCGATGGTGTGGATTAACCTTTCTGAACGATATAGCCGGTCGCGTTGACTGACAGCTGGGCCAGAGTGTCCTGGAAGCTCATCCCCCACATCTCTGAGAGCTTGAAAGCGACGCTCGGGATCAATCCTGGTCCATCCGCCCCCCCGAGCGGGCGATAACCCACGGGACCGTCGCTCTCCACAAGCACCCTCTCTTGGGGGCATCCGCTCGCCGTCCTCAGGAGCTTCTTCGAGTAGAGGAGGGCGGGCCCAAAGGAGACGTAGTAGTGAGGGTGGGAAAAGACCCTGCCGATGAGCCGCTCCCCCTCGAACCAGTGCATGAGCACCGCCGGCAGCGAATAGCCTTCCAAGACGTCGAGACAGGTCTCCTCCGCGCCTCTAGAGTGGACCTCAACGGGTATCCCTAGTCGCTCTGCCGCCCCGATCTGTGCTTTGAAGAGCTCCATCTGGGCGCTCTCCCCGGAAACCTCGGAATATTTCGGGTCCAGCCCGATTTCGCCTATTCCATCGGCTTTCTCCCAAAAGGGTTCCAGCTCGGCTAGCCTCGACCCGCCCAAAAGGGCTTCCGATGGATGGACCCCGACGAAACACTTCACCGTTGAGGGGTTATCGTCTCGCAGCTGGAGGTTCAGCGCGGCCTCGTCTGGCGAGACAGTCACCGAAAGCAGCTTGATGCCCCTCTCTCTCGCTCTCGCAACTACGTCCCTGGGGTCTGGGTACGCGGGAAGGTGGACATGAGCATCCAGGATCGAGGGAGTGAGCACGGCGGCCATTGTCTAGGACGCCGCAAAAGCCCGATATATCCATTGCAGGGTTGAATTCGTGGTATTAGGCTTCAAGGCCACGTCATGCGGCTGCCGTGCTTCGAATCGCCAAGAATACCGCGAGAGAATGCTAACAGAGCAAAGTTGCAAACATTTTAGACCAAACGTTTAATAATTAACCGCGTATGGCTTGAAACGGTCGGTATGTCAGAGTCTGAGTTTGGTCTCGCAGCCGTATACAGGCTCATAAAAAAGGCGGGTGCGGAGCGGGTCGGCGACGATGCGGCGATAGAGCTGCGCCTAGTGCTAGAGGATGTGGGGCTGCAGATAGCCAGACAAGCGACCGAATTCGCAAAGCACGCTGGCAGGAAGACAGTGAAGCCGTCGGACGTCAAGCTCGCGTCTAAAGCGGTGCTGAAGACTCAGTAGGAAGTTTAACTTTTAATCAGGTTTCGAGGGGGCGCTCGTGTGGGCCCCGGTGGTGTAGCCCGGTCAAGCATAGTACCCTCTCGAGGTATTGACCCGGGTTCAAATCCCGGCCGGGGCACCATCATTTTCAGCCAATAACCATACTGCTTCACCAATGCTCGGGGACTAGATCTTTGAGAAAACGTCGGGTGGACTAACAGCCCGTGTTGTCGATGCCGGCAAGGCCTTTCTGCTCTCCAAGAGTTCCTAGGATTTCGCTCCGCTTATAGCCCCCCTTGTTCTCGGGTGCATCTGGTCTTTGGAAGGTCGCATCATCGGCGTCTTCGGAACCGACCCCGCCCTCAAAGGAAACTTTCTGAGCTCCGTTGCGAAGAAGAGCGAAGCCGAAGGCGCTATAGTCCTCTACCATAGGGTCGATTCCGGCCTCGCCTATTCGTTCCTCGACGATGCCCAGTTCCCAGAGAAGATACAGGGACCCTCGAGGATCGCGTCTATCTCGGACTACGCCTACTACCTCCTCCCCAGGTTCATGAAGATAACTCCCCCCGACGGGGAGCTCGCGGTCCTCCTCGATTCGTGGGGGGCGGACGGCTCTATCCTTTCGATGGACGAAGGGGCCACCAAAGACGTGACGTCGTTCTTCAAGGGGACGCGGCTCAAAGACTATGCTGTTGAGCAGCGCAACCCAGAGTCTTCCGTGATCGACCTTTCAAGGATTCAAAAGGGAAAAGGCTCGCCTTCGGGTGCGCTGGTCTATGTCGACAGGGCATTCAGCGTCAAAGGCGTCGGGGTGGTCGTTCTGGGCTTCGTCTTGGGAGGGAAGGTCTCGGTCCACGACCAGCTGCGTCTCATCCCTAGCGCTGACGGAATGAGGGCCGAGGTGAGGGGCATTCAAGTGAATGACGTCGACCACGATAGCGTTGAACGGGGGGTGAGGGTGGGCCTCTCGTTGAGGGGTGTCGAATTGAAAGACCTCTCCAAGGTGTCCTGGATGGACGACGGCTCTTTCGCGACCGGCGACTCGCTCTCGTTCGAGTATCGCCAGAGCGGGTTCTACAAGCAGTCGGTTGAGGGCCGGGACATGCACCTTCAGCTTCCAGGAGAGATGGTGACGTGCAAGCTCAAGGTGGACGGACCAAACGTTGTCGCCACCCTCCCAGCGCAATCTCCCGTTTGGGAAGGGATGCGAGTTGCCGTGATCGACCTAAATGGGAAGGGCCTTCGCGTCGCCGGGGGCGGGACTTGCCGCCTTTGAGACAACAAACATTATAGCGGACCTGGAGCATCGTTCTCCCAAATTGTCTGTAGACCGCGAAGTGATAACGCTCGGAGGAGGATGCTTTTGGTGCGTCGAAGCCGTTTTCACCAATCTCCGAGGAGTCGAGCAGGTCGTCTCGGGATACTCTGGGGGGGCGTCCCCCGACCCCAGCTACGATGACGTCTGCTCGGGCGCCACTGGGCACGCCGAGGTGGTCCAGGTAACGTTCGACCCAAAGGTCGTCTCTCTGCGCGAGCTCCTGAGGATTTTCTTCACGCTCCACGACCCGACCACGAAAGACAGGCAAGGGAACGACGTTGGAACCCAATACCGCTCGATAGTCCTCTATCGCGACGGGGCGCAGAAGGTCGCTGCAGAAGAGGTCATCAAGGAAATGGAGTCCTCGAAGGTCTGGGACGACGACATCGTCACCGAGCTGAAGCCTTTCGAGGCGTTCTACAAGGCAGAGGACTATCATCAGGACTACTATAGGAAGCACCCGCTCCAGCCATATTGCCTCGTCGTCATCAGGCCCAAGGTGGCGAAGCTTAGGAAGACCTACCTAGAGATGCTCAAGACTGCCTGACCCATCAGGACGCGCGCGGAAGAGGCTGCTGGTGGGGATTTGCGGCACTCCTGGGACTGGGAAGAAGACCATCGCCCCGTTGGTCGCAGAGCTGCTCGGAATTCCGACGCCATTGGCGCTAAACTCTCTCGCCGAGAACGCTGGAAGCGCCAACTCAGGCGAGGGGCTGGGCGACATCGAGGTAGACCCCAAGGACCTAAGGAAGGAGCTGCTGCGGGTCCTCCCACTCCGGGCGGTGGTCTATGGCCACATGCTGGCAGACGTGCTCCGCCCATCTGAGGTTGAATTCGTCGCTCTCCTGAGGTGCGAGCCCTCAGTCCTCCGCGAGAGGCTGAGAAAGCGAAACTACGATGCCGGGAAGGTCGCGCAGAACGTGGAGGCCGAGCTTATCGGCGTCTTAGAAGACCAGTGCGTCACGACATTCGGAGACGACCGCGTGCGCGAGTACGACACGACGGAAGCGTCTCCTCGTCAGATCGCACGAGCGATGGCGAAGGACGTGAATGCGATGATGTCAAACACGAACAAAAGAAAGGCACCACATCGACCATGGATGGACTGGACGCTCGACTACGACTCCTCGAGCAAGCTGAGGTCCCTTCTCTCAGGGGCGAGCGCGCCACCTGCCTCAACCTGAAGAAGGATTGGCTTTTGGAGCCTAGTGAGACTGACCACGGTCTCCCCAACCCCGAGCGTCGAGATGTAGCTGAGCTGCTCTGGAGTCAGGTTAAGAGAGTCCCGAATCAACCTGAGGTCCTCGGCCCATGCGATCCGATGAATTATCCTTACTCCCGAGTTCTTCACGACCTCTGATGCGACCTGGCTGGGGAACTGCGCTACGAAGAGCATCGACTCGCCGAACTTTCTCAGTTCGGAGATCATGCGCTCCCCGACGCTTGGGGGGTCTTCGTTGCGCCTGGCGGGTGCGACGTTCCTCGCCTCCTCGACCATCGTGATGTGTTCCATCCTGACCTTGCGTGCGAGCCTCATCTCGTAGATTAGTTTCATGAGGATGTCCGCGAAGATGCTCCTGGACTGGGTCTCCCTGATGTGCCCGAGCTCAACGCAAAGGACTTTGTCCAACAGCTCGTCGACGGTGTGGCTCGAGGGAGAGTTGAACGCTCGTCCCACGTTGCCTTGCGTCAAAGGGACCAACCTCCTCAAGAGCGCCACCTTCGTCTCGTTGTCGTACGCGGATCTGAGAGGGTAGCTCTCGATGGTGCTCACGAGGGATGCCAGTGTAGGCACCTCCTTGTCGGTAGCCTCGGTCAAGCATCGCTGGAGGGCGTTGCGGAACATGTACGCCTGGGGGTGTGTGAAGTGATAGGTATCCGAGAAGATATCGGTGACCATTTCGATGTGCTCTGCTTGCTCTGTCGCTGGACCGAGGTCCAAAGGATTGATGGCAAAGTCGTCCTTCCCAGGTGAAAGCACCTGCCCTCCCACCGACTTCACTAGCCCGGCATGCTCATTGTGCCAATCTAGGACCATCACAGGGAGTCCCATCGCGGCTACCTGCCTTACTATGACCGCGGCGGTCGTCGACTTGCCAGAGCCAGTCATTCCCATCAGGGAGACGTGCCTCTTCAGGTCGTCCAGTTGCAGGCTGAACTCGTGGACACTGCTCGTCCTTGTCTTCAGACGACCCAACACTATCCCTTCTCCCCTCTCGCCGGTCTCCTGTGAGTTCGGGATGTAAAAGTCGGGAGCGATGCTCGCCGAGATGACCTGCGGGCTGTGGCTTTCGAATGACTCTAAAGTGCTCAGGGTCGATGAATCGGCCACTTGGCGGAGCCGCGGCTCTTCAGGTGTGAGGAGCGACTGGGCAAACCCGACAAGGTCAGCCCTGGTAAGGCGCCTCACCGATGAGTTGGGAAGGCCGACGGCAAGCGTCGCTGCGAGCGTAGACGCGTTCGCCTCGCAAGACGCCGTCGCCTTCTCGATGTCTTTCGCCTTGCAGTCAACCCACGTGCCGACTACTAGGTCGAACTCGAACACCTGATTCTCCTCCGACTCGTCTTGATGAGACGGTTTCACCATCATCGTGTAAAGGAACGGTATCCGAGCCCTGTGAAGGCCATCCAGGAGCCCTTTCATCCTCTGGTGCTGAAGCGTTATTCTGACCGCGGCGGAGTAGTCTAGCTTCGAGTCGTCTGCGGAGTCTGACAAGTGCACTCTAAGCAACGAGAACAGTCTCTGGTTGTTCGACCTCGATGTGGCAAGAAACCTGCCTTCGATGACGGAGATCGAGTCGACCTTGATAGGGATGCCGCCCTTCAACTTCCACTTGAACCTTGAGAACAATGTTCCCACGCTCCGGCCGGGGCCGGCGGCAACTTCCTCTTCCACCACCATTGCCTTTCCACTCACCAGTGGAAGGCAGAGTTGAAGAGGTCGCCCAAGTTGTTCGATATCGACGTCCAGATATTAGACGTGAAGCTGCCCGCCTGTTTGAGAATCGTGTCGACCCCGCCGACGAGCAGAGACAACGCGACTAGGGCCACAGATAGGAGCAGAGCTTCCTCGATTAGTTGCGCCGCAACCCTGTTTTTCTTCAGCCTTGGAAAGATCCTTTCGAGTATCATCGCTTTGATATGCTGGACGGTTATTTAATCTCCCATGGGTTCACTGGGTGATTCCGATCGAGGCGAAAGGCCCGAAAAAGTAGACGACCCCAAAGAATGTCGCCAGGGAGAGGACGACGAAGAGATACGGGCGCCGAGGGGAGAAGAATAGGCCGAGGCAGAGTGCGCTGGGAATCAGGAAGACCGCCCCTTCGTACGGGCTGAAGGTCGAGGCGGCTTGAGGCGCTCCTCCCAACGTTAGCTGAAAGCTCGAAATCAACGGCGCTAGCGACGAGAGCATGCCTACCACCACGCCTGCCACGGCGGAGATGACGAACCCCCTGAACTCCATGACACGCCTCTCCATGATGCGCTTCTCTTTGAGGAGCGCCCATCTTTCGAACAAGGAAGTTAGCTTCTCAGCTCCCCTGCTGGCTTCCGAGGCGCTCATCTTGGCCTGAGCTGCGACGAACCTTAGCAAGTCGCTACTTGCACTCGCCTCCGAAACCAATCCGGCGAACGCCAGCCCGACTGGGAACCCTAACAAGATCCTGCGCACCGCTTCGCGCTCTGTGCCCTGCCTCGAGCTCGCGAACACGGTCACAAACGAAGCCGCTATCCCGAGTCCGTGAGAGGATCGCTTGAGGACTGTCCGCAGACGTCTCATCATGTCGAGCTCCTGGGTCTTCGAGGGTCCGATGGAGTCTCTGGCCATCTAAGCACTCCTCCTCTTTTGTTTGGTCCAAACGACTGGGTTGCTCGAAATCGACGAGACGATGTCCAGGACCACAATCTCAAAGACTGCCATAGCTACCATCGCAATCGGTCCGGTATTCTTCGTCATTGCCGCGAAGAGCATCAGCATGATTGGGAGGAAGAAGGAGACCGCCATCAGCAAGGGAAGCTTCGTCTCGTCATCAAGGTTCATCGAGGTCAGCATTCCGTCCAACTCTTCGGGCCCGCTCTCGAGCTTACCCTTGTCTACGCTAACGATAGAGTTCAATACGCTCATGACAGATTCCGAGAAGACAAAGGTCTCCACTCGCTTGTCCCTCAGGCCCGCCGCGGAATCGTATCCGGTCAGTATTTTCTTCTTCATGGCTGCGAGGAACGACTGCAGCCGAGGCTCTTCGGCCCAGAGAAAGAGGAAAGTCTTGCTGCGCGAAGAGGTCGATCGTAGGTAAATGCTCGAGGAGGCGGCGAAGGCCGGCCCCTCCAACGTCTGCTGGAACGCGATCCGGCTCACAATCCGCTTCGGCGCGGACGACACGAGGTAGCCCGCGGCAGCCGCGATCAATCCGCCCAAGATAGCTGAGATGGCGCCCAGCTTCAGCAAGGCACCGACGAGAATGATAAGGGCGAAGAACGATGCGCCGAGAAGCGAAACGAAGAACAGAGTCTTGCCTTGGTCTAGGCCAACCTGCTCCCACGAGCGCACCCTCATTCGAGAGTGGCCCTCTCATGGGGGGTGTCGCTGAGATTCTCGATTTGTGCCTCTAGCTTCGAGAGGAACGCCTCTCGCATTCCTGCCGAGAGGCTGGGCTGGAATTGGTCCCAGGACACAGTCCGGCGCAAGGGGCCTTCGGGGACCCGAGCGTAGAGCCTCCTCAGGGTCGGCTCTCCGAGCACAGCTCCCGCTTCGCCATCGGAGCCCTCCACCGGACGCCTGTCCGCGACCATGGACACGCTTTGCACCCACCTCCGCGAAGCCAGCTTGAGCGGCCTTCGCATCTGAATCATGATCCCCAAATCCAGCAAGTTCGCTTTTGAAACGTTGTGCATCTCGATCCACCTCCTCACTGCCTGTTCTGGAGAAGACGCGTGAAAGGTCTGCAGTCCGCGCACCCCCGCGGAGAGAGCTTGGAAGAACGCCCTGCTGTGCTCTTCCGATTGTATCTCGCCGAGGACAACCAGGTCTGGCGACCTATGCAAGATTTTCGTGATCTCAGCCGACTTGGTCCTTTGAGCCTCATCTCCTCTCTCGAACGGATCGACCCGAAGCTTCATCTGATGGTATCCTCTTTCGAGAAGGTCTTTCGTCTCGACAGCGTCTTCGATGTAGATCCTCCTGAACCTAGGGTCGAGCGCCTCGTCGAGGGCGTTAAGCAGAGTCGTCTTGCCGGTTCCCGTCTCTCCGACGATCGTCACATTGACCCCCGCTTCGAGCGCGGCGACCAAGAATGCGGCCGCCTCCACCGACAACACGTCCATCCGGACGAGGTCCTTCAGCGTCATGACGTTCGAGGTCAGCTTCCTCACGTCCAGAGAGAACCCGCTCACGGCGAGCGGGGCCAGGTCGAGCGAGACCCGCAGCCTCGTCCCGAAAACGTCGAACTCGTTCTTGAGCGACGGGTTCGCGTAATCGAGGGTGTACCCTTTGAAGGTGTCCATGTGCGTCTCAAGCGCCTTCCTCTCCCTCTCGGTGAGGAATATCCGAGAGTCGCACCTTCCGTATTTTGCGTGGTCAAGGTAGAGCGGTGAGTTGGGGGAGTCGAGGAAGAATTCCTGGACGTTCCTATCTCGGGATATCGCGAAGATGGTTGGGAGGCCGACAGCCTCGAAGGCGGCGAGTCGAGAAAGCTCTCGCACGATGCCCAGGTCCTTTATCGTCGACAGCTCGTAAGCTGCCATCTGGCTAAGGACCTCAATCAGCCGGGTGAACGTAAGAGGGTCGACCTGGTCGGGCGAGAGTGAGTCGCTTATTTTCGCAACGGCCGCTCTTAGCATCACCATGTTCGCGCCTCCCACTAGGGGAACCACGTCATACAGGTACGTGTTAGCGCCTGATTCGTCAGCCATCCTCCTGATATCGCACCGGAACAATCCGTTTGGGTATGACTCGATGAGCTCGGCATCTGAGGCCTGCAGAAGCTCTATGAGAAGCGGACCTCGCGAACTCGGCCCACTTTCTTTCTTGCTTGCAAATCTAAGGAGCGCCCTTTCGAGATAGCCAATCATCGATTGCTAAAGCGAGATTGGTAATAAAACACCAACACGTGGACGCTTAAATTATCGGAGAGCATCTTAGGGCGATATCCAGTGGTGGAACTCATCGAGTACGTCATCGCCTTCGGGATTTCCGCGGGGGTGGCGGGCGCGAGCATCATGCTTGTCGACGGCGCCCTTCCCGGTCTGAATCAGGTAGCGGCACAATCGGCTTCGGACCAGATAGCTAGTGCCGCAAGGATCTCAGTAATTGAGGACAGGAACGTCACCCTCCTCGTCCCGCTGCATGGCTCCTCTATCGTGTGTAACAGAGGAGAGCTCTCCATCACTATGAGCAACTCGAGCCGCTCGTATGAGGCGGGGTACCCGTGCGCATTTGATTTTGAACATCTCGACGGCTCGTGTTCCCTCGATTTCTCAGCGCCAGCTGACTCTCTGCTATTGGAGGTGCAATGTTGACTTGCCGACGACCGCTGTCTCTTCTCTGATCTCTGACGCGGTCTACCTTATCTCGATTGTGGTGCTTTCCGTCTTCCTCGCCCGGCCCGTGTATCTCGTCTACGGCGCAGCTCAGACGAGGGGGGCGGACATGGTGGCATCCGGCGTCGGAACCATGCTGGACTCGATCTCGCCGGGGACATCGGTGATCACGAGCTTCGAGAGCTATCCTGGCGTGCAGCTCTCCGTGGTCCTTTCGGGAACGAGCGTGACGGCTTCGTTCGGAAAGTCGGCTGCGACGTTCCACGAGAGGTGGCCTCTCCAGAACGTCGTGTTGACGCCGGGAGAGTCTTACAACTTTTCTTTTCGGGGGGGAGAGATCGTCGTTGCGCCGGTCAGGCATGGTTGACGCCTACATCGAGATCTGCGTCGCGCTCGTCCTGCTCGCGAGCCTGACGCTGCTCGGTCTCTCGATCGTTCTCTCCCACGTCGCGCTTGGAGGCTGAAGCTAGGATCATGAGGTTCCTCGATATCGCCGTTGCCACTGCATACGCCGCAATCTGCGTCTCGTTGATCGTCGTCATGAACCCGGTGACGCCGAGGGAAGGTGCCGTTCAGGCGGTCGGACAGGCCCGCCTCGACTCTGCTATCTCGGCGTACGTCTTTAGCGTCGGGCTCCCGTTCTTCGCTTCCTCTCCCGAGGTCTCCCTGTGCCAATCCGCGGTTGCAGCGAGCAACGCGACGATATCTTTCGATGTGTCGGTCTCAGGCTCGAGCTGCCCTTCCATCGTCCCCCCGTCGTTTCCCCTCGCGGCTTCCTCCCTGAGGCTCGAGCTTCCTGGCAGTGCTGTGGTGATCCAGGCTTGGCTCACAAGGCGATAGCAGCGACGCTCGCTTCAGTCTTGCTTTTCACCGCACTCGTCGTCGCCGACTCCACGATGATGGCTGCCGAGAACAATTTACTCTCGAGCGAACAGCTCTCGCACATCGAGTCAAGGGAGCTGCTGTTGGGAGAGTCGTTGGCAGGCGCTTCCTCCGTCCAGCTCCTCTCCCAGGTGCAGGATTACGTCTCTTCGCACGCAGCTGGATGTTCAGAACTTCAGCAGTACCTTGGTTCAATCTCGGCGCAGTACTCTACGCATGGGGAGGACTCGGGGATCAACTACTCTGCCGGAGCAGAGGCTGTGACAGCCCAGCCTGGTTATCTTCCGCCCCACGGAGACAACTTGTCTCTAGTGGCGCCGTTCTCGGGATTCGTCTCGGGAGAACTCGACCTCGTGGCTTCGGTCCATGTCAGTGAGAAGGGTGGCGGGGGCGCTGTGATCCGACAAAAGGATGAAGTTCATCTCCTTCACCTCCCAGTCTCTCCAGGCGCCGCGTCGTCGCTGTGCACTTTCTCATTGGGCTCTCTGTCACGCACCCTCTCGTCCTCTTGCAACGCCACCGTCGTCCAGGCTTCATTCGAAGCGGTGCTCCCTCGGCTCGTCCAGCAGGCGGCTTCCCAGGGCTTTGCCCTCACGGCGGGTTGGGGTTTTCTGGGAGGGGGAGCAGGCTGCTCCGTGAGCTACTGGGTCACGCTTGTGGAATATGGGATTGAGGGAGTGACAGGAACGTTCGACTGGACTGTGCAGGGTTCTGGGACGACAGCATAGGCCTGAGTTCCTCAGAGATCTCGTCCCACCTCGGCCTAAAGAGCTCGCAGAACTGCTCCCTTACCGTGTATTCCGCGACGTTGACGCAGGTGGCGACATCCCTTTGAGTGAAGAACCTCCTTCTCGTCTCGCTCTCCGAGACTAGCATCTCGGCGGCATAGAAGCTAGTCGCTGCGAGAGCGCAGGGGCTGTGCCCGCCTCTCACCGATGAATCCAGCACCCCCAGCGCCCTCCTCGCGAGGTGCAGGAGCCTGTTCTGGTAGCCGAGGGGCGCGCCGAGCTTCGGCAGGACCTCCGAAAGGCGGTTCGCGACCCTGCCGAGGTGCTCCTCGGCCCTCATCGCGTTCGCCCTGACCGGCGAGTCGAATCCCATCTTTATGAGCGTGGACGGCCTCACCTTGTGACCTAGGGCACCGTGCGCCCCGATGACCTCTCGCATACCGACGGTCGAGACCCCATAGATCCTGCAGGCGCTTATTATCGAGAATGCGGAGACGGCGGCTATCGTATACCCTGTCCTCTGCTTCCTGATAGCGAGCAGTCCCTTGGCTATCGTTATCGATTGTCCTATTATCCCGCGGGGCAACGCGAGCTTCTCGCATATCCTTTCCATGAGCTTCGCGCAAGGGTAGACTCCCGCCTCGTCGACCTGCGAGTAGTCGGAGATCGTCTTGAGGTATTTGAAAGTGGAAGAGGCTTTGGAGAACCCTTTGGAGGTCCTCTCGTCCTGGTCATATTCCATCGGACCTAGGAAGCTTCCGAGCGAGTGGTTCGTGTAGTCCACCGCCTGGACCTTCTTCGGCGTGCCTGCGCCACGGGCAGAGTTGGCCACGACCTCCTTGGGGGTCACGCTCCCGCACGAGGAACAGACCATCTCCTCGTCGAGATCGACCATCCTTCCTGAGCAGTGCGGGCACCTCTCATAGCTCCCGTCCCAGACAGCATCCGAATACGCAGAAGTTAGCATGGGGCGAGCGGCACGCCCTCGGGTATTCTCTTGGACCCGCCGCCATGGCAGTCTGCTGTGCGGTTCTATCCCTACAGGACGCTCTGGCCCGTTGTAGAGGGGGTGGGATGCCTGAAAGTGATCGCCCCCGAACCCTTTAAAACTCGTATCAGGCCGAAAATTTCTCTTGCTCGAGAAGGTAAAGGACCTGCGCCTCAAGTTCTCCTCCGAGA
>JAPCJN010000019.1:0-3018 GCA_027886925.1 Nitrososphaerota archaeon
TCAGGCTTCTCTGTCTCTGTGCCTACATTGGCGACGGGCGCCGACGTCCGGGGCACGGTGCTCATCACGTTCACTAACGACAACTACCTGACCCAGCCTGCTTTGATCACGACGACAGACTCGGGCGTCACGCTGCACAACGCGGGCACCGCGTTCGTGGTACCGGCAGGGTTGGTCGTGACCAAGACCTACGCCACCAATCCTGTCTTCGTGGGCCAGAACGACACCGTGACCGTGCAGGTCGTCAACAAGGGCACCGTGCCAGTCTTCAACGTCACGGTCGCCGCCCAATCTGATGCCTTCGACAACGCATTTTCCGGTGTCCTCCACCAGACGTATGGCGCGCTAGGCCCGAACTCCTCTCAGTCGTTCAACTACACTGTCGAGATTTTCACGCCCGGCAACCACACGACTTCCGCGACGACGGTGGCCTTCTCGGTGGGGGGTTCCGCTCAGTCGGACTCTTTCACCTCCGGAAACCTGAGCGTCTACAAGCTCATCCAGGCTACGGCCGTTACGGTGCCCTCCGTCCCCGTCGAGGGGTCTAACTTCCTGCTCACCGTAAGCGTCCAGAACCCGTCCTCGGTGAACGTGACCAACGTCTCGGTCTCGATTCGGATTCCCCAGGATCTGTCGATCGTCAATTCGTCATCAAGCGTCGCCATCAACGGGCGAACCTTGATGTTGAGTCTGCCCTCCCTCGCGGCGGGCGCGTCTTCGAGCCAGTCAGTCACCCTCAGAGCGGGGACGGATGGGACCATCAACCTGGGCAGCGGCACCCTGACTTTCCAGTACCTAGGCGCCACGATACACGGGGTCGTCTCGACGACCGCGGTGGTCGTAGGCATCGACCTCCTGGTTCGTTACGAGATCCCCATCGGGCTCGCAGTCCTTCTGACCATAGCCATAGCGATCTATGTGCACAGGAAGCTGACAGGCCCCCAAGTCAAGTGACCACAGAGTGGTTGACCCAAGACCGGCTGCCCGCCTCTCTCGCTCCGGTCGGGGATCGGAAGAGCACTCTGCCGGAGCTGTCGTTTTCAGGCGTGCGTCGGGCTCGACAAAGTACCTGCTCCTAAAGTACCCTGCCGGGCACTGGGACCTCCCGAAGGGCAACATCGAGAAGGGCGAGGAGCCCATCCAGACCATGGTCAGGGAGGTCAGGGAGGAGAGCGGCCTCGTAGACCTGAGCGTCATCCCCGGGTTCGAGCACAAGATCGAGTACTACTACAGGCGAGGAGGGAAGAAGGTGCACAAGACAGTCGTCTTTTTTCTCGCGGAGACCTTCGTCGAGAAGATAGCCATCTCCTTTGAGCACCAGGACTATGGATGGTTCGGCTTCGATGAGGCCCTAAAGACGGTAACATATCCAAACGCGAGGAGGCTGCTCCGTGACGCCGAGGCGTTCGTCAACGCCTCCAGACAGGGCTAGCGAACCACCCACTCGCCCACTCTCTCTTTGGCGAGCTCGTCCGGGAGCGAAACGGGCGGGTGCTTCATCAACCACGCGCTCGCCTCGATGAGCGGGCCTCCGACCTTCTTGTCGAGCGCCACCCTGCAGTACCTGATCGCGTCCACGACGACCCCCGCCGAGTTCGCCTTGTCGTCGACCTCCAGCCTCATCTCCATGTTGAACGGTATGCCTGGGAACATGGTGCCTTCTATCCTGATGAATGCCAGTTTTGTGTTGCCCAGATATGGGATGAAGTCGCTTGGCCCCACGTAGATCTTCTCGCTGGGGAGGCGGGTGGAGAGCATGCTCTGGACGGCCTCCGTCTTGGAGATCCTTTTCGACTCCAGCCTCTGCTGCTCCTTCATGTTGAGGAAGTCGGTGTTCCCGCCGACGTTGATCTGGTAGGTCCTGTCAACCCTGACCGACCTGTCCGAGCACAGCCTCGCCAACGTCCTGTGCACGATGGTCGCGCCCACGACGCCCTTCACGTCGTCGCCTATTATCGGCATCTGCTTCTCGCTGAACCGCTTCGCCCAGCCCGCGTCTGACGCTATGAAGACCGGGATGCAGTTGACGAAGCCCACGCCCGCCTCCAGCGCCACGTCGGCCCAGAACTCAGTGGCCTTTTGGCTCCCGACGGGGAGGTAGTTCACGAGGAGCTGGGTCTTCGAGCTCCTGAGCTCCTGGAGCACATCTTCCCTTATCTTGCCGATTGGCTTTCCGCTCTTTATGGGCTTGATCTTCTCGCCCACGTAAATCCCGACTCCGTCGAGGACCGGCGACTCCATCACGACCGAGTCGCATCCGGAGACGCTCTTGGTCCACCTTACCATGTTCGGCCCCAGGTAGATCGCCTTGGAGAGAGCTTTTCCGACCTTGTTCGCTCCGACGTCGAAAGCGCTCACAAAGTCGATCTCTTCGATCCTGTATCCCCCAATCTTAGAGTTCCCGAGGGACACGGCGTCTTTGTCTCCCCGCTTGCAGAGCTCGATGCCTTGGATTATTCCCGAGGCACAGTTTCCGACGCCGACGATCCCCGCACGTATCTTGGACAATTATGTGAGTCCTGAAGCCCGACCTGGGCGGTGATTATAAATTGCTTCTCGGCAGACGCAGGCCGCTAGCCTCTGAGGGCGCCCAAACCCCTGTTCATGTCGTCCGCGGTCTTGACCGGGTCCTTCGCGCCTATCAGGGTCCTCCCGACTATGACGTAATCAGACCCTGCCTTCACCGCCCTCTTCGCGTCCCCTCCCTGGACTCCCACGCCAGGGCTCATCATCACCATGTCGTCGCCGACCAGCGACCTGACGCTCTTGATCACCGAAGGCGACTTTGCGGACACGACGATGCCGTCCGCTCCCCACTCCCGCGCCCTCCGCGCGAATATCATGTAAAGCGGACTCCCGCCTACCTTCATCCCGTATCCTTCCTTCGCGCCAGCATGGCTCATGTAGACCAGCAGGATGACTCCCTTTCCCATCCGGTGGCTCTTCACGAGCAAGTCCTGGATCCCATCCCTGTACCCGACGAACGGGTTCGCTATCAACGCGTCAAAGCCATTGGAG
>JAPCJN010000019.1:3028-11586 GCA_027886925.1 Nitrososphaerota archaeon
TGTCAGCGGCCTCGACGTTCGTGGCGCCGATGTCGTTTAGCTTGACGTCCGCTATCAAGGGAAGGCCCTTTGAACGGCAGGCGTCGTCGAGCGTGCCCAGCCCAAGTACGCCCGATGGGAGCAACAGGTGCCAGTTGACCTTGACCGCGACGATGCTCTCCCCGAGAAGGGAGACGAGCCGAGACGCCCTCTCGACCCTGGTCCCATAGGGACCGTCGACGTCCGCGGCGAATATTATCCTGCTATTCGCCTTTCTTGATGTCGATTCGAGCCAATCGCCCAGCTGCCTCACTTGAACTCTACCAGCGGGTGTTTCTCTTTCAGCTTGATGACCTTGACATAGATCGAGCCGTGCTCGTCGATCCGCTTGCTGAAGGCGGTGTCGGCGAGCCTCGAAGACGAATACCTGAGAAAGCCTGAGGGCGGCTCGATGTCGAGCCGCGAATAGAAGAAGAGAGAGGCCTCCTCGAAATCGTCGAGCCTCGCGAAGCAGCCCGTTATCCAGGAGCTGCCGTTCTTGAACGAGTAGAGGGGCAGCGGCGGCTCATCGTAGAGCATCTTGTAGGAAGCTATCTTCATGAGGTTCGACAGGTTCGAGACTTCGGCCGCCCAGAACCGCTGCTTGAACCCGGACTTTGGTTCCATGACCTTGGGGAGCTTCAGCACGTGGACTATGGGGGCGTACATGAACGACGCGTTGTTCGCCCCATCGACCAGCTGGGCTTCCTCCGTCTCGCCCGTGCTCCTGTATGCGAGGAACTCTCCTCCATTCTCCGACTCAAAGTAGTAGAATATCGGGATGCCCATGAACAGGTCGGTCTGGACTGCCAGCCTGTACTTGCCGTCCTTCTGTGTCATGAAAATCGGGAACGGCGCCCTCTCGAAGGCGCAAGCCAGGCGCCCCAGATCCGTAAGGGTCTCAAGCCCGACGAAACATGCGCCGACGGCCCTGCCCCTGCCGCCTCCCTCGTTTTTCGCCCTTGTCGACAAACTTCTGTGCTCGCGCTGCCTGGTCTTTAATAATGTTCGCAATTCAGGAAGCCAAAGTTTCCATTTGGCCCACGTTCGCGTCAAGGGAGGAGGCGCTCTCGGGGAGTCAGAACTCGTAAGGTTCCGAGAGGAGGCCTCCTCTCTGAGCGCGAAACTGGCAGAGTCAACTTCCTCCGCTCAGCCTCCCGACGACACCGCGATCTGGAAGGTCTATGCGAAGACTGAGAAGCTGATCGCCGTCTTAAAGTTCAGAATCGAGTACGAGGCCCCGGGGAGGTTCGCAAAGCTCCCCGCGACGAGCGAGGAGAAGAAGCTCCTGGAAGACGCGCTGAGGTCTCTGGCTATGTCCGCGGAGGACATCTCCTCCCACCGTCTCAAGGAGGCGGTGGAGTCCCTGAGAGATGCACGGAACAACCTTCGCGCCTATCTCATCCTCAAGAGGAAGTCCTCGCTAAAGGCCCATCGGGACGCAAGGAAAAAGAGCGCCTCGAAGGTCGCTTGAACGGACTAGCTCTTCTTTTCGGTTGTTTCCTGGGTCTTTGACTCTTCTTCGGTATTCTTTGAGACTTGTGGGGTGGTTTCCTTCTCGGTCTCCTCATCGGAGGCCTTCTTCTCCTCCTTCTTCCCCTTTGCCTTCTTTTCCTCTTCTTCCTCCTCCTCGCCGTAGCCTTCGAGCTCCACGAGCCTGAGCTCGCCGCTCTCCACCAGGACCCTGTAATCTGACCTGATCTTTTCTATGCTGAGGAAGCGCTTGATGTAGGTCTTTACGTGCCTGGAGCGGAGCCCTTTCTTCATCGACGAATCGTCGACGTTGAGCTCGCCGCCTCCTACCTCAGGTTTCGCGCCAATTCTAGGCTCGAGAAATGCTGCCAAATCGTCGCCTCTGTCCTTCAGCGTGCCTAGGAGGATCTTCATGCTCTTTCGGTGCACCTCCTTAGCCATGTCATTATAACGGTTATCTTCCCATCCTCCTCTGCCTCCTTTGGAACGTCCTCACAGCCCTGAGGAGGTCTATCTTCCTGAATGCGGGCCAGTAGACGTCGAGGAAGACGAGCTCGCTGTACGCGCCCTGCCACAGGAGGAACCCGCTCATCCTCTCCTCTCCTGAGGTCCTGATTATGAGGTCGGGCTCTGGGTTGCGCAGATACGCCGTGTAGAGCCTCCTCGAGATGGTCTCCTCGGTTATGTCCTGCGGAGCCAAGCTCCCCTTCTTGACGTCCTCAGCGATGTTCCTCACCGTGTCCGTGATCTCCATCCTTCCCCCGTACGCTATCGCGATGTTGAGGTAGTGGCCCTTGAAGTTCTCAGTCTTTGCCTCCACTTCGTCCAGGATGTCCCTCATCGATGAAGGGAGAAGGTCAAGCTTCCCGATGGCCTTCACCTTCACCTGATACCTGTAGATCCTCTGGTCCGTCAGGAGCCTCTTGAGCCTCTCCTCTATGAGGCGAAACAGCTCCAGGACCTCCTCCGAGGTCCGCTGCAGGTTCTCCGTGGAGAGAACGTAGAGCGTTATCGACTCTATCCCAATCTCGTGGCACCAGTCGAGGAGTCTCTCCACGACGTCCGCGCCTTGCGTATGTCCCAGGTCGACGGTGAGCCTTCGGTTCTGCGCCCACCTCCTGTTCCCGTCAAGGATGATGCCGATGTGGTTAGGGATCGGCCCGTCCCGTATCTGAGAATTCAGCCTGCTCTCGTAGAGCTTGTACGCTCCGAGAGTACGTGCAACCGCGTCCAGCACGGCCGTCAGTCCTGACGTTCCTGCTGCCCTTCGGCGATTGGTGAGTTTGGCCCCGGCGACACTGATGCAGGTGGCCTGCTGCGAAGTCGAGTGTAGAGGGTTACCACCACGAGGAATATCCCGGCTAGCCCGAGGAACACGTAGGTGATTAAGAGATAGGTCGAGGTGCTCTCTCCTGTGATCAGGAAGTTGCTGAACTGGCCCATGGGGAAATAGAGCAAGCTGAGGACTATCAAGCCCACGACGCTCCTCCAGGCCCTCGTGCTCCCCCTCAGGAACTGGGTCAGGAGGGTTCCGGCGAGGTAGACCGCGATCGCGGCCCAGACGAGTAGCAGTGATCCCTGAAGGTAGTATCCGACCAAGTTGTCTCCGTAGGAGAGAAAGAGCAGCGGCTTGCTGCTGACCTGAGCCACAAGCTGGGGGGCGGAGTTCTCCATGTATGAAAAGCCACTGGAGAGGCCCACGATGAGGATGAGGATGCTCGCGGGGATAGAGAATAGGCGCATGTAACCGTAGGGTCTCTGGCTGAGCATGGTCGCAAAGAACCTGTCGATGTTGAAGCCCCGCACGAGGAATGTGGCGCCGAGGATGAGCAACACGGCGAGCAGCGCCTCGTAGCCCGCTCCGAACAGCGCCAGTACTCCGACAAGGAGCAGGATCACCCCCGGAATCCCGATCGCCCATTTCGAGTATCTGGGATCGAAGACCAACATCCTAAGATACCTGCCCAGCACCATGTAGTTCTCCTCGACCGTCCTGCTGTGCTTCACGACTATCCTCCTCACGGAAACTATCGGCTTGAGCGGCTGGAGGATGGGGATGACCAGCTCGTCCTCGGCGCCGTCGCTGATGAGGACTAGGCCCGAATACTTTTGCTTTGCAAGGAGCTCCTCTACCTCCCGCCTGATCTTCCTGTCGGCTTGGAAGTCGCCGTCCTTGATTCCGCAGACGGCGCCGACGTCGCACAGCAAGTCCTCGCCGGCGAGCGCGTCGTATTCCTTGACGGCCGCGAAGAGCGCGTTGGCGTCAGCCTCCTCTGGATCGGCCACTGCGAGGCTGGTAGCGGCTGACATGACCGCCTCCCTTCCCCAGATTGGAGTTCGGACGCGCGTCTTGCGCTCAAGGTCTCCATCTCGATCCACGGCCAAGATCAAGAAGCGCTCTTGCCGACCCGACATGCTTCTCTCTGGTGTAGAATCCATCTGCTCGATACTTAAGTGGTTCCTCCGGAAGGCAGGTTTTCGACGGGAAGAAAGACAGAATAGAAGGTTCCAATACAACTGGGCGAAGACCATTGCTGGACGAGCGTCCTTGGCGGAAGGCTTGGGCCAGGCATGTCGTTGAAAGGTGGGACGCCCAACCTGAGCCAAAGCCGCTTTTCGACCTGGTTTCGAGCAGCCCGCCCCGGGACGCCGGACGCACCTGCATCAGGTTCATGGGGACGAGGCTCACCTACGGCCAGGTGGACGAACTCTCTTCGAGGTTCGCTCAGGCCCTCCTGTCTCTCGGCCTCGAGCGGGGCGAAAGAGTCGCCCTTTTCATGCCCAACATGCCCCAATTCATCCTGTCCTACTTTGGCATCTTGAAGGCGGGAGGGATCGTCGTCCCCTGCAGCCCGCTCTACAAAGGACACGAGCTCGAGCATCAGCTCAAGGATTCGGGCGCATCGTTCCTCGTCGCGGCGAACGACGTCGTGAAGGGTAACGACCTCTTCGCCAGCGTGGAGGCCTGCAGCGAGAAGACGGGCGTCCGCATCATAACCGCCAGCCTCACAGACTACCTTCCGCCAGCGAAGCGCGCCCTTGCGAGATTGGCCGGCGTCAAGAACGTCAAGAGGGCTGGCGTGGCGGCCGAGTTCAAAGACCTTGTCGCTAGGCACCCGCCACTAGAAGGGGTTGCGAAGGTGGACCCCGCCCGGGATGTGGCGGTCCTGCAGTACACGGGAGGCACGACCGGGATTGCGAAAGGGGCGATGCTCACGCACGCGAACCTTTACCTCAACGCGGCGGTCACTTGTAGCTGGCTCCCGCTCGCCGAAGACGACATTGCGCTGGGCGTCCTCCCGTTCTTCCACGTCTACGGGATGACCGCTGCGATGAACGCGCCTCTCTTCGCGGGCGGGTCGATAGTGGTCCTGCCCAGGTTCGAGATAGAGTCCGTCATGAAGACCATCCAGAAGGAGAAGATAACCTCATTCTGCGGCGTCCCCACCATGTACGTGGCGATCATAAACCACCCCTCCGTCTCGAAGTTCAGTCTCAGGACCGTCCGTGGATGCATCTCAGGAGGAGCGGCCCTTCCTGCGGCTGTAAGGGAGGGTTTCTCCAACCTCACCGGCGGGAGGCTCGTGGAGGGTTATGGGCTGAGCGAGTCGAGCCCGGTGACCCACTGCAACCCTATAGGAGAGGGCGCCAACGTGAGGGAGGGCTCGATAGGCATCCCAATCCCTTTCACCGATGCACGGGTCGTCGACATGGACGACCCTTCAAAGGTGGTGGCCGTAGGCGAGGTCGGCGAGCTCGCAGTAATGGGCCCTCAGGTCATGCTGGGCTACTGGAACCGGATGGACGAGACCAACAAGGTCCTTTCGAAGGACGGTTGGCTGCTGACGGGTGATATCGCTAGAATGGAGGCGGACGGCTATTTCTTCATCGTCGATAGAAAGAAGGACATGATCAACGTCTCGGGCCTCAAGGTCTATCCGAGGGAGGTCGAGGAGCTACTCTTCACTCACGCCGCCGTGAAGGAAGCCGCCGTGGTCGGGATGCCAGACGACTATAGGGGCGAGTCGGTGGAGGCGTACATCGTCCTGAAGCCTGAGAGCAGAGGCAAGGTGAGCGAGGGCGAGATCATAGAGTTCTGCAGACACAACATCGCTTCCTACAAGGCCCCGCGGAAGGTCGTCTTTGTCGATGACCTGCCGAAGAGTCTCATTGGCAAGGTGCTGCGAAGGCGGCTCAGAGAAGGCGGCGCTTCCTCGAGGGTGGTCATCGCTTCCGATCCAAAACCCGCCTCCGGCGCTAGCAGCTCTCGATGAGCATGGCTACGGCGTTGCCTCCGCCGAGGCAAAGGGTCGCGAGCCCCCTCTTCTTGCCGCTACGCCTCATCTCATGGATCAGGGTAGTGAGAATCCTCGCCCCGCTGCATCCGAGGGGATGCCCGAGCGCGACGGCGCCCCCGTTGACGTTGAACCTTTCCTCAGGAATGCCCAGCTGGTCCCTCACGACGATCGACGCCGTCGAATAAGCCTCGTTGTGTTCGACCAGGTCTATCTCGTCCATGGAGACCCCGGTTTTCTTCAGCAGCCCCCTGACCGTCGGTATCGGTGCCTCCATCACGTCTTCCGGTTTCGTCCCGCCTGTCGCGTACGCGACCACCTTGGCAAGGGGTTTCAGACTCCTTCGCGCCGCTGCGTCTTCGCTCGCCAAGACTAGAGCACACGCGCCGTCGCTCAGCTGAGACGAGTTCCCCGCCGTGAGGATGCCGTCCGCCTTGAAGGCGGGCTTGAGCCGGGCGAGCGCCTCCAAAGTCGTATCCGGACGGATGCATTCGTCAACCTCAAACTCCTCGAAGCCGCCTCCCCGTTCGAGTTCGACCGAGACTATCTCTTGCTTGAACTTTCCCTCCTTTTGGGCCTTCGCAGCCTTCGAGTAGCTCTCGAAGGCATACGTGTCCGCCTGTTTTCTTGTCACCCCGTATTTCTCCGCGACCCTCTCCCCGGTCATGCCCATCTGGAAGTCGTTGTAGCCGTCCCAGAGGCCATCGACCAATATCGAGTCTTCCAGCTTCGCTTCGCCATATCGGCTCCCCCATCGCATCTTCCTATCTAGGTAGGGGGCGTTGGACATGTTCTCAGTCCCTCCTGCGACCACGATATCCTGGTCTCCGGCCTTGATCGCCTGCGCCGCGAGCATGACGGACTTCAAGCCCGACCCGCATACCTTGTTGACGCTGAACGAGCCGACGCTGACGGGGACGCCCGCATAGATAGCCGCTTGCCTCGCCACGTTCTGGCCCAGGCCTGCGGATATCACGTTGCCCATTATCACCTCCTCCACATCTTCTGGACCTAGTCCCGAGCGTTCGATCGATTCCCGTACCACGATGGCCCCCAAACGGGCCGCGTGCACGCCTACTAGGCTCTTGCCGAACTTCCCGACGGGGGTCCTGCACGCTGCGACTATTACCTGCGCCTGCAATTGCAATTGCTCACCGGCTGAGAATCTTCCCTTTATAACGAAACGCCTCGCCTACGATCGGACGAGGGGGAGCTTCCGCGGCTTCGCGACCCTCGACGCGTAGAAGATGATCAGCGGGGCCAGGGTCGCGCCGGTAACGAGATCGCTCACCTCGTGGGCCACCATGAAGGGCAGGCCGAAAACCTCCGTTGTAATGAGGTTCTGAAACGAGATCGACGGCCAGAACGCCAGCAGTGCGGTTCCCGCGTTCGTCTCCAAATCCCAAAGAAACGCGCAGAGGGCGAGGACAGCCCCCAGGTAGAAGTTGCGTGCGGAGAGCCTGGCACCTCCTTCTCTCCAAATCCTGGATGCCCCCCAGCCCGCTAGCGCGAAAAGCACCTCGCCGGCGACCAGAAAAGGGATGATGTAGCCACCGAAGCCATAGGGGCTGATCGTGCCCCAGATCAACTCCGAGAGGACCCCGACATACACTCCCGTTTGTAGCCCAAAGACGAAAGCGACCGCGAAGACTATCGGGTCCACCAGCTTCACGTTCGGGAAATCTGTCAAGGCTAGGTCAGAACCGACTGACAGGGCCGTGAAAGTCGCGATGACCGCGAGGTCTCTCGTCACCGTCATCTTTTCTCGGTGGCTGGACAAACCAGCCAGGCCTTAACCGTTTCCCGACCCGGGCAGACCTCTCCGACACCGGCCTCCTGAATTCTTTATCACTGAGTTTCCTCCATCCAGCGGGGACGATGGACGTGGGCCCATTGGAGGACGAACAGGTGGCGAACGAACTCAGGGACAAGTTCGGTCTCAACTCCTACGAGGCGAGGGCTTACGTGGCGCTGATGCGCTCACCGATGAAGGCGAAGGAGCTCTCTGCTGCAGCGGGCATCCCGATGCCCAGGGTCTACGACACCGTAAGAGCGTTGGAGTTGAAAGGTTTCGTCCACCAGAAAGGGGCTGGGACCTACGTCGGCGAGGCGCCTTCAGTCGCCCTGAGGGTGTTCATGAGCGGGTACCAGCGATCCTTCGAGAAGGCAAAAGAGGCAAAAGAAGCCTCCATCAAGCGCATCGTCGACATGATGCATCCGATTGCGGGGCCGAACGACGGTCCGTCGGAAGAGCCCGTGATGCTCAGGGGCATCGACGGGATAGCGGGTAAGTTCTTCGAGATAGTCAGCTCCTCGAAAGACATCGTCCTCATGGTCAGAAAGGCGCTGAAGGTCAAGGGAGTCTTCAGCGAATACCTTGAAGCGTTTCCGCTCTCAGGGAAGCGCATCCGCCTCCTCCTTCCATCGAGGCCTCCCATCTCGGAGAGAGACGCCAGGCTGCTGTCGCGCCTGAAGATAGAGACCCGATATTACGACCACCCCGTGCTCGATATGATGGTGGCAGACGAGCTGGACGTGGTGCTGGGTGTCCCGGAGAGGAGCAACGACGAGCCTTTCAGCGCGATCGCCCTTTGGGTGAGGAACCCCTCGTTCGCGCGATCCACTCGAGCCGCCATCGACGAGATCTGGGAAGAAAGCTCGGAACGAGGGGTACGGCCTGGTTGACGATGAAGAAAAGCCAGAATAGAGATGAGGCGCCCATAGCCTCGCTCGCGGACCGCCGCGTATTCAAATCGGGTTTCGAGCACATCA
>JAPCJN010000019.1:11596-14947 GCA_027886925.1 Nitrososphaerota archaeon
GTCCTCGACCGTCGGGGCGAGATCGAGTTCGAGCCTCGAGGGGAACTCTTCGAGTCCCTCGTAGAGTCGATCCTTTCGCAGCAGCTGGCTGCCGCGGCCGCCGACTCCATCATCACGAAGGTGAGGGCGCTCTTCCCCGAAGGGACGCTCGAGCCGAAGAAGGTCATGCGGATGGATTCGAGAAAGCTAAGGGGGGCCGGCGTCTCACCGCAGAAGCTGTCCTATCTGAAGGACCTCTCCTCGAGGATAGTCGAGGGGAGGCTCGACCTTGAGGCGCTGAGGTCTCGGACAGACCAGGAGATAATCGAGGTCCTCGACGAGGTCAAGGGCGTCGGGCCTTGGACCGTCCACATGTTCCTCATCTTCACCCTGGGGAGATCCGACGTCCTGCCAGTGGACGACTACGGGATCAGGAAGAGCATCCAGATCCTCTATGGACTGGCGGAAACGCCAAAGAAGGATGAAATAGGAAAACTCGCCGTGAAGTGGCACCCGTACTGCACCGTCGCGTCCCTGTACCTCTGGCGCGCCAAGGACGAGGCCTGAAAGGCTTGCCGACTCCGGCGTCCCAAAGGAACTGCGAGAGATGAACATAGCAGTCTGCGTGAAGAGCGCGATAGACGAAGGGGAGCTGGGCGCTGACCCTTTTGGGGCCCCTCGGATCAAGGGCGCCGAAACGAAGATCAACGCGTTCGACAGGAACGGCGTGGAGGAGGCGCTCAGGCAGAGGGAAGTCAACGGCGGGACGGTCACCGTGGTGACGCTCGGGACCGCCGACTCGAGGAAGGCCGTCAAGGAGGCGCTCGCCATGGGAGCGGACAAGGCGACTCTGATCCTCGCGGACGTCCCGCCGGACGCCCTCGGGACTGCGTGGGGCCTTGCGAAGGGCATCAGGAGCTTGGTAGGAGGCGTCGACTTGGTGATCTGTTCCGAAGGATCAGCCGACACCTATCAAGGGCAGGTCGGAGCCATGGTCGCCGAGTTCATGGACCTTCCCTTCCTTCCATACGCGAAGAAGATCGCGATAGCGGGTGGGGTGATCAGGTGCGAGGCGAATTCCGAAGCCGGGATCCGAGTATCTGAGGCCGGACTCCCGGCGGTGGTCTCGGTCGTCCCTGAGACCAACATCCCGAGGTACCCGACGCTCCTTCAGCTGATGAACGCGTCGAAGAAACCAATCGACGAGGTCCAATTCTCTTCCCTCATAGGGACGGACTACCCTGACACAGGGACGGAGGTACTCGACGTCAGGGCACAGCCTGCAGATAGGAAGAGGGTGCTGTTTGAGGGTTCTCCTGACGAGGAGGCGAGGAAGCTAGTCGCAGCGTTGAAGCAGGAGGGCGTCATTTAGCTATGGCCGGCGTTCTCTCTTATTCGGAGGACGCGGCCCTGGCCGGAGAGCTGGCGGCGGCAGGAGCTCTTGTGGCGAGGTCTCTCTCTGTCGATGCAATCGCCGTCGAGCTCGATGAAGTGAGCAAAGGGGCGCGTCTCACTGGAAAAGTGGTGCTTGCAAAAGGGACGAGGAACTTGGAGGACGACGCCGAGTCTGCGGCCGCTGCAATCGTGGAGATCGCAAAGGGCCGAGGCTCGCGCGTCGTCCTGATCGGCGCGACCCGCTTCGGAGCTGTCGTCGGCGGCAAGGTGGCCGCTCGTCTCAGGATGGGCTCGTTGGCCGGGGCCAAGGTGTTGGAGGTCGATGGGGAAAAGCTGGTCGCGACGAGGGAAGTCTACGCGGGGAAGTTCATTGCCAGGGTAGCCGCTAGGCTTCCGTGCGTGGCAACAGTCCAGCAGGGCGCGTACTCCCCCGGCGACGGGACGCCGGCCTCCGTTGAGACTGTCAACGTGGCCGTCGAGAACCCAAAGGTTTCACTTTTGGAGACGAGGCGCGTACCCCGTGCCTTGGTGGACATCAAATCAGCCGCCGTGATCATCTCGGCTGGGAGAGGCTTCGCAAAGAAAGAAGATCTCTCAATGGTCGTCGACCTCGCAAAAGCGATGGGCGGCGCGGTCGGGTGCTCTCGCCCGCTCGCCTCCGACCTCGGATGGCTGGGGGAGGAGCAACAGATAGGCCTCACAGGGTCCCACGTGCACCCAAGGCTCTACGTGGCGGTCGGCATCTCCGGCCAGCTCCAGCACGTCGCAGGCATTAAGGACTCCAGGGTGATAGTCGCGATAAACAAAGACAAAGGGGCCCCTATCTTCCAGGTGGCGGACTACGGTATCGTGGGCGATCTGTATCAGGTGCTCCCTGCGCTGATAAGGGCCCTCGGCGAGGCTCCCTAGCCAGACAATGGCGCGCTAGCCAGACGCCTTCTGGTCAACGCGTCTTCTGATTATCTTTCCGCCGCCTGCAGGCAACATTCGGAGGACGTCGTCGACGCCGAGGCCAACCTCCGGATTCGCGTAAGGCCGAAGTTCGTGGAGCACTTTCTTCGCGGTGTCCGAGGACTTCTCCTTGCTCGGCACGATCGCGACGTGCGCCTTCGCGACTTTCATGATCGACTCTTCGGGTCCAGAGACTATCCTGCCCTTCTCGTCGACGCCGAGAGCGACCTCGACGGGGTTTTTGGTCACGAAGTTCTTCTTACCCTTGATCGCGAACGAGCCGTGGGCTAGGTACTCGCCCGTCGGGGCCGCGCTGCTCACCTGGTCAGGGGCGACCCAATAGGCGTCCGCCGCACCCAGGCCGGTCTTCCACGCGCTGCTGAAAGTGACCGTCGCCCTCGCCATCTGCCTTACCTCGTCCTCCTTCTGCTCCCTCCCGCCCTTGAGGACGAAGAACGGCGAGCCGAACAGGTCCGCGTGGTAGACCGTGTCTTCGTCTTGCATGTGCTTCCTTATCAGCGTCGTGTTGCTCTGCGCGTCGCGCCCTCCTATCGCAAGTTTGCCCTCCGTGGTGTAGAACCACCTGAACTTCTCAAACCACTCTTTCTTCGTCCTTGACAGCGGAATCACTCTCACCTTGCTCGCCTCTTCCTTCTCGCTTTCCTTCTTGAGCTTGGACTGGAGCAGCTTGAGAGCAGAGTCGATCTCGGAGACCTCGCGCTCCGCTCTCTTCGCCCGGTCGAAAATCGCTGAGGAGAGCGACGCCTGACCACCGCCATCGGCCGCGGACTCCAACCTGGGCAGCAGGTCGCTGGGGAGGGAGGCCGACTTCGCGATATTCAGGGCGCGGTCGGCGTCCGGTGCTTCTCTCACGAGGGCGGCCAACCGCCTCAGCTCGCCAGAGAGCCTGATCAGGCCGTCCTTCTTCGAGTGGAGGGCGGTGATGGTGCCCTGGTGCTCCAGAGCACGTCGCGCGTGGGCTTCGAGCTCTCCCTTGCCGCCTGCGCTCGTTTGCGAGCCGCTCTC
>JAPCJN010000019.1:14957-27493 GCA_027886925.1 Nitrososphaerota archaeon
TCTCCTCCTCCCCCGACAAGATGCCGGGGAGGAACAACTTGTCGAGCAGGGGGCTCAAAGTCTGCGACGTCTCGACGACTTCGTGGCTCTTAGGCTCTATGACCATTACCTCGACGCCGCCCCCTCCCGCCTTGACGATGCTGGGCCTCGGCGCCTTTTCGATATCGCTGAGGAGCTCCTTGATCGTAGCGACGATCCTATCGACTTCGGGTTCCGTCACGTCGGACGGATCTTCTTGGCTGCGCGAGATGCGCGCGAGAAACTCGTCGACGTATTTCCTAGGAATCGAAAGCCCTCTTCCTAGGGCTCGCCCCATAGTGCTCTCGTGCTCCAGGGCGCTGAGCAGGTCTTCCCTCGTGAGCGACTCAATCGATGCCCGCGTCTGGACAGGCGGGACGTATGGGAGCCCTTTCGTCAACCTCCTGCTGTCAGACTTCACATCACGCAGCAACAGCATGATTTTATCATCAGGCCCAACGAGAAGGAGGTTGCCCGGCGGCATCAGCTCTAGCACGAGCTTGAGCCGTCCTTGCTCTCCTCGCCCTTCGAAATGCATCGTCAGGACCCTGTCCATGTCATATTGAGAGACCGACGCCAGCTTTGTCCTCAGGAGGGTCCCACGGAGCGCGGTAGTGAACTCGGTCGTCGCTACCCGCGTCGGGCTCTCCGTTATCCAAGCGCCGAACTTGGGAGAGAGGACGAGGCTTGTCTCGACACCGCCTGTATCTGATCCGACCTCCTCTGCGCTCGGCCTCCTAAACCTGAAGAGTTGGCTCTCGCCGATGGAGTAGATATTGGAGACGTAGTTCCCCGTGACGGCGTCGGATATCTCCCGCGAGAGGACCCTGAACTCAAGCCCTGAAAGTGACCCTCTCTTCATCTCTGAAAACGCGATCATCGGCCGTCACCCTCCGAGGAACCTGACTCTTTCATGTCTTATTAGTATGGTCATGATTTTTGCAGGTCGACTCCGAACGACCAATCAAGCAGGCCCTCAAAAGGTCATTGCGCCGATTCACGATTCAGTGTTGAGCTCGGCTAAAGGCGAGGGAGGATGGCCTTTTGCATGCTACCCTATTGCCACCGGATTGAGCCGCCTGTCCACATCGCCATCGGAATACCAGTGACGAGTTTTTCTTCAGGTCGTCCCAATCATGGCTAGGTGCACAAAAAGGCCCAATTGCTTCCCTTCACTTCATGATTCGGACGATGAACGCGGCGCCTCCTTCTTCGCACGGAGTAGGTTTTATTAACCTACATACGCGCAGGTCGAATTTGCATTTCTTCATTAATCGAGTGAATCTAGTTGCCGCTTACTGACTTTGACAAGATTTTCTGGTTAAGGTCTGGTCTAGGCGTGGTGGGAGGGACTCTCTCAGAGCTCCTCTTCGGATGCAAGGTCCAAGTCACGGGCACCGGAATAGGGACCTGCGTTGGAAATGTGGTGCCAGACTATTCGACAGGCATCCTGCTGGGTCTGGCGCTTTTCCTTGGATCCTACTACGTTTTCAGGGTCACACTGGGGAAGAAGTTCACCAAGGAGCAGATGGGTAAGATCTACACAACTGGTGCGGGGAGCTTCGCCCTGCTTTTCATCTTCAGCTGGATATTGCTCTTTACGTTAGGCGTCACTTACTTGACTCTTTGACCCTCTTCGCCCACTTGTTAATGGTCTGAAGGTAACCTTTGTCTAGGTCGTCCATCATCTGGATCTTAGGAATCCGTTCGGCCGCCCTGAGTATCTTGTCGGCGTCAGCCATCTTTTCTGGCGTCCTGTTCTCCGTCACGTTGACTATGCCGTTCAGCGCGAGGAGCGCTCCCTTCCCGTACTCCGACGAGACCTGCGGTGCCAGATGAGTCAACCTCTGCCTAGCATCTTCAAGTTTCGCGTTAGTCAAAGACTCGATTATCAGGTCAACTTCCTCTTTTATCATGCTACTAGAAAGCATCGCGTGTGCTTTGCACAAGTTTGCTTAAATGCTTACCGTATGAACAACCCGCAGACGGAGGATCCTTGTCGGCCGCTTGCTATTTGGATGCCATCGATGTGATCTCAACGCGTCTAGAAACGCGCTTTTCTTCAGACAGAAGCGAGGTGCTCGTCGTCTAGGCTCGTTCATAATCAGGGCGTCCTCTCGACGCTTTTGACTCGCATATGCGTTCCAACGACCTGCCATTGGCGTCCCACCAATGGCCGGGTTTGAGACATCGCGCACCAAAGCACGATATTCCGTATGATCAGGACTTCGGCAAGGGACGGGCCCTCCTCATGAACACCGACCTCATGTAGACCATCGCACCAGCCCAGACTAGCACCAAAACGATCGTGGCGGCGATTTTGAGAAGGGCCGACGCAGCGCTCTCATGAATGTTGGGCGCCAGAGGCCTGACGACTCCGAAAAAGACATAGGATTCTGCCAATGTCAAAATCCAGGTGATTGTTACGATGAGAAGCAGGCCATAAGTGCCGGAACCTGTCACGGGCTCGACTCCCGAATGGAAGATGATGATGTTCCTAACCGACAAGCATCGAGGCTGGCTTCGAAGGTCGCGACAATAATGCTCCTCGTGGTTCTTATGCTCGCCTTTGGCTGCCCATTCATAGCGTGTGGCCCTGAGACTTCGGCTATTACAGCTTACGATTCGAATTTCAATCAGCGTCTTCAGCGGTTCAGCTACTCTCGCTCTCCGAAGGCGCGCATTGGCTGTCGGGTCTGGACCCAGTCAGGAACGGCACACTAACATGGAGCGGTTGTCTCGATCCCGGTCCCGATAGCGCCAGGCAACATTCTCGTTCACTTTGGCATTCCGGAACCGCTCCATCGTCCGCGACACTGCCTGACCGTCTACGAAGTGTCCTGACTCGCGAATTTCAAGGTGTTCTGGAATTCGTAAGATTTTCCACCTCTGCCAGACCTAGTGCGTCTTCACCTCAAAGGATAAACAGGCGATTTCTCCTCACACATGTTCGTCGTCGGCATCGCAGCGTTCACTGCTCTGGGACTATGCCGAAGCCGCCGCAGAAAAGACGGCCGGTCTTCATGGAGGGTGGCCGAGCAAGCCGCATTTAGGAGGGTACTACGCACCGCCGACGAAGACACTCAGGCTCGTTATCGGCTCAGGCGCGCTCGCCGCCGGCCAAAGGTAGAACGTGTACACCCCGCTCCCGTAAGCGGACTGCAGCTCATTGAATGGGAAGACGATTTCGAAGTTCCCGGAGTTCTCCAGCCATGACTGTGCATAAGTGTAGTTGCCTCCGGCGCAGGTGTGATTCGCCGGGCAGGGCGGAAAGACGGTGGAAATCTGGGTGCCGGGGTTGTAGGCGCCCTGATACTGACAACCAGTGGGTTCGTTGAGTTCATTGTACTTGTCACACACAGGCAAAAAGCTCAGCTTGTTGACACTGATATCGCTGGGCATGGGATCGTGGTAGACCGTGATCTCCGCGCCTGAAGCGTGTCCCATCCAGCTCGACCCACCTTGTTGCAACGAGCCAAGGAATGTCACGACACCAGCTGAGAGCTGGACCGATCCAGCGCTGATGTAGCTGTTCTCAAAATCCTCTACGAGGAATACCGTCGTCGAGTTGTATGCAACTCCTACGGACACGCGGTTGTGTATAGGTCCCAGGATGTTGCTACGGTGCCCTCCACTGCAACACACCGTGTCGTTGTTCATCATCTCCCACTCCGAACTGTTAATCGCGTTCTCGACCGTCTTGAGAGAGCAAGGAGCAGAGGTCGGCTTCGGCGAGTCGGCCGGGGACGTGTTGCAGTAGTTCAGTGCCGCATTCTCTTCGACGCTCCCTGTCCCGCCGAGGAGCGTGTAGCGCATGTAGGGCTTGTATCCTTGATTGTCCCAGTGACTGAAGTACCCGTAGTAGGCCATGGAGTCTGCGTGCTGCTGGCCAGACGGCACGTTGCTCAGAGTCACCGGACCCAAGCCGGCAGAGACTCTGTCCTTGTTTACCAGGCCGAGAGTGAAATTCGCAAGGATGCTATAGTCAGGGGGGTAGTCGATTTTCGAGCTGTTCCCGAAGGCCGGGTCGTCGGGGAGCCAGGACCCTGCAGAATTCGTCACAGTCCTCGCTGCTTCGCCCGAAGCGGTGCTGCCGACCGGCGACGCTGTCGACGTGGTCGCTGAGCCCGTTGAGGCGCCGACAGGCTGGTGGTTCACCCCCGTTGGTAGGTAGTTGATCCCGGCCAGCCCGACGATGATAAGGAGAGTGATGGCGGCGACGGTCACCATCATAGTCTTGCCCATCTTGCGATACCCTAAGCCGAATTAGGAAACGGTCCTATATTTAGTCCCCCTACCATCCAAACCTTGGGAAAATCGCACCGGCCTCTATCCCACGCGACCGGACCCCTTCTCCGATGGCGTGAATCTACTGCCTTAGGCCCGGCCCTTCGATGAAAGACGAATCGCGGACTGTGTGGGAGATGGACGAGCGAGGACGGGGCGCTCACGGAGGGGCTGACGCACCCGGTTCGAGGATTAACGTCGCCGCCACCGTGTCGTTGACCATCACATTTGATATCAGAGTGTTACGACTAGAGTCGTTCGTTTCCCTTATGCCGAACATCTGAGCCTGCGGCGAGCCCCCCTCAGTGCCCAGCCAGTTGTCAGAAATTACGTTCCCCGTCGATCCCGCCTGGCCAGGGTCGTTGTAGAGCAGTATCCCTGCTCCTGAGTTATCACTGCATCGGTTCATCGAAATCACGTTTTCAACCGCCGAATTGAGGACTATTCCTCCGAGGCTGTTGAAACTGCAGGCGTTCCCCACAATCGCGCTGCGACCAGTCGTCGACATGGTCCCATGGTAGAACCCTATTCCGTACCCGAGGTTATCATTCGCGACGTTTCCGCTGACTGTGACGTTCCATGACCTTTCCACATATATGCCGAATTTGCCGTTCGATTCGACGACGTTCCCCGCCAGGATGGAGTACGAGCTGTGGTCGTTCGTTATGCCTGACTGGTCCCAGCCCCCCGCGTTAAACTTCGATATGTTGTCGGAGATGACGGTGTAGTTGTTGTAAAACGCCTGTATCCCGAACCAAGCCATGTGGTCGACCTGATTCAGTGTCACAGTGTCGTTGTACGCGTTGGTGACCCCTATCCCGATGTCCCCGGGGCCGTTCCCCACCGTGTTCCTCACGACGTTCTGGATGACGGTGACGTCGGCTACCCCGTTGGTGTAGATGCCTCCAACCGCGTTGTCGAGCACGACGTTCCCAGAGATTACCGTGCCCGTCATCCCGTATGGCGTCTTCGAATATACCTGCACGCCGTATCGGCCGTTGTCGTGAATGATGTTATCCACAATCGAGACGTTGAAGCTGGGTCGGATGTACTCGTAGACGAATACCCCGTCCCATCCTGCTCTGCTTATGTCGGCGTTTTCAACGACGGTGTTGTTGCTCGCATACAGTATCCTGATCCCCGCCCCTACTCCTGTCGCCGGACCGACCCACTCCCCGCCTCTGATCACGGTGTCAGGGCTGAAAATGACAAGCAGGAGCCTGTTGCCGGACTCGGCCTCCATGATAGCACCGGGTACGAGGTTCAACCTCACTCCCTCCAAATGGCTGATCTGTATCTCGGTGTTCACCGCGTAGGTTCCCGCGGCGACGCAGAGCGTCTCGTGCGATGCGAGAAGAGTGTTTAGAAAAGCTCCCATGTCCGGGCTTGCAGCCGTCTTCGTTCCTGACCCAGAGTGCCCTGTAGCGACAAGGGCCGTCCCTTGCTGGGAGATTGTGTAGTTGCACGAAGGTTCCCCGCTGTTCGGAAGACGTTCAGCTGCCGTCGCGGCGGGAGGGGGCCGTGAGAAAGGGGTCCCTGTCGTCGTCGATGACGTGGCGCCTATGTGAGTAAGCGCGCCGGTGCCGCCTGCTAAGACAAGAAGCACGAGAAAAACGATTGTGACCAACGTCAACAGCAGGTCCGCCTTCATCATGGCGTGCCTTCGAAACCTTGAGAACATCGGGCCTCTTTCAGCGGATTTCTCGAACAACGATGCCGAGGCTCTCCCTGCTACTTCCACCCAAGTCTACTTACGCCTGATGCCAAGGAATCGATGACCTTGGCAAGAACCCAAGGCACGGTCGGGGGGTTCCACCCGTATGAATCCGATTCGCCCGTCCGATTTTGCGTGTGGCATAAGTCTCCGATTTGCGACAACCAGAAGTTACACGCACCGACCCGTCTTCCTAAGATTAATCCCTTGCGTCACGTGGGGTTTGCGCCCATACGGGCACTGTTGGAAGAAATAAAACAGTTATTTCTCTAGTGCGAGCTGGGCGCGCTGATGGTTGCAAGTAGGAAGATCGTGGGGCTCGGTGACTCGACCACGGCGGGAACCCCTGGGTTCGCCTCGCCCATCGAGGCCCCGCCGAAGGGAAGAGGAAACCCGGAGAGCCAATATTGCTACTGGATGATGAGGGCCCACCCGGAGTGGGTGGTCTTGAACCAAGGGATAAACGGGCAGCGGTCTGACGAGATTCTCTCCAGGTTCCAAAGAGACGTCGTCGCGGAAAAGGCCACGATGGTGATCATCTTGGCAGGTGTGAATGACATATACCAGGGACGAACCATCGAGTCGATAAAGCGCAACTTGGAGGCGATGTATGAGTCTGCCGGACGCAATGGCATCGTCGCTGTTGCGACCACGGTCCTCCCTTACAACATCGCGAGCAGAGAAGAGTCACGGTCGATACGGGACCTCAATCAATGGATCAAGACGACATCGAATGCTGCGGGCAGGCTCTTCTGCGACACAAACCTCGCTGTCCGGGACGATCTCAATCCAGATCTTCTGGCCTCTAGTCCCGACGGGATTCATCCTGACGTCGAAGGGTATAGGAGGATGGGACAGGCGCTCTCGACGACGCTCGAGGACGCCGGGTACTAGTGACGCTGGGGGTGGGGTTGCCACATCATCGCGATTTGAGTGCTCGATTATCAGAACCCCTGAGCGTCGTGCCTCGTCGTCACCAACCGAAACCTCTTTCGCCTATCTGCAGCATGATGGGCTTCCTTTCGTCTCGACCGCTGACCACGTTCGCATAGACGTTTGACCCTCTCCGTTCCAACCTCACAGACTTGCCAACAAACCGCTGGAGCGTGAGGCCACCCAGATTGACGTCTCGCGTCTCCCCGCCCCGCGTGACCGACGCGACCCTGTTCGTCAGAATCGCAATCCTCCGGTGCAGGAAGGCGTCCCTCGCTACGCCATTGAGATAGACTCCCAGCGCGGACTGCCTTTTTCCGACCCTCTCCGGGAACTCCAGTGAGAAATTCTTTGTGACCGTGTCCACTATGACCAGCTTGGCAGAATTGACGCGCGGGTCGCTGCTCATCCTTGCGAGTACCTTGACCTGGTCTTCGACATCGCGGGCTCTCACCACGAAGACGCTCTCCAACGCCGCTTTCGCGTCCAGCCCCTTGGCCCTTGCGATGTCCTCGATCCTCTCTGGCCTGAAAGTGGATTCTGTATCGACGAAGACGGATTTCCATCCTCGTGTTGATGCCATCACCGCCGCTTGAAATGCGAGCTGAGTCTTTCCGCTATTGCTGGCACCGAACACCTCCGTGATCTTCCCCTCTTCGAAGCCTCCGCCCAGCATGGTGTCAATGGCCGCCGAGCCAGAGTTCAGGAGATTGGCATGACGCGAGATGTCGATGGCCCTCGTCAGATTGATGGTTATCAGGTCGCCGTTGAGCCCGCTTTGATCGCCGATTCCATCGGGAGTGTCTGGAGCCACGCGCGGCTCGCCGATTGCGGTCGGGCAGATATGAGTCTTCAAGGCGTCGAGCTTCCACCGCTCTCACGCGGACCATCGACTCGGTTTTCTCATTTTCGCGATTTCACTGAAAACCCTTTTATCTACGACGAAACTCACGTCGAAAAGCTCCAAAGTGAACTCTGCGCCACAAATGCCGAAGAGGCCTCTTGCTGTCCTGCAAAAAGCAATCAACAAGAAAGCGTCGATCCGACTGAAGAACGACATCGAATACAGGGGCAAGGTTTCAAACGTGGACCCTTACATGAACGTCATCCTGACGGACGCTGAGGAGTTTGAAAACGGTAGGATAACGGCGAACTATGGCAAAGTCGTCATAAGAGGAGACAACGTCCTCTACGTAAGACTCGAAAGCACCCTGTGAGTTAGATCCGTCACTTGATCAGATGTATTTTGGTAGCGAGTTGCATATAGAAATGGGAAGATCCATCCATTCGGAACAATTACCTGATTGTGTATCCGACCTGCAGGTAGAAATCGTCGAAAGGAAGGGAATAGGTCACCCTGACAGCATCATCGACGGCGCCTGCGAGGCCGTCTCGATAGCCCTGTCAAAATACTACCTCGACAACTTCGGAGTAATCTTCCACCACAACGTCGACAAGGGCCTCCTGGTGGGAGGCAAGTCTCACGCGGCGTTCGGCGGAGGCAACGTGATGGACCCGATCTACATCCTCGTGGCAGGCAGGGCGACCGACGTCGTGCCCTTCAAGGGTAAGAACGAGACAGTCCCTGTTGAGAAGATTGCCAGAGAGGCCATCGAGGATCACATCCGCTCTACGATGCGCTTCCTCGATCCGAAGAAACACGTGCGTATCGAGACGATGATCAGGGCGGGGTCGCCAGACCTTGTCGCGGTGTTCCTGAGAAAGAAACTCATGCCCGTCGCAAACGACACGTCCGTAGGCGTCGGTTTCGCTCCGCTCTCGCCGACCGAGAGAGTGGTGTTCGACATCGAACAGCTGCTAAACTCCCCGAAGTTCAAGAAAAAGTACCCTGCCGTCGGCGAGGACGTCAAGGTCATGGGCATGAGGCTAGGCAACAAGCTGAACGTCACGGTCGCGGCAGCCATGGTCAGCTCTAAAATCAAGGACGCAAGCGAGTACGCAAGCATAATGGATGACGTTAGGGAGGAGGTAGACCGCCTGGTAGCAAAATCAAGCCTCGACGTGAACGTCAAGGTCAACAGCGGTGACGACCCCAAAAGAGGGAGCTACTATCTTACTGTCACGGGGACCTCCGCAGAGCAGGGCGACGACGGAAACACCGGAAGGGGCAACAGGGTGAACGGCCTGATCTCGCCGATGCGCCAATACTCGATGGAGGCTACCGCGGGGAAGAACCCGGTCAACCACACGGGCAAGCTCTACAACGCCGTTGCGCTTCACGCTGCGGAACAAATTGTCGAAGAGGTGAAAGGCGTCAAGGAGGTATACGTCAGGATACTCAGCAGAATAGGAAGCCCGATCGACCAGCCCCAGATAGCAAGTGCGGCCGTCGTCATGGACGACGGCAAGAAGATGGATGCGGTGAAGCAACAGATCGAACAAGTCCTCGACAGTTCGTTGGCGGACATCCGCGGCATCACTGACCTCATCCTAGAAAAGAGGATTATCCTCTTCTAATCGCGGGGAAACGTCTCTCTCCAGTGACGTATCCATAAACGGCCTCGGGATTGACTACACGCCCATAGCTCCTAGCGAAGAACTTGGTTATCGCGCTGATGTCCCGCTTGAGCAGCTCTTCGGCGTTCGGATGGTCTCGGCTCACCCACTGGGGCCAGTCGATGAGCCACACTCGAGCCCCGTCGGTTAGCACGTTGTACTCTGACAAGTCGCCGTTGATCATCCCCGCACCCTGATAGGCGTCCCTGACCGTCCCGAATATCTCCTTGAGCACCCCGTTTACGTCCAAGAGCTCCGGCCTGTTAGTGAGCCTCACGCCGGGAAGTTCTCTGAGGAGCACTGTGTGCCTGTCGCACGCCACTGCGACAGGGACATCCTTCGTGACGGATGCGAGCCTCGAGAGCGCGCGGAACTCCCGGTCCGCGGCCTGGTAGTTGCTGCGCAGCCACGTGTTCGCCTGCCTGCTGTCCGAACGCCTCTTGCGCGTGACGTCGCGGAAACTTGTCCTCCCGAGACGGAAGAGCTTGAGGGCGAACAGCTCGCTCTTCCCGGAGAGGACCTCGAAGACATCAGACTCCTTCCCCTTCGCTATTAGCTTCCCCAGCGCGTGGGCGTAGTCCTTGTCTGCGTAGTACTTCAGTGCCAGCAGGTCGACGGCCGGAGTGTAGAGCTTATAGTTCCTGCCCGCAGTCCCGATGAGCCGCTTCTTGCCGAGCTCGGTCAGGGCGAAGGCGACCCGCTCCATGGGCTGGCGTGATATCTTCGCTATCGCCTCCGCCGAGGTCGTCGATTCCCCTAGCTCGCACCTCTCCAACCCTCTTAGGGTCTGCCACTCCTCCGCCGTGAGTTGCTTTATGAAGGCCGCCGCGATATCTGCTGTAGACAAGAGTGGTTGCGCTGCTGGGAGCGGACGCACCCGCAGTCGTTCTTGAACCTTTCAAGGCTCAACGGAGCCCCTTGGCGGCCGCCTCCGAATAGGCCTCCCAGTAGGCGTCCGAGCTTGGCGGCTGGAAGCTTTGCGGCTTCGAACCGCCAGAAGAGACCCACAAGCGAGGCCTCCCGCTCCTCGCGCGGACCTCTCCGACCGCGAAGCTAGGGATTGACTTTTTGGCGAGGGCCGACCGGACCTCTTCGACGGCTCTAGGGTCGCACGTTATGATGAGGGTGCCCTCGCTCAATGAGGTGAGAGGGTCGAGCCCGAACACGCCGCAAACGGAGGCCACTTCTTTTGACACGTGGACTTTCTCGCGGTCGACCTGGATAGAGCACCCACAGGCGGATGATAGCTCGTAGAGGCCTCCCAGGACTCCCCCCTCAGTCGCGTCATGCATGGAGGTCACCTTCTCGCGAAGGCCCAGTGACGCCGCGACGAGCGCATCTTCTACCGTGGAGCAGTCGCGCAGTAGAGACTTTGCTTTGTTGAGGAGGGCCTTGCCGACGATTTCACCTACGGTGCGAGGGAACGCGTTCGAGAGAACCGCAGTGGCGCCTGTCGCGGCCCCATTTGTTATGAGCACCGCATCGCCCCGTCTCGCCATCGCGGGTGTCACGTAGGAATCCCTCGCTGCCACGCTGAACATCGTCCCTCCTCCCACCACCGTGTAACCGGAACCGGGATACCGGCCTGTGTGTCCGCCCACTATGGCTATGCCCAGCCTCTTGCACTCGTCGCCTATCGCGCTGACATAGGATTCGAGCTCGTCCGGGCCGAGCTCAGGGGGGAGGTTGAGGTCCAGAGCGGCGAATTGTGGCATGACCCCGCTGGTCGCGAGGTCGGAAGCGAGCAGGTTGACGCTCAGCCAGGCGGACTCCCTGATGCCGATGGATGGGATTATCGAAAGCGGGTCGGTCGTGACTATCAGCACCCGGCTCTCGCCCAACGAAATCACCGCGTTGTCGAGCCCGTGGCCGGGACTGGTCAGCACCGAGTCTCGGTCGGCCCCCAGGTTCTTGAAGACGACGTCCTCGAGAAATTCGCGTGGGACTTTCCCGAGCTGTCCCGACATCCCCACTGTCATGCGCCCGGCTTGCTCAATGCCTGCCTCGAGGAGGGGAGGGGTGCGAACCCAAGCCGTCTGAACGTGGGCCTCGCGCCGGCGATAATAGCGAACGCGATTGGGATGAACGCGAGGTCAACGAGGGTGGCCAGGTCGGAGAGGGCCAGGCTTAGGCCCGAGTACAAGTCCGTGGGACTGCCATAGCCGAAAAGGCCATAGGTGTAGAAGAGCCAGTCGGGCACAAGGAATGCAAACGTCTCATAGACCGTGGCTGCGACCATCGCGAGCGCGAGCGTCTTTCTTCCCTTGTTCGCCGCCCACGCCACGATCAGGATTTCGGGAGCCCTGGCCCAAACCATCCCGAACGGATAGATCGGGGATCCTCCGGGCTTCGTCGTTATGTTGTAGAGCTCGCCGACGAACCCTCCCACGGCTGTCGCCGTGAAACCGTCCCACTTGTCTGCCAACGCCGCGAGCGCGAGGTATATCGCGGGTGCCAACGTTATCTCAAAAACTGGCGGAGGCAAAGGGACCGAGATTATCGTGCCGACCGCTATCAGGGCCGAGAACACCCCCACCAGGGCCAGCCTGCGGCTGGCTGGAGTCTTCGCCACCACGATGGTCGCCCCTTCCTCCGACGCACCTGGAGGGCCCGTGGCGGAGGCTTCGCCCGCACCGTCCGCCTCCGCGGATGCTTTGCCTTGAAGAGCGTCGCTGGCTCCAGTCCTGGCCACGGCCGTCCAGGTTTCCGAAGGTTCTTATAAATGACCTCATAAATGGCTTATTGATGCATCCTCCTTGCGAGGTGATGGTGGACTCATTCTTGCCTGCGATGCGCGCGCTCGTGGCCAGGAAGCTGAAGGAGGACGGCCTTTCGCAGGGAAGAATCGCTAGCCTGCTCGGGCTGACGCAGGCGTCGGTCAGTTTCTATCTGTCCAGTCCCATCGACAAACGAACTGCTACCCTTTCTGGATTAGGCGTCACGCCAGACGAGGCTGACACCTATGCCGCGCTGCTCGCGGAGGACCTAAAGAACAACCCCGTCTACGCGGTCGCAACCCTGTATTCGATTTGGAACAAGCTCATCGGAGGAGGAAGCGCATGCTCCC
>JAPCJN010000124.1 GCA_027886925.1 Nitrososphaerota archaeon
GGTCTGCTGGGTCTGCTTGATATTTACCTTGGCGAGGCTGGTCGAGTCGTCCCAAGAGTAGCTGACGTCGAATTCGGGATGCCCCGACTTGAAGAAGGACTGCTCAAAGTGCCCCTCGAGCGAGAGGCCGCTCTTCTCCTCGAGCACCTTCATGTAGTCGTGCGTGTCCGCGTTTTCGCGGGCGAACCTCTTCAGGTATTCCCGCGTCGCGTCGAAGAACAGCTCGTCTCCGAGGATGAACCTGATCTGGTGGATCATCCAGGCTGCCTTCTCATATGAATGTGCGTCGAAGACATCGTCCGCGAAGACGTAGTCGTCGTCCACTATCGCCCGCCGATACATCGTCTCATCTTCCTCGAAGTATGTCTCCGCCTTCGATTTCATGTCGTGCCCGAACTCGTCGACCCCGAACTTCCTCTCGGTGTAGAGGGCTTGGAAATACGTCGCGAAGCCTTCGTTGAGCCAAAGGTGAGACCAGTGCTTCGCCGTCACGAGGTCTCCGAACCACATGTGGGCGAGCTCGTGCGCAACCAACTCGATGTGGTTTCGGTCTGGCCTCGAGTAGCGTCCTGCATAGTCCTCCTCCGACCTAGCGTCCGGGAACCTCGTGTCTGTGAGCGTCGTGGCGCTGATGTTCTCCATCCCTCCGACGATAAAGTCATGCACCGCCACCTGCGAGTACTTCTCGAACGGGTACTTCGTCCCAGTCAAAGCCTCGAACTTCTTCAGCATGTCGGCGGTGAGGCCGAAGAGCCTCGCCGCATCGTCCTTTTTCGACTCTGGGAAGTAATATTGCAACGGGACTCCGGCCGCTTCTTCTTCGACGGACGCGAACTTGCCGACCGCGAACGAGTTCAGATAGTTCGAGTGTGGGACTTCTTCCTTCCAGTGGTATGTCGTCCATCCCGGGGTGGGGCTCTTGAGTTCGGATACTAGCCTTCCGTTCGATATGGTCAGGTAGCCGTCGGGAACCGTCAGGACCATCTCGGACGTGGACTTGTCGTTCGGGTGGTCACGGCAAGGATACCAGAACTTCGAGAACTCGGGCTCTCCCTGCGACCAAGCTTGGACGGGCTTGTCTGGGAAGGCTTCATCGGGCGAGATAAAGTACACGCCCTGCTTGGGCTCGGCAGAGTAGTCCACCTTCAGCTCGTGCGACGATTGGGGGAGCGGGTTCGGAAGCAAGACGCTCAAGACTCTCCCGTCGTGTTCGAAAGGAACCTTCGCTCCATCCAGGGAGGCGCCGAGCACTTTCATCTCCTCTGCGTCGAGGTGGAGCACCCTGGTGTCTCTCCTGATCGGGACAAGCCTCGTCGTGCAGCTCCCCTCGACTCGCTTCTTCTCGAGGTCGACCTTGAGTTGCAATGCGAGGTGCTCTGCGTGGAATTCCTAGTTCGGGGGAAGGTGCCTGGACGAGCCTGGGATGTGGAACGACTTCCTGCCGCTTGCCATATGCGTCAGGCCGACTCTTAGGCCTTGAAAACCATTCTTGCAGCGGTTTTGATAGAGTCCCATGAGAGACGGTCGACCGCCGCCGTCGGCACCAGTTCTCAGTCTAGAGCCCTCTTTTATATTCAGGATCGGCGACGCCGAGACAGAAATGGACTCTACGACTTCTTTGGTAGTCCACTACGCCGAGATAGGGACCAAGGGTGCCAACCGCTCCTATTTCGAGGCGCTTCTGGAAAGGAACCTCCGAGAAAAGCTCGAGAGGTTGGGAGGTGCCAACCTAGCTTTCGTCGACCAGCGCCTGATCATCCACCTTGAGGACTCTCCCGGCCTGAAGCAGATGGCCATGGCGGCGCTTAGGGACGCTTTCGGGGTGGCGTGGTTCGCAGAAGTCGTCGAGGCCCCGCTCGATTACGACGGCGTCAGGCGCGTGGCCGTCGGGGTCTTGGCCGCGCTCCGAGAGCGCTCGAGCCCGACGACGTTCAGGGTGACCGCGAAGAGGGCCAACAAGAACTTCGAGCTCTCTTCCCAGGAGCTGGCGATAAGGCTCGGAGACCACCTCAAGACCGAGACCGGGCTAGGAGTTGATCTGTCTAACCCACAAGCGACGCTCTTCGTCGACGTCCTTAACGACCGCATGCTAGTCTATACGTCCAAAGAGAGGGGCCCCGGCGGCCTCCCCGTCGGGGTCACGGGGAAGGTCTTGCATCTTCTCTCGGGAGGAATCGATTCGCCCGTCGCCGCTTGGCTGATGATGAAGAGGGGATGCGACTTGACATACCTACACTTTTTCGTCGCCCCAAGCGCGGAGCAGATAATGGAGACCAAGATGCCAAAATTGGCGAAGATCCTCGCAAAGTTCGGCATCGGAGGCGTGCGGCTGGTCTTGGTCCCCTTCGACGACTACCAGATGGCGACCGCCGACCTGAGGCCGGAGTACGAGCCGATAGTGTTCAGGCACTTCATGAGGATCGTCGCAGAACAGCTGGCGGAGAAAATAGGCGCGGTAGCTCTGTCGACGGGCGATAACCTCGGCCAGGTCGCATCACAGACGCTCTACAACCTAGCGTGCATCGACGCAGGAGCTTCGATTCCCACCCTCAGGCCGTTGGTGGGATACGACAAGGCTGAGATAATCAGGCTCGCCGAGGCCATCGGCACCTACGGGTCGTCTATCGAGGAGTACAAAGACTGCTGCTCCATAGTCAGCAGGCATCCTAAGACAAGGATGAACGTAGAAACAGTCTTAGAAGCTGCCGAGAGATACGATTTCCGCAATCTGGCGGCGGCTTCTATTCAAAGGGCCGCCTTCATGAAGTACGACGCTCGGACGGGCGCGATGTCCATCGAGCCCCTCGAGAACGCTGAACAGGCGAAGACCTGGGGATGAAGTTTGTCGCCGCCGACAAGGCTTAAGAGTCCAGTCCGAAAGTTCGGCCACGTTGAGGGTTCTTCGTCGCTCCCCTGGTCCTGGTGACCCCGGATGATTCCCAAAGACATCAAGGCGGTCATCCCCGTCGCCGGGCTCGGGACGAGACTACTCACCGCTACGAAGGTCCAGCCAAAAGAGATGTTGCCGGTCTTCGCGAACGAGGGCGGCGAGCTTTGCATCAAGCCGCTCGTCCAGCTCGTGTTCGAGCAGCTGTTCGACTTTGGAATCAGAGAGTTCTGTTTCGTAGTCGGACGCGGGAAGAGGGCAATCGAGGACCACTTCACACCGGACACCGACTACGTCAGGAGACTGAGCCCAGGGAAGGGTGACGGCGGAGCGGCAGCGCCTAAGGCGGCCATGGCGTCGGCGCTCGAGAGGTTCTACGAACGCATTGAGAGAGCCAGCATAATGTGGGTCAATCAGCCGGTTCCGCTGGGCTTCGGCCACGCTGTGCTGCAGGCTAGGGTGTTCGCAGGAGACGAGCCATTCTTAGTCCACGCCGGAGACGCCTACGTGTACTGCACAGACTTCGGCCACCTCCGCCGCCTTCTCGCCTCGTTCGGCGACGAGACCGAATGCTCTCTGGCTCTAAGGAGGGTCCAAGACCCTCGCGAGTATGGCGTGGCTACGGGGAGGGGCTCGAACGGCTTGGTTACGATCGACGAGATAATCGAAAAGCCCAAAGTTCCAAAGTCGAACGTTGCAGTGACTCCGGTCTATCTTTTCAGGCCTTCCATCTTCGAGGCGATAGAACATGCAGGCACAGGAGTGGGCGGAGAGATGCAACTGACCGACGGGATACAGACGCTCCTTCGGAGAGGCAAGAGAGTGCTCGGCGTCGAGCTGAGACCCGACGAATCATGGATAGACATAGGGGCGCCCGCGACGTACTGGGAAGCCCTTGGAATATCACACAAGAAATCTGAACCTGGCCCCTCTACGGCCTGACCGGAAGGGATTTCAGCCCTCAGGGCGGACCGGGTCAGCTGAATTACAATGGTCAAGAGGGACGCACTGACGTTCGAGTATGTCCTTTCAGTCGCCCTCGTCGTCCTTGTCGTCGGGTTCTACGCGCTGGCGTTTTCGACCCTTAACTACTTCTTTTCTTTCATAATTGCCGTCTTCTCATCCCTCCTCGGAGCATTCCTGATCCCGTTCGGGTTCTGGGGTGCCGACTTTGCCTTCGACGCCGTGCGGCGCGGCGAAAGCCACGTCTATGTCCCTTTCCTGGGAAGGAAGCACGAGGAAGGGACCCAAAAGAAACCAGACTCTAGAGGGCGAAACTATACCCCCCTGGAGTGGTGGAACTTGAACTGGCTCGCGGTGAGCCTCGGGGTTGGGTTTCTCATTCTGGGGCTTTTCGTGATGGGGTATTCCTTAGGAAGGATCCAGTCGTCCTAGCGCTCGAAAAGCGCAGTTGGAGCGACTATGCTTTCTTCGTCGGCTCGAACTTTCCCTTGGTCCCTATCTCGACCATGCTGCAATTGATTTGATGAGGCTTGTTCTCGCCGTCGATGACGGAAGGCAGGCTGGCCTTACCATTTACGTGGTAGCCGGCCGACCCCGAGCTGAACGGCTTCTCCTTGCCTCGATTTGTGGCATCAATCATTCCTAAGACCTTCCCGTCATCGTCTTGAATGATGATCTTTAGTCCCATGGGGATGTCTAATTTCCTAGGAATATAACTGCTGTCTCGATAGCATCCTGCATTCACCTGTCTGCTCTTCACAACCATTAAATGTCTATGGCAAGCGCCCGTCTACGATTCCACCATGAGCGCCGAGGGATACCTATGAACAACGGCAAGGTCATCGTCTTCGGGGGAAAAGCGGGGAATTCACGTGTTATCGCGCGTGGGATCGCAAAGGGGTTGGGGCTTGGAGAGGCCATCGACGTCTACGCCGAGGACTTCGCGGACAGTGAAGTCTACGTCAGGCTTCCCCTCGACAGAATCAAAGAGAACTTGGCGGGGTCCCACGTAATCTACGTCCAGACCACCGTCCCGATGGAGAACCACCACTTCATAGAGATGTTGCTCACCCTTGACGCGCTCAGGCAGCAACGGGTCGGATACATTGAACTCGTGATCCCTTATCTCGTGCACGCCCGGCAAGACAAGATCTTCCACCCCGGAGAGGCGCTGAGCATCAGGGCGATTCTCCGTGCGATTAAGGCCATGAAGGTGGACCGCATCTTCACGATCGACGTCCACTTTTGGCGGAGCGTAGGTAGGGTGAACTTCGAGCAGACCGAGATAGGCCAGATCGCCATAGATGGTTCGGAGCTGCAAATGTATAACCTCACGGCAACTGAGGCGCTCGCAAGATATGCAAAGGATAAGCTGGGGATTGACCAGCCCATAATCGTCATCCCAGACAAAGGCCACAGACCGGTCGCGAAGCCGGTGGAAAACTTCTTTCAGGCGTCGGAGGACGACATCATACTTTTCGACAAGGTCAGGAAAAAGGACGACGTCTCCGTCTCGTTGGCTTCAGGCAGGAACGTCCCTCACCTAGGGGGCCGCCAGCTGATACTTTTCGACGACATGGTCGGCACAGGGACGACAATAGCGAAGGTATCGAATTGGTTGAGGGAACACGGAGGAGGCGACATCACTCTGGCATGCACACACGCGATAAACCACAAGCGGAAGGCGCCAGGGGACAGGGTACCCATGTCGACGCTCGAGAGGCTGACACAGGCCGGCGTTTCAAGGATTGTCACAACTGACACCGTGAAGAACAAGGAACCAATAACGAAGCACATCGTCCCTGTGGCGCCGATGTTCACTCACGCACTTCAAGAAATGTTGCAGACTGCAGTCGCCCAATGAAAGGAGC
>JAPCJN010000125.1:0-2408 GCA_027886925.1 Nitrososphaerota archaeon
GAGGAAACCTGTCTTCGTGAAGGTCGGCGCGACCAACTACATCCCCTACATCGCGTCCGGCATCGCGAGGATGGGTGCGGCCGGCATAATCATCGATGGCGCCGGTGCGGGTACAGGAGCTGCGCCCTCGGTCGTAAAGGACAACGTCGGCATCCCGATTGAGCTCGCGACGGCCTCAGTAGATGCGATACTCAAGAAGGAAGGCTTCAGAGACCGCTTCACGGTGATAGCCGCCGGAAGGGTGAGCACTCCTGAGGATTCGCTGAAGCTCATGGCCCTCGGAGCGGACATCACGAGCCTCGGCACGGCGACTCTGATGGCCCTCGGATGCCTGATGGTCCACAAGTGCCACATCGGTTACTGCCCTGCGGTGCTCACCAACAAGATAGCCCCCAACCAGGCGAGGACGCTCTCCCTACAGCAGTCCATCAAGTGGACCGTCAACCTGATCAACGGCTGGACCGACGAGATGAGAGCGCTGATGGACCAGATGGGCGTCACCGACATAGCCTCGGTGAGAGGGCGCAGAGACCTGCTCGAACATCGCTCGATGAACGAAGAGACGTTATCAATCCTGGGCTTTGAGCGGCCATCCCCCAGCGGCCGCGCGGAGGTGCGCTCGCGTTCCCTCCCTCCTCAGGGTCAGAAGCTGTGGCCTGCCACAAGAGTGTCGATTCTCCGGGACATGGCTGGAACGACCGGCAAGTATCCGGGAGAGTCAGAGATCTCCAGCATGGGGACTAACAGCCCACCGACGGTGGAGGAACCTGTCCGCCTATCTGACTGGCTCGTCTCGGATGGGGCCCAGGTCACCAGGCCGAGTATCGACCCTTACAGAGAGGAGATCGAGATCTCCACTTACATCGGGGGACCCGCCTTCAGGTTGTCATCGCCGTTCTTCTTCACGCACCTTCCATCCAATACTCCCGAGAGCGTCAGGACGATCTTCGCAAGAGCTGCGCGCGCCATGGGCCTCATGCTCGACGTCGGCCGGGTCCCTTCGAGTATCCTCGAGCGTTATCGGGAAAGGGTCGTCTCGGACCCCGAGGCAGGCGTTGATTCCTATATCCGTTGTGTCAGCCTCGACCACTTCCTTGCGGACTCGAAACCCGCATCAGTCGCTGCTGACTCTCGAATTACCACTCTGCTACGAGCACCGAGCTCCTGGGACGCCATAACCTCGATCGTGCGCAACGTCGCTGCGACTGAATCGTTCGCGGGGATAATCCTTGATGAGGATGAACCAGGTTCGGACATGCAGGTCGAGGCATGTGTCTCTCTGCTCGACCGTGAGCTAAAGCAGAAGCGGGTCAGGGGACGGCTGAACATAATCGCCGAAAGCAACGGGGTCCGAGGCTCGGACGACATATTCAAGCTCGTGGCATTGGGAGCGGACTGCGTAGGGTTCGGGAAGGCTGCGCTTCTTGCGATAGGCGTCGAAGAGGACGACAGCGAGATGGTCCTCGACACCAGGGCCGAGCAGAGGCTGGAGAATTTCATCGCGGCCACGCAGAAGGACATCAAACTCCTTGCGGGTGCAGCAGGAATAAGCAACATCAACTCGACGCTCACCGGTAACAGAGAACTGCTCCGGTCCATAGACCTCGAGCCCTCCTTGAGGGTGGAGCTGGGTGTCAAACCCGCGGGGGCTGACTAACCTTGAATCTGGACGACATCGCATTCAGCCGAAAGTTCGGCATTCCGATAGTCAAGGATGGCTGTGGCGTATTCGGCATGCTCAGGAAGGCCGACGCCCCCCTCATCCCAGATGATGCAGCGGTCGATGGCATATCCTGTATCAAGTATCGCGGGAGCAACCTTGGGGCTGGCTACGCCGCGTTCAGGACCACAAGCGAGAACGGTGTGACCCCGTACAGAATCCAGGCCTTCGTGACCGACGAAAGAGTTGCGCAGCGCATCGCTTCCTCGTTCGAGGACCGCGTCGGAAGGGTAGAACGGCAAAGCCTGCGCGTAATCGACCCGAGCCGAAAGGACCTCTCCGTCTGGGAGGGGATGGTATATCCGAGGGAGACGGTCCATGATTCTACCGTCGAAGACACGGTCGACTCGCTCAATTCTTCGCTATTTACCGATACGTTCCAAGGCAGGATATTCTCCTTCGGAAAGTACCTCACCGTGTTCAAGGAGGTGGGGTATCCGGACGACGTCGCGAAGATGTGGGGCCTCAAGGGCCACAAAGACGCGGCCGACATGTGGATAGCGCATACGAGGCAACCCACGAACTCTCCTGGCTCGCTGCCCATCTGGTCGCATCCCTTCGCTTCCATGAACACCGCAATAGTCCACAACGGGGACATCAGCTCCTACGGCTCTAATATGGAGCTTCTGAACTCGTGGGGGATTAAAAGCCACGTCGGGACGGACAGCGAAGTCATCGCGAGGCTTCT
>JAPCJN010000125.1:2418-3854 GCA_027886925.1 Nitrososphaerota archaeon
GAGAAACATCTCTCCCAGGACAAGGACGCTCCTCTACCGATTCAGAGGTGCAAGGCTGGATGGACCTTTCGCCGTGGTGGCAGGTTATGCCGACGGGCACGACACATACCTGATCGCTCTCACCGACCGGTCTAAGTTCCGTCCGCTGCTTTTTGGGGAGGACGAGAACTACTTCTACGTCGCCAGCGAAGAGAACCAGATTCGTAACCGGTCGAGATTCGCCAGGGTCTGGACCCCTGAACCCGGGGCTTTCTTTATCGCCTCGTTGAAAGATGGTCTGATAGAGGCGGGCACCGAAAGGAGCCTGGACACCCAGAACGCCGCTCTCGCCGATGCTGGTGGCCTGCCGGACCTGAAGGATTACGTCCGAATGGACGCCGACGGGAAGGAGTTCAAGGAGATCAACGAGACCATCTCGAGAGCCTATTCGGAGAAGGCGCCCGGAGTAGTGGTCGAGAACTGCAAGGGCCAGGCATATCCACACGCTCCGATGGCCGCTCAGAACCGTTCAAGATAGTCCTCACTGGCTTCCCGGGAAATTGCGTGGCGAACCTGAACGACGGCGCCTCATTCGAGGTCTTTGGCAACGCGGCGGACGACCTCGCTGACACGATGCATGCGGGGTCGGTGGTCGTCCATGGTAACAGCAGGGACGTGACGGGGCAGGCCATGCAGGGGGGCAAGATCTTCGTCCGCGGAGCCGTCGGGAACCGGGCGGCCATCCAGATGAGGGAGTACGCAAAAGAGCGGCCCCTCCTCATGGTCGGCGAAACGGCGGACGACTATCTAGGCGAGTACATGGCGGGCGGGGTCGTCGTCGTCCTGAACTTGGCAGATTCCAACAAACCCGCAAGGAACTACATAGGGACAGGGATGGTCGGAGGAAGGATCTACATACGGGGCAGCGTCAAAGAAGAACAGGTGGGTCTCATACCGCAACGGGAGGACCTTCTGCGCTACCTGCACTCGCAGACGCTCGAAGGCGCGCTACCCAAAGAGACATATGACCTCCTCGCGAAGGCCGAATATCCCAGTCCGCAGCTGCTCTCGAAGACGCTCCCTGGCGTCCTACTTGCCCGGGTCCTTACACTCTTCTTCGCCACCAAGTATACGAAACCCCTGCTGGTCGAGTCACGTAAGCTGAACGACGAAGACCTCTCGATGATAGGTGCGCGGCTCAGGGAATTCTTCACGACGTTCTCGCTCCCGAAGGACCTGCTCGAGCAGGTCCTTGCGTCCGAGTTCACCGTCATCAAGACCAAGGACGAGAAGACCGAGCTGCCCGTCCCTCCCCAAGAGGTCCAGGTCGAGGAGTAGCAAATTGCCAGAGAAGACTTCCGATATCTGGTGGCTTTTCTCAAGACAGACGGTGAGCGTCACCATGAATGAGAGCATCCTGAAAGCCGCCGTGCTGATGAAGAACCGGAACTTCAGGC
>JAPCJN010000125.1:3877-5525 GCA_027886925.1 Nitrososphaerota archaeon
TCATTGCCGATTCCGGGAAGCTCCTGGGAATCATTTCCGTCCAGGACATAGTCGATTCCCTGAACCTCACGCTCCAGGACTCCACCTCGGCAGAAGACATCAGGAGGTCCCTCGAGATTCCCGTTCAGCGCATAATGACCGGCCAGCCCGTGGCCGTCGAGCCGGGGGACGGTCTCAGGGAGGTAATCAACAAGTTCTCGTTCTACAATGTGGGAGCGCTCCCGGTCGTCAACCTTCTGGGAGTCGTCGAAGGCATCATCACGCTCCGCGACCTTGTCAGCCTGATGGGGACGAGCTCTTCTCCTTTGAACGTGCCCATCTCCGAGATAATGAGCACCAATGTCACCACCGTCGACCCCAATTCATCTCTCACAGAGGCTGTGAGATTGATGTCTGAAAGGAGAGTGAGGAGGCTCCCCGTGAGCACGAAGGACGGCGTCCTCATGGGTGTGCTCACGAACAAGGACGTGCTGCGACACACGATAAGGATAGTCGGTGACAGCTCTGCCCCGTCCGGGTTCGGGCGCAAGGTCTCAGAGTCTATGACCGCAGACGTCATCACGATTGGAAGCGATGACGACGTCAGGGTCGCTGCGAACCTCATGACGACGTTCGGCGTCGGCGGTCTCGTGCTGAACGACATGCCGACCGGTCGGATTGCTCTGGTCACCGAGAGGGACCTTGTGAGGACGCTCGCCTCCAAGAGGGGACTGGACTTTCTGGTCAGTTCCATGCAGTACGAGCTCGAGGCGGAGGACGCAGCGTCTAAGGTCCGCTCTCCCGCCTCGACCTTGAATCAAGACGCGAAGTAGCGCCTCTTCAGCGCTTCCCTCTCGCCCTCGATGACGTAGTCGATTATGTCGCCTCCCTCCTTTTGCTTTTTCTCGAGGAGGCTACCGGCCTCCGCCAGCCTTATGCCCCTACCCGCCATCAGGATGAGGGCGTCGATTCCAAACTCGTTGACCAACTTCGAGGACCTCCTGAGGATGTCTATCGTCTTCGTGTACTTGCCGCGCAATTCTGTCCTGCTTCTTGCTTTGAGGGACACGCTGAATACCGTCTCGTACGACTCTGTCGAGTAACCCACGGAAAGGCTACCACACCTCGGGCACTTGTCCGGCTGGATGTTGCCGACCCGCTTCAGCTCGATGTAGTCCCAGCAGTTCGTGCAGCAAGCGACCAGGAAGCTGTCCGTCACGCGGGCCTCTGTAGATTGTCTGATTATCGCGCGCAGCCTTTCCGGAGATACGATCTCGCCTCGTCGGCTCACTTCCTCTACCCCAATCCGTGCCAGCGGGGTGATGGTCTCCGCCTCGACTATCTCTACCGCGATTTCTTTCTGCCTGATCTTTGAGAGGACGCCGCGCGCGGCCTCCACGTCGAAGTCGTCGTGGAATATCACGCTGATGGCCTCCTCATAGACCGGAGTGCCCCTCAGCGCCTCTATCAGCCCCGAGATGGAGATGCTAGCGTAGTCAGCCGTCTTCGCTATCGCGCCGCATTTCTTGCCGACATGAATCAGGCGGCGCTTGAATATCCCTGAACGCTCGACGGCCGCCCCCGCCAGCTCCCCGAGGTCTTTGTCGACCAGTCCCTCTAGGGTGGTCATGATGAGGCTCGGCGACGCATCGACCTCCAGGATGATCGT
>JAPCJN010000126.1 GCA_027886925.1 Nitrososphaerota archaeon
CCGCGAGCACAGTCACCACCAGCAGCAGCAGCGCAGGAAGCTCGAGCTCCGTGACAAGCAGCGGCACGACTACCGCGAGCACAGTCACCACCAGCAGCAGTGGCGCAGGAAGCTCGAGCTCCGTCGTCGCGAGCACCTCCACGGCGACAAACGACACCAGCGTCATGCGAGGACTCGGGGCAGCCGCCCAGGCAGAATGCGCCCAGCAGGCATCGACGTGCCTCACGATTTACACCACGCAGGACGCCGGCAACTGGGTCGAATATTACGGCCCGCTGTTCTACCAGCAGTTTCCTTGGGCTCAAGGTAAAGTCGACTACGTAAGTTGGGCCGCTTCCGACGAGACCACGCATCTCTTGTCCGATTACACGACGAAGAACGTCCAGGCGGACATTGCGACGGGCACGCTGGCCCCCCTCATCCCCGTATACCAGGGCGGCGCGTTTCTGAACTACACGAGCCCGGAGGCGAAGCTGATGGGCTACTCGGCAGACGGGCTCGGCCCAGCCTGGGTCGTCACCGACCTCGCCCTGGTCCACATGGTCTACAACCCGACCCTTCTGTCCGCTAGCCAGGTCCCGAAGAGCTGGTCAGACCTCGCGAACCCGATCTACAGCGGAAAACTAGCCTTCCAAAGCGCGACTTCCCTGTCGATTACGACGGCTGAATTCTACTACCTCTACGTCACGATGGGCAATTCCTCCGGCCAATGGACCAACCTGATGAAAGGCATCGCGGCTAATCACCCGATGATCACATCTACAGCGGGGGCCGCCGAGACGGCAGTGGTCAATGGGCAAGCGGCGATCGGGATCGATACCTTTGACGGTTACGTATCGACTCTGAAGGCCACCCCCAACGCACCGCTCAAGATTGTCGACATCCAGCCAATGGTCTACACTCCAGGCGTGGTCGCGATAACAGCGGGCGCGCCGCATCCAGCGATGGCCAAACTCGTCGAGGCGTGGTTCATCTCTGTCTCCGGACAGACGGGCGTCTATCGCACGAACCATGACCCGTACACATCCGAGCTCTCCGGAAACCTCACTTCGTATCTCCCTTCGGACTACCGACTAACGAACGCGTATGCGAACACAGCGCTCTTCCAGAACACCGGGGCTTGGAGCGACACGTTCAAGGCCATCTTTGGCGCGTAACTCGCCTCAGGATTGGACAAGGGATTTCCGCTGCTGCTGGCCTTATTCGCGCCCCACGGGATGAACAGGCAAGCGGACAAACGCGCCTAGAATAGGGTGGACGTGTTGTATGGGACCAGGACCCTACTAGCAATATCACTCATCGTCTTCATCCTACTCCTAATTCCTGTGTTTGCCCTCATCGTCGGGCTCTCCTTTTTCCCCATACTGGGCAAGTCCACTTTCACATTCTGGCACTTCATTAGTCTCCAGAGCACGCTGAACCTGATAGAAAACACGCTAGAATTCAGCGTCGTCAGCGCCGCCATAACAACAGTCCTCGCGACCACCTACGCATGGCTTGTCGCAAGGACCAACGTCCCGGGGAAGCGCATCCTGGAACTGCTTCCCATTTTGGGCTTGACCGTACCCATCCTCTTCAAGGCTTTTTCATGGACCTTCATGTTGAACCAGAACTCTGGGATCATAAATTCCATATTGAGACTGGCTCTCGGCGCCAGCGCGCCGGTGCTTAACATAGACACCATGGGGGGGCTGATATTCGTGCAATCTTTCACGAACGTCCCGATAGTCTACCTAATCACGCTGGCAGCAATGAAATCCCTCGACCCGTCGCTCGAGGAATCTTCAAGGGTCTCAGGCAGAGGCGTCCTCAGGACTTTTGGCAGCGTGACCATCCCCCTCGTGACACCGGCCGTCGTGTCCGCATTCCTGCTCGCGATAATTGGCGGAGTCGGGGCTTTCGAGTTCCCGTTCATCCTTGGCGTGCCTGGGGGAGTTCACACCCTTTCGACAGAGGTCTACTTCTACGCACAACAGAGAGTTCCTCCCTCATATGGCAGCGCGGGTTATGTGAGCGTCCTATACGCGGTGATCACCATCATCTGCGTCAGCGCCTACATATGGTCGACCCGGAAGTCCTTCAAGTTCCAAGTCGTGACCGGTCGATCCGCTACGGCGCACTTTCAGAATCTTGGCTCCTTCAGATACCTGGGTTGCCTGATCTGCTTTTTCATCTTGTTCTTTGAATTCATCCTCCCATTTGCTGGCCTGGTGCTCATGTCCAGCGCGACGATATTCGCTTCCAATCTGAACAGCGTGCAATTCAACTTCCCAGCGTTTTACCTCAGCGCCCTCAAGATACCGCTCTTGTTCAATTCCCTGCGGACCACGCTCTCCTTTGGTCTCATAGCCGCATCGTTGGCTACAATCGTCGGCGCTCTCCTTTCATATTCTGCTCTGAAGAGCAAGACCAGGGGAGCAAGATTCGCAGACTTCATCTCTGCGGTTCCCCTCGCGTTTCCTGGAGTGATTTACGGGGTCGCCCTCTTCTGGACATTCCTCCTCGTCCCGGGCATTAATCTGATCTACGGAACGATATGGCCTTTGGTGATATCCCTGGTTTTCATACGGCTCCCATTTTCGACACGAATCGTGTCAGGGAACATGGTGCAGATATCGAACGAACTGGAGGACGCGTCGCAGGTCGCTGGCGCCGGTTTCACCAGGACCTTTACAAGGGTCTTGATGCCCCTGATCAAGGAGGGGCTGTTCAACAGCTTTGTTTACACCCTCGTCGATTCTATGCGCGAGCTAGGCGGCGTCGTGATCCTGGCGACGGCAGCGACACCCACATTCACGACGCTCCTCCTGCAATACTACAACGAGAGGTCGTCTCAAATCGGCGCCGTCGCCGCCGCTTCCGTGATGTTCACCGGAATAATAGTTCTGTTGCTGATTACCGCAGCCGTGGTGCGCCATTTTTGGGGCCGCACCAATCGATAGCCCAACTGCCCTTGTGACATCCTTGGGAAGAAAAGCGATTGCAATCAAGAAGCACGAGAGGGAAAGGTGGTCGATGAGATTAGGCAGAGACCCTTCGGACAATTCGAAGATAGACATATTTAGTTAGGAAAACGAATCAGGACAAGAACGAATTAGATTGAGTGCGGAGAGCCCCACCATCCAAAAGGCCAAGAAGGAGGGCAGGGTGCTGGTCTACGGCACCGTCGAGCTGGACGAGTTCGCAGGCTGGAAGGATTCGTTCGAGAAGAAATATCCTGGCGTGGAAGTCGAATACCAACGGAAGTACGTGCCCGGGACCCCGCCTCCGATGGCCAAACAGATAATGGAGGAAGCCGAGGCAGGGAAGGAGACAGCAGACGCCGTCATCGTAGCGGTGCCTCCCCTTCTGCAATTTCGAGGCTTGAACCTTCTAGCGAAGACGAAGCTGAAGGAAGCTGCGGCCTATCCCAAGGGCGTCCGACAGCCGCAAGGCTACTGGTTTCCGATAGTTTCCATACCCATGATTCAGGTTTACAACCCCAAGCTCGTTAGCAAGAAGGAGCTCCCCCGCACGGCGATGGACCTTACGAATCCCAAGTGGAAGGAGGCGATCGTTTCACACGACCTGTCGATAGGGACCCTCGGGGCCTACTGGCTCGCATCGCTTAGGCCTATCTTCGGAGAGAAGAAGTGGCGGGAGTTCGTCGAAGGCCTGGCGAAGAACCGGCCAAAGGGATATCCTCTCTATGACACGGTCGTCGACTCTGTGGCCAACGGTGATTCAAGGATTGGTCTGACGGTGCTCTTCCATGATTACCTAAAGGCGAAGAAGGCCAAAAGAGCGATCGAGCGCCTCAAGCTAAGAGACGTCCCGATGATGATGACATTCAACGCGATAGCAAAGACCACCCGGGGCAGCCACCCGGCCTCCGCGGAGCTCTTGATCGAATACCTGCTTTCAAAAGAAGGCCAGAAAAAGGTCGGAAGCACCTACCTCAGAATACCCGCGAGGATGGGCACCGGCGCACGCTACTCGCTCGACAAGCTGGTGCCGAAGAGCGAGAAGCTCGTCGAGTATCCTAGCGAAAAGATGTTACGCGGCGCTGTAGACTCAATCTCCGTATTGACTAGGCTATTCGCGCAGAGGTAGGCCATGGGTGCCTCGGTGACGCCAGGGGCCGCTGCGCGCATCGTTACCCAGGATGAGGCTATGGAAGCCCTACCGACTTGAACTTCTCTAGCAGCGAATGAGGCGAGAAGGCATCCTTTACGCCCCGTTCATCTGGGAAGTACTTCATCGCTGTCGTTGGATTTCTGAACGGCGCGTTGTATTTCATCGTCGCTCCGGGTCTGGTCGGGATAAGGCCCTCGTACATCTTGCCCATGCTATTTTGCCACTCCTGAGACAGAAGATGGTTGATGAACAGCTCTGCGTTGTGCTGGTGTTTCCCTCCCTCGACGATTCCTATGCTCCTCATGCTCGCAGTGGTGGGAACGTCCGACAGGTTGAGCGTCTCCACCGCCCAGCCGACCTTGATCAGGGGGAGAGGTAACCCTATCGCGTAGTCTCCCCTTGAGACATACTTTTGCATGTTGTGATAGCATGCGAACACCTCAGGCTTCACGTTCTTGAGGAACTCCTTCACAAATTCGTCCCACTTCTTCTCTCCGATTAGGCTCAGCAAGGTGGCGAAATAGAAGAAGCTGTACATCCCGTCAGACCAATCCTGGGTAGACTGCATAGATACCTTACCTCTTAGCTCTGGATTCGTAAGGTCCATCAGCTTTGTCGGGACGAGCCATTGTTCGAGCAGCTGGCGATTATAGATGAAGTTCGTGGGCTCTACCGCCATGGCAGACCACATCCCATCTTTGTCCTTGAACATCGGGTCGTAGGCAGAAAGCTCTGGCGAGCGGTAATTTCGCAGATGACCCGACTCCTTCAGCATAAGAGTGGTGTAGTGGGGGAGCATCACCACGTCGGCGGTCGGGATGCCGTACTTCACCTCATCTCTTACTTTCTGGACCACCTCGATTGGATGAGCGGCATAATAGGTAAGGTCGATGTCGAGACCATAGTATCTGTGGCGGAACTGGGTTAAGAAGTCGAAGAAAGTCTTGTGAAACGGACCATACACGATAAGCTCGTTCTCATTCTTGTGTAACCGGTTTTCATGTCCCTCGGTCGGTCTACTTGGCATGACGTTTTCTGATTTTAGTGAATAATATAAGGGTTTACGCTCAGTGACGATGCTCGCTTCTAGTCGTTTATGCACATGTTTGCGTTCTGACGACAGCCACGGCAACCATCACCTGTTTCGGACACTCGCTTTGGACACTCCGATTGCCGGAGTGCAAATGTAGGCGTCGTCCTGAGCAGCCCGCCTCAAGTGAGCGAGGAGACGTCCACCTCTTCCTCGGTGGTAGTCCGCCCCCCTCGCAGAATCGAGGGGATGATTGAAAGGAGCACGAATCCGGTGGAGACGAGAAAGACCAGGTGGACGCCATCTACAAAGTTTCCTGCGAAAGAACCAGCGCCCCCGGCGTATAT
>JAPCJN010000020.1 GCA_027886925.1 Nitrososphaerota archaeon
CGAAAGCTGCTCGTCGCAAGCCTCGTTGCATTGGCCTTGTGCATCGTCTTCGTAGCACCGATAGTCCCCACCAATGGCAACCCCCTCCAGCTTGCGGGTTTCTTCCCGAGATACACATCACCAAGTTGTTTGCTGTTCCATGCAGGCGAGTCATATGGGCCTAACTCATTCCAAGCGATGAAGTGGGTTGTTAGCGAATCCTGTGGCCTGTAGTGACCCATCCACCGAAACTTTACAGGCCAAAGAAGGGAGTCGATCCACCGCAGAGTTGAGAGAACTCGCATCGATGAAAGATAATAGGAAGTCGGTAGGTTGAGCGGCCAGCTTTGGTGTTTGAAATCACGTGCGCCGATTGCAATTGTCTGCCTTCTGAATGCCGCCCAAGCCCATCGGCCAAGGATTGCCCTAACTGCACCTTGGAAGATTGTTGTTGTTGGAACACGATTCAGCCGACGAAACTTGACAACTTGGAAAAGAGGACAAAAGCCGACAAAGACTTGACAGCTCCTTGAAGAGACCTAATCTCTGGGTCATAGGCGGAGCGTGTTTTCTCTTAATCGGTGTTATCACGGCGTCGGTTGGCATTTTCACCAACGCATTTGTCGCGTCGATTGCCGTTATTGGACCTTCCATACCATCAGTGATGTCGATTCTTATCGGGGTCATCCTAATCAGGATTGGCATAAGGCCCAAGAGATTCAGCCGACGAAAATTGACAAGTTCTCGGAAGGGGTGAAAGCCGACTAAGACTTGACATCCCCCGACTTCGAACGGTTTTTATAGTATAACATAGGTAATACAGACAGATTATGACAACAGCAGCGGCCGACATTGTCACAGACGATTACAAGGCAAAGTATGGCTTCGCGGATTCGACCGGTTACCTGGATTCTAGGAAGATGGGCCTGAGCGAAGACGTCGTCCGCGAGATTTCGCGGCTGAGAGAGGAGCCGACGTGGATGCTCGATTTCAGGCTAAAGGCGTTCAAGGCCTTCGAGGCGAGGCCGGTCCCTACCTGGGGAGTGGACCTTTCTCCGATCAAGTTCAACGAGTTCTACTACTACGCGCAACCATCGAAGGAGACTGCGAAGCGCTGGGAGGACGTCCCTCCGGAGATCCGCAACACATTCGAGAAGCTAGGAATCCCAGAGGCGGAGAGGAAGTTCCTAGCAGGCGTCGGCGCGATCTACGAGAGCCAGGAGGTCTACAACAGCCTGCAGAAGGATCTCACCGCGCAGGGCGTCATCTTCACGAGCGTAAGCAACGCCGTCAGAGACTATCCCGACCTCATCAGGAAGTACATCGGGACTATCGTCCCCCCTAACGACAACAAGTTCGCGGCCTTGAACAGCGCGGTCTGGAGCGACGGGCCGTTCATCTACATCCCAGAGGGCGTCAAGATCGCCATGCCCCTTCAGTCTTACTTCAGGATTAACGCGCAAGGCATGGGGCAGTTCGAGAGGACGCTCATCGTCGCGGAGCCAGGCAGCGAGGTCCACTACATCGAAGGTTGCACCGCAGCGATGTATCAAAAGTCGATGCTGCACGCCGCCATCGTCGAGCTGATCGCGAAGAAGGGCGCGAAGATCAGATACATCACCATCCAGAACTGGAGCAAGAACGTCTACAACCTCGTCACCAAGAGGGCCCACGCCTACGAAGACGCGAGCGTGACGTGGCTCAACGGCGAGGTGGGCTCCGGGCGGAACATGAAGTACCCCTCGATCTACCTCCTCGGCAGGGGTGCGAAGGCGGAGATTCTCTCAATGGCGTATGCCGGCGCGAACCAGATCCAAGACACGGGAGGCAAGATCATCCACCTGGCTTCGGACACGTCGTCGAAGATAATCTCAAAGTCCGTCTCGAAGGACGGTGGCGAGGCGATATATCGGGGACTCTTGCACATCGCAAAAGGGGCGCACAACGTAAAGTCGACGGTGCGCTGCGACGCGCTTCTCCTGGACGAACGCTCCAAGACATCGACCATTCCGTACATGGAGGTGATGGCCGAAGACGCCACGGTGACCCACGAAGCGAGCGTCGGGAAGGTGGGCGAAGACCAGGTGTTCTACCTGATGGCCAGAGGAATCAGCGAGAGAGACGCGCTGAGCATGATAGTCAACGGGTTCGTCGAACCCTTCACCAAGGAGCTCCCGATGACGTACGCGATAGAGCTCAACCGCCTGATGGCGCTTGAGATGACCGGCGCAGTCGGCTAGAGCGAGCGAACAAGAGAGCAGCGAAGACACGTCGTAACAGCTCCCTTGATTCAATCTAATCATCAAGACATTGTGAGTGAGCAAGTGAGTAAGTGAGTGAGTGAGAGCCAGTTGTCCCAGAGCACGGTCACGCAGTTCACAGAGGAGCAGGTTGTCGTTATCTCGAGGAAGTTCGGAGAGCCGAAGTGGCTCACGGACTACAGACTCTCTTCGCTGGCGAGGTTCCGGGAGCTTCCCTTAGAGACGTCGCCCCTCTACACGAAGTACACGGGGGTATCCGCCTTCGACCCTGAGCAGTTCCCGGTCAAGCCCGTCGAAGAGAAGATTGACCTCCGTGCTCACTTCCAAGGACACCTCACCGGAAAGGAGACCAACATCCTCCTCCAGGGAAACTCGACGACGGTCCACGTCGACCTCGAAGAAAGCGTCGCTAGGGGGGGCATCAAGCTCCTGGACATCCACGAGGCGATAGCAAAGCACGAGCCGCTCCTGCGCGAGCTCCTCCTGTCGAAACGACCCGTCGACCCGTCCAAAGAAAAATATGCGGCGCTCAACGCCGCATTTTTCAACTCGGGCACGTTCGTCCACGTCCCACCTGGTCTCTCGGATGCCGCACTTTCGACGGTCAGGAAGATGTCCGTAGTGAAAGACCCTCAAGCGAGCGTCATCGACCTGACGATCCTTTACGCGGAGGAGGGCTCGAAGCTGAACTATCTCGAGGAGCTCTACGCTGGAACCGCCAGCGGGCCTTACCTCGATAGCACCGTCCTCGACATCGTGGCGGAGAAGGGAGCTCACATCGAGGTCAGCACACTCCAGCTCCTCGACGACCAGACAGTCTATCTCTCGAACAAGGGTGTGACCGCGTCGAGCGACTCGAAGGTCACCCTAGCTGAGATCCTCCTCGGCTCTCACGTGACGAGATCCAGGCTCAACGTCAACCTCGATGGAAGAGGGTCCGCGTTCGAGGGCTACGAGGTCTTCTTCTGCGACGGGAAACAGAGATACGACTTGGAGTCCAACCTGATTCACAACTCGCCGGACTCGACCGCGGCGTTGACCGCGAGGGGGGTGCTCAAGGACGAGTCCCAATCGATCTTCAAGGGGATGGTCAAGATCAACCACCTAGCGAAGAACTCAAGCTCCTATCTCGCGCACCATGCGATGCTGCTCGACAAACGCGCCCGCTCCGACGCGATACCAGGGTTGGACATCGACACCAACGAGGTAAAGGCGACCCACTCTGCTTCCGTCGCCCAGATAGACGACGAGCAGGTCTTCTACCTGATGGCAAGGGGCCTCCCCCAAGACGAGGCGAAGAAGATGATAATCATAGGCTTCTTCGAGCCTGTCGTCTCGAGGATACCCGTCGAGTTCGCCCGCGAAGGCGCCAAGTTCATCATCGAGGGCAAGTGGTACGGGGAACGCAGGAAGCTCATCGACAGGGAGACTCTCATCGCGTTGACCGGCGAGAAGCCCTCTGAGGTGAAGCAGGGCGGCTCCGACATATTCGAGAGACACTACAAGTACCGAGGCTAGGTTGTGAGTTGTTTGTCCAGGTTTGTGAGGACACTCGAGCTCTCAAAGCTGGCCCCAGGGTCGATGGCCGGCGTGGAGCTGGAGGGAAGGCGCATCCTTCTCTCCAACATAGGGGGCGAGGTCCATGCTGTCGATGGCACCTGCACCCACGAGGAGTCGCCCCTCTCCCAAGGCTTCATGATAGAGGACAGGGTCGTCTGCCAGCTCCACCTCTCGCAGTTCGACCTCAAGACAGGAGCGGTCTACAACCCTCCCGCCATCGAGCCCCTGAAGGTTTACAATGTTAAAATAGAGGAAGGCTTCGTTTCGGTAGAGATTTAGGGCGGATTTGTGAAGACAAGATGCTAGAATCGACGAAGACGGTCGACGTGGAACGAGTCAAGAGCGACTTCCCCATTCTGGAGAGGAAGGTCAACGGCAAGAGGCTCGTCTATCTCGACAACGCAGCGACCACGCAAAAGCCCAAGGTCGTCATCGAGGCGCTCGTCGACTACTACTCGAGGTATAACGCGAACGTCCATCGGGGCGTCCACCAGCTGAGCATCGAGGCGACAGAGACCTACGAGAACTCGAGGAAGAAGGTGGCGAAGTTCATCAACTCGCCATCCCCTCAGGAGGTCGTCTTCACCCGAGGGACCACCGAGTCTATCAACCTCGTCAGGTTCGCATGGGGTTCCAAATTCGTAAAGCAGGGCGACCTCATCCTGCTCACGATGATGGAGCACCACAGCAACATCGTGCCGTGGCAGCTCCTCGCGAAGGAGAAGGGCGCGAGGGTGGAGTACGCGCCGATAACTTCGGACGGCCGGATCGACGTCAGCGAGTTCGAGAGGCTCCTCGGGCGGTCCCCGACGCTCGTCGCGTTCACCCAGTGCTCCAACGTCCTCGGCACCATAAACGACGCCGAGAGGCTTTGTGCGATGGCAAGGGAGGCCGGCGCGACGACCCTCATCGACGCCGCACAATCCGTCCCTCACATGGGGGTGGACGTCCAGAAGATAGGCTGCGATTTTCTCGCATTCTCCGGGCACAAGATGCTCGGTCCCACGGGGATCGGCGTCCTCTACGGCAAGAGGGCGCTTCTCAACTCCATGGAGCCTTTCCAATCAGGCGGAGACATGATCAAGGAGGTCCACGTCGACGGCGCAAGGTGGAACGACGTCCCCTACAAGTTCGAGGCTGGCACCCCCAACATCGCGGACGCCATCGGGCTGGGCGTCGCCGTCGAGTACCTCTCCTCGCTGGGCATGGACAACGTGAGGAGGCACGAGGTCGAGCTTATGCGCTACGCGCTCGAGAAGATGTCACAGATACCGAATCTGACCTTGTACGGCCCCTCCAACCTAGAGGAGCGCGGCGGGGTGATCTCGTTCAACCTCGCCGACATCCACCCTCACGACATGGCCTCGATACTCGATGAAGAGGGAGTCGCCATAAGGTCGGGCCACCACTGTGCGCAGCCCCTGATGGAGCACCTCGACGTCCCAGGGACGAGCCGAGCGAGCTTCTACGTCTACAACTCGACGAGCGACATCGACGCCCTAATAGGCGCCCTGCTAAAGGCCAAGAGCGTGTTTCGCGTTTGAGCAGCGACTTTTACAGGGAGCTGATCCTCGACTACTATCGAAACCCGCGGAACTTCGGCAAGCTGGACCCGCACGACATCGAGGCAAAGGACCTCAACCCCCTGTGCGGGGACGAGATCGAGATGCAGATACGCGTCTCGCCGGACAAGGAGAAGATAGAGGAGATCAAGTTCATCGGGAAGGGCTGCGCGATAAGCCAGGCCACGGCGTCGATGCTGACGGAGCTCGCCAAGGGCAAGCCGTTGCTGTGGGCGAAGGACCTTAACAAGGAAGACGTCCTGAAGATGCTCGGGACCTCGGACCTGGGCCCAGCTAGGATAAAGTGCGCCATGCTATCGGTGAAGGTGCTGAAGACGGGCGTCTACGGCTACCTGGGCTCGCAATACACAGAGACGCCTGACTAGTCAGGGACCCTCGCGAGGTCCTTGTTGGGATTCGGGAAAACGGAGGCTCCCTTCTTCCTCTTCTTCCCCGGCCTTGCAGCAGCCATGACGTGCCGTTTCAGTAGCTGGATCCCGAGTGCGGGGTCCACGCCCTTGGGACATACCGCAGAGCAGGTCCCCGCGAAGTGGCATCTCCACACCCCGTGCGCGGTGTCCACCTCTTCCAACCTCTCGTCCACCGCTTCGTCCCTCACGTCCTGCAGGAATCGATAGGCCTGCGCGAGCGCCTGAGGGCCCGGGAAGGCGGAGTCGGTCGAGCTCGTCGGACAGGACGAGCTGCACAGGCCGCACTTTATGCAGTAGGTGAACTGGACGATCGAGTCCAGCTCCTCTGGCGTCATCAGGTACTCGCCGACAGGCGCCTCCTGCTCCGCGACGTCGCCCTTCCTCACGATGCGAGGCGAAAGGCTCGCGTGCTTGGAAAAGAAGGACTCCATGTCGACCACCAGGTCCCTGACGATGGGGAAGTTGTCCATCGGCTGGACAGTCACGGTCTTGGACCGGAGGTGGGCCACCTGCGTCTCGCAGGCGAGTCGAGGCCTGCCATCGATCTTCATCCCGCACGAACCGCAAGACGACATCCTGCACGAGAAACGCAACGCGATGCTGTGGTCGACGCGGTCCTTCGCGTAGAGGAGGGCGTCAAGGACTGTCATCCCGTCCTTTGCGGGGACGGCGTACCGCTCGAAGTGAGGGCTTTTCTCTTGCGAGGGGTCGAACCTCTGAATCTTGAGGCTCAGCTCGTTGGCGGCGGTCAAGCTCATCCCGCCTGCCCCGTCGCGGCGAGTATCACCGTCCTAGTCCCGTAGGCCACGGTCGCGAGGGTGGCCAACGACACCGTCCAGTTCACGCCCTTCGTCCATCCCCGCCCTTGCCGCCATTCGAGAAGGATTATCCGGAGGCCGTTGAAACCGTGCGCCAGCACGACGATGAGCAGTAGCTCGAGCAGAGTCGCGTCTGCCACGCCCTTGTAGACGGAAAGGACTCTCTGGAAAGAGACCGCCTCGCCGTAGGGCACGAGGACGCCCTGCATCAGCAGGTGGATGGTCACGAGGCCTATCGCCAGCACTGCGGTGAGATATTGTAGCTGCATCAGCCTCATTTCTCTCATGCCTCAACCGCCTCATCCAAACAGGGTCCCTCCCGTATAGAGCGCGGCCAAGAGCGCGCCGATTATCGCGACCCAGATCAGGTGCTTCTGTAATGTCCTGAGCGACTTTGGTCGATAGGGGTACTCAGGCCTGGAAGGCTTCTGGAACAACAACCCGTACCCGGCCAGGATCAACCTGACGCCGTTGATGCCGTGGTAGACGACGACGAGGACGACCAGGACAAGGACGATGTGGCCGAGGAGGGTCTCGGTGACGTTGAGGTCGGAAGCCCAGCTCGACTGGCTCGGCCCTTCGCCGAACGGCCCTCCCACGAAGAAGCTGGTGTCGCCGATATGCCCGACGACGTAGGCGAGGACCGCGAGTCCGGTGACCCTCTGGAAGACGTAGGCCCACCTCTCGACGTTGAGATGGACCGGATTGAACCACCCCGCCACGCCCCTCTTGTTTTCCGCGGCCTTCTCTCCGGGTTCCGGGTCCACTGCCTTCTCACCGCTCTCCTGTCTCTTTCCCCTTCGTTCTAGTTAAGCTGATTTCGAGGCGACGTCCCACGTCAGTAGCGCCTCTCCGCGGGTTGGTATCGAGTGATCCTCACTGGAGAGTAGTCCAGCTTCGCGATGCCGCCGTCCGAAGCAGAGTAGTAGGCCAGGCTGTGCTTCAGCCAGTTCGCGTCGTCCCTGTTGGGATAATCTCTCCGTGAGTGGGCGCCCCTCGATTCTGTCCTGGCGTGCGCGCTCTTCAAGACCGCGTCCGCCGTGATCAGCAGCGCCTCCACCTCGAGCACGTTCGTCAGGTTGGTGTTGAACCTCCTGCTCTTGTCGTCGCAATGCCGAAAGTCGCTCTGCCGCAAGGCCTTCACCTTGCTGATTGCGTCTGCCAGCCCGTCCCCCGTCCTGTAGACGAACGCGCCGACGTCCATCGCACGCTGAACCGAGTCCCTCACCTCGTAGGGGTTCGTCCCCCCGCGCCCGTGGAAGATCCCGTCGAAGATACGGCCCTCTTCCTTCAGGACATCTTCGTTCGGGGGAGCTAACTCGCTCCTGCCACTGGCGTGTCTCACGGCCTCTCTCCCGGTGATGCGCCCCCACACCAGGCATTCGGCAGTGGAGTTCGCGCCCAGCCTGTTGGCGCCGTTGATGCTGACGCAGGCTGCCTCGCCCGCGGCCCACAGTCCCTTTATCCCCGTGGACCCGTCGTTGTCGACGTCGATCCCTCCCATCATGTAGTGCAGCACCGGCCTCACGGGAAGCGGCTGCTCTATCGGGTCGATGCCCCTGAACTTCATTGCGATCTCGCGTATGCCCGCAAGCCGGGCCTTCACCTTCTCCGCGCCGATGTGGGTCAGATCGAGTTGGATGTAGTCGTAGCCGGTGCCATCATCGACGAAGCCCCTGCCCTGCTCGATCTCTGTGACAATCGCCCGCGAGACGACGTCGCGCGAAGCAAGCTCGAGCTTCTCCGGCGCATACCTTTTCATGAACTTCTCGCCGTCCTTGTTCACAAGCACCCCGCCGTCCGCCCTCGCCCCCTCCGTGATCAGTATCCCGGAAGGTATCAACCCTGAAGGGTGGAACTGCACGAACTCCATGTCCTTGAGAGGGATCCCTGCCCTCGCAGCCATCACCAGGCCGTCGGGCGTCGAGCTGTGCCCGTAGGTCGCGAAGCTGTAGAGTCTCCCCGCCCCGCCCGTCGCGATTATCCCTGCCTTCGCCGAGATCGGGAGGAAGTCGCCGCTCTTCATCTCTATCGCAGTGACCCCCCTGAACTCGCCCTGCTCTACCAGGAGCGACGTGACAAACCACTCTTGATAGAAAGTGATGCAGTCGTGCTTCGTGCAGGCGTCGTAAAGCGTCTGCATCTCGTGGAACCCCACCTTGTCCTCGGCGAACGTCGCTCTTGGGTAGCTGTAACCTCCGAACCAGCGTTGCGCGATCCTGCCGTCGTCCCGCCTAGACCATGGCATCCCCCAGTGCTCCAGCTGGTAGATCTCGGCTGGCATCATCCTTACGAAGCGCTCGATGGAGTCCTGGTCACCGAGGTAGTCCGACCCCTTGACCGTGTCGAAGATGTGCGACTCCAAGGAGTCTCCCAGCTCTGGATATAGGACCGCCGCGGTCCCTCCTTCGGCGCTGACGGAATGTGAGCGCATCGCTTGGACCTTCGTTACCACGGCGATGTCTGCCTTCCCTTCACTGACGCGCGACGCCTCGATCGCGGCCCGAAGCCCGGCTATCCCTGACCCAACGATAATCACGTCGTGATTGGTGCGCTCCAGAGTCGGCGTCCTCTCTCCGAGCGGAGAGGCGGTTCAGGCGTTAAACATTGGCGTCCCTCTGTGCGTCGAGGATGAAAGAACCGTCACATTTTCGGCACTTCAGTCATAGCATCCGCTTGGAAAACTGACTACCGCTACCCCATGATTGAGTTAGCTTTATATCCACTACGTAGGTCGGTCGGAGATTACGGTAAACGCTAGTGCCTCACTTCGCATACAGTTTCAAGGACTACGATCCAGCGATTCACGTTAGGGCTAGCGGGAGAGAGCTCAACATCTCGCCAAAAGCGGCGCGAGAGATCTGCAACGCCCTGAAAGGGATGAACTTGGCAAAGGGCATCGCCTTCCTCGAGAAGGTCGAAGAGATGAAGGCCGCCGTCGAATTCCGACGCCACAAGCTCAAGGTCGGGCACAGGAGCGAGCTCGTGGGATTCCCTACCGGTTCCTATCCGGTCAAGGCGGCGAAGCAAATCGTGACGGTCCTTCAGAACCTGAGGGGCAACTGCGAGTTCAAAGGTCTGGACCCCGAACGGGTAAGGCTGATCCATTCGTCCGCGAAGGCGGGTCGGACGATAAAGGATTTTGTTCCGCGGGCGCACGGCCGCAGCAGCCCCAACTTTCACCAACTGGTCCACGTCGAGTTTGTGGCAAGGGAGAGCTGAGAAGAAATGTCGCAGAGCGAAAAAAGCGCGGTAAAGAGCCTCCTCTCGATGCACAGGACCTACGCTGACCTCGACGAGTATATGGAGGCCCAACTGAAGGAGGCCGGCTACGCGGGAGTCGATATCCAGAAGAACCCGCTCGGGACGAGGATCACGGTTTTTGTAACGAGGCCTGGCCTCGCGATAGGCAGGCGCGGGACCGGCATCAAGGAGCTGACCGAAAGGGTCGCACAGAGGTTCAACCTTCAGAATCCGCAGATCGCAGTTTCAGAAGTCGAGCAACCCGAATTGAACCCGAGGATAATGGCCCAACGGACGGCTCAGATAGTCGCGAGGGGCACTGCGTTCAGACGCGCGGCCAACTGGACGATGACCACCATAATGGAGGCCGGCGCTATGGGCGTCGAGATTGGCGTCGCCGGGAAGCTGAGGAGCGACCGGGCGCACAAGGAAAAGTACAGGATGGGGGTCGTACCCAAGAGCGGCGAGAGCGCGGACAGGATCGTCAGGTCTGCGACCACCGACGTCTTGATGAAGTTAGGCTTATTCGGAATCAAGGTCAAGATCGCGATCAAAGACGCCTTACCTCCTCCCGTCGAGTTCGCTGAGCTGACGGCCGATGAGCTGCAGCCTCCATCAGGGCCTGCGCCCGCCGCGCCGAGCGCGCCTGCTCGCGATGTCGTCATGGCGACTGCGACCGTCGCCGCGGAACCCGCGGCTACCATGACCACGACGACGATGCCCATCGCCAAAGCGCCGATGCCGGTTGCGACTGAAGCTGCAGTCTCCGTGCCGACGGCGGAAGTCGTCGCCCCCAAGGCTAAGAAGGTAACGAGAACAAGAGCGACCAAGGGGACAACGCGCAAGCGCGCTTCCAAGAAAGAGGAGGCCGAGGCGTCGGGGACAGCAGCGGCAGGGACACAAGCGGCAGAGAACGCAGAGAACACAGGGAACACTGAGAACAAGGTAGAGGAACAAATTGCCAAGCCTGAAAGCTAAAGCTTTGAGAGGACAGGATCCCGACCAGCTCAAGGACCGACTCTTCGAACTGCGCGGAGAGCTTTCCCGACTGAAGGGTATGGTAGCGACCGGCAGGATCCAGAAGAAGAGCGGAAACCTGAGCCGAGTGAAGCGGGAGATCGCTCGGGTCCTTACGGTCATGCGCGAGACAGGTGTCATAGAATGATATTCTTGATAGGAGAAGACGTCAGGGTAGCCGCCGCCAAGAACGCGGTCTTGCTAGGGCTGAAAGGGAAGGTTGTCCTCGAGACGATGCACACCTTGACCATAAGGACCGACGCCAACCGCAAGGTGATGCTTCCAAAAATGGGGAGCGCACTAGAGCTCTCTACCGGGAAGATAGTCCTGGGCGACGATGTCGACGGCAGGCTGGAAGACAGGATAGCAGCAGCAGGAGGAGGAGGAAGAGGCACGTCAACCTCCGGACGGAGGGGCGGGAGGAGAAGGGCATGAGCTCCGCAGGCCTTGACCTGGCCCCGCCGAAGCGCACGTGCGACGACGTCCGTTGCCCATTCCACGGACACCTCAAGGTGAGGGGCAAGATGCTCGACGGGACCATCGTGTCCGTCTCAAACAAACAGACCGTCGTGATCCAGAGGGAGTACCTACAACGGATTCCAAAGTACAACCGCTACGAAAGGAGGAGGAGCAGGGTCAACGCCCACCTCCCACCATGCATCGAAGCCAAGGAAGGGGACTACGCGTCCATCGCCGAGTGCAGGCCTCTCGCCAAGACGGTTTCCTTCGTGGTAGTCCAGACAAGGGGGGCCGCGTAGATGTCGACGAAGTCCAGAGCCGTCTCTGCAAAGGGAGTAGAGGAGTTCAAAACCTACATCACCCGTTCTATCCCTACAAACGCCGTGATCGTCTGCGCCGACAACACGGGAGCGAAGACGTTGAAGGTCATCATGGTGACCCGGGCCAAGACCAGGCTGGCCAGGTACCCGGCCGCGTCCGTCGGGGACCACATCCAATGCACGGTCAAGCGCGGGCCGCCGGACCTTAGAAACCAGGTCTGGGGCGCAGTGATAATCAGGCAAAAGTACGCCGTTCGGAGGGTCAGCGGCCAGAGGATATGCTTCGAGGACAATGCCGCGGTGCTGGTCACCCCAGAGGGTGAGATGAAGGGGACTGACATTAAAGGGCCGGTCGCGAGCGAGGCAGCCGAAAAATGGCCCAGAATAGCCAACCTCGCTTCGATTGTCGTTTGAAAATAGAGGATTGACGATATAGAATGAAAAAAATGAAATTTGGAGCGATGATGTCCGAGGAACTCCGTGGGAAACACGGCCGCAGAAGCGTGAGGCCGGTAAAGGGAGACGGAGTCAGAATAGTGAGGGGGAGCTTCAAGGGCATCGAAGGGAAGGTTACGGGAGTCGACACCCAGCGCGGGAAGCTGTTCATAGAAGGAGTCACGCGCGAGAAGCAGGCTGGAGGCAAGACGAGCCCGGTCCCGATCGACTCGTCGAAAGTGGTGGTGACCAACCTCAAACTCGAGGACAAGCTCAGGAAGCAACGGCTCGAGAGAGAGAGCGGCGCCGACTCACAAGAGGAAGATCAAGTTGAGGGAAGGAAAAAGCGGGGCGGCGAGAGCGGGAAGGAGGAGTAGAGGAGACAATGGGCAAGAAAGGCGGACGTAGGTCTCTGAAGCGCATCTCGGCTCCTGGTTCATGGGATATCAAGAGGAAAGCCGCTAGGTTCGTCACCAAGCCCAGCCCTGGACCCCACCGGATAGAAAGGAGCTACTCCCTCTCCGTCGTGCTCCGAGACCTGCTCGGATTGGTTTCGACCCAGCGCGAGGCGGGCCAGGTTCTTTCGCGGGGAGAGGTCCTTGTCGACGGCGTGCCTAGGCGAGACCCTGGATTCCCCGTCGGGCTCTTCGACGTGGTCAGCGTCCCAAAGGAGGGGAGGTCCTACAGGATGGTGCCTTCACCGGACGGTCTCGTCGCCACGAGCATCGGGGCGAACGAGGCGGGGTTGAAACTCTGCCGCGTGAGGTCCAAGGTCAAGGCAGCCGGAGGTCACATGCAATTCGGATTCCACGACGGGCGCTCGCTCCTGGACGACAAGCTTTCTGTTTCGTGCGGGGACACAGTCGTGCTAAAGTTCCCTGAGCAGGCTGTCGTGGACAGCGTAAAGCTTTCCAAGGGGACGACCGCGTTGATAGTCTCAGGCGACCGCGCGGGACAGGTCGGAAAGATACTGAGCGTGAAGAAGGGGACGAGCTCGCGTGAGAAGATGATCACCGTGTCGTTGCCGAGCGGGGAGACAGAACTCCCTGAGCGGTTGATCTTTGCGGTGGGCGCGGACAAGCCGGCTTTGGAGGTCCAGTTCAAGAGTTGATGGCCAGCCACGCATCAGAAGAAGAGCAGCGGGCTGAGGACGAGTCCCAGATGAGAAGGATGTCTATCGGGAAGGTAGTGATAAACATCGGCGTCGGCAAGTCGGGTGAGGCGGTGGAAAGGGCGAGGAAGGTCCTCGAGCAGATAACCGCGCAAAAGCCGGCCTCCAGGAAGGCGAGGAAGTCCATAAGGGACTTTGGGACGCACGAGGGCGAGCCCATCGGCCTGGTCGTGACCGCGAGGGGCCAGGACAGGTGCAAAGAGCTCATAACCAGGCTGCTAGCCGCACGGGACAAGAAGCTGAAGGCGTCTTCCTTCGATCCAAGAGGGAGCGTCTCGTTCGGGTTGAAGGAGCACATCGAGATACCGGGGATACGCTACGACCCAGAGATCGGAATCTGGGGGATGAACGTCTCCATCCTGCTGGAGCGGCCGGGATACCGAGTCTCGAGAAGGCAGCACAAATCTGCCAGGGTCGGCAAGGGCCACTTCATCTCGCAGGAAGAGGCGATTGAATACTTCAAACGGGAGTTCGGAGTGGTAGTAGAGTGAAAGAGAGACACCCAAAGCCAAGGAAGTACGGCAAGTCGACCCGCTACTGCAGAAGGTGCGGGCAGTATGGCGCGGTAATCAGGACATATGACCTGTTCCTCTGCAGGCAGTGTTTTAGGGAAGTCGCCGAAAAGCTGGGGTTCAGAAAGTATGATTGAGACGTCTTCGGGGGCAGCGAGATAATGCCGGTAACCAACATCCTCGCGAACCTCTTCATCTCGCTCCAGAACGCCGAGATGAGGCACAAGAAGGAGTGCATAGTCATCCCGGCGTCGAACCTCGCCAGCGAGGTCATGCGCGTCCTCCAGAAGAGGCGCTACATAGGAGAGTTCGAGTTCATCGACGACGGGGTGAGCGGGAAGCTCCGCGTCCAGCTGCTCGGCAGGATAAACAAATGCGGCGCGGTCTCTCCGCGTTTCCCGATAAAGGCGAAGGAGTTTCAAAAGTGGGAGTCGCGGTTCCTTCCTGCAGTCGGGGTCGGGATGCTGGTCGTCTCCACGTCGAAGGGGGTATTCTCGCACACAGAGGCCCAGGAGCAGCACCTGGGCGGGAGGTTGCTAGGATATGTCTACTAGCAACGCAGACAGGGTGCGCTCGGGCGCCAAGCAGGTCGCCGGCGTGAAGCAGGTTGAGCTGCCAGACGGCGTCACCGCCAAGGTGAGCGGACGGGAGCTCACCATGAAGGGCCCGCAGGGGAGCGCGACGAAGGTCTTCCAGAGGATCCCAGTCAACATCGAGATCCAGGGGAACCAGGTGACCATCAAGCCGTTCACAGGCAAGAAGAAAGACGTGATCTCAGCGAACACCACGGCTTCGGTGCTAAAGGCGCTCATCCACGGTGTGACGAAGGGCTACGAGTACAAGATGAAGATAGTTTTCGCCCACTTCCCTGTCACGGTCAAGATCAAGGACGACACTGTGGTCATCGAGAATTTCGTCGGGGAGAGGTCTCCGAGGCTGGCGAAGATACTCGAGGGTTGCAAAGTCACGACGGAGGGCGACGATATCCTGATAAAGGGAGTCTCACTGGAGAAAATCGGGCAGACCGCCGCTAACATAGAGCAGGCGACGAGGATAAAGAGGAAGGACCAGAGAATCTTCTTGGACGGGATTTACGTCTACGAGAAGAACAAGAACTGATGATAACAATGGCGAACACCAAATCAAGCGCAAAGACTGGCTCCACGCGGAAAGAGATCCGCGAGCTCCTCGAGGTCAGGAGGAGCATATCGGAGACCAGGCCTAAGTTCGTCCGTCCCGAGAGCTGGAGGTATGTCCGACTGCACCCTGAATGGAGGAAGCCGAAGGGTCTCGACAACAAGGTCCGCAAGTCGATAAAGGGATGGCCGAAGCGAGTCAAGGTCGGATACCGCGGCCCTGCCAAGGCGCGGGGGTTCCATCCGAACGGGACCGCAGACATCCTGGTGCACAATCCGTCGCAGCTCGACGACCTTATCGCCGAGACGAACACCGTGAGGATCGGCAGGACAGTCGGCGCGAGGAAGAGGGCGATGATCCTGAAGAGGGCCTCTGAGTTGGGGCTCCGCGTGCTGAATCCGACGAGGTTGAAGAAATCAATTGAATCTGAGAAATAAGAGACGGCTTGCAGCCGACGTCCTGGGCGTGGGGTCCGACAGGATCCGTTTCGACCCAGAAGCCGAGGACTTCATCCAGGACGCGATCACGAGGAGCACCATCCGCGGTCTCGTCGGCCTAGGCGCGATAAAGGTCGCACCGGAGAAGGGTGTCTCCAGAGGGAGGGCCAGGGCAAAGAAGGCCAAGGGCAAGATCAGGCACCAGGGATCGTTCCGGGGGGCGAAGACTTCGCGCCACTCTAAGAAGGAGGCGTGGGTCACCAAGGTGAGGGCCTTACGGTGGAGGCTCTCTGTCGCTCGAGACAGGAACGAGCTCACGAAGACCGGCTACCGGAAGCTCTACCGGCAGATAAAGGGAGGGCAGGTAAGGGACGTGAAGAGGCTTCTCGAGATGATAAAGGAGTCGAAGTCAGCGAAATAGGAGATTGATAGATAGAAAATGCCAGGTAGCAGCAAGAAGCACCCGTACGTCCCGATCTTCAGGCGCAGGAGAAATGGAGAGACCGACTACAGGGCGCGGAAGAAGATGATCTCCTCGTCCGAACCCATTCTGGCCGTCAGGGTCTCGTCGAAGAACGTTTCCGCTCAATTCATTAGGCCCGAACCGGAGGGCGACCGTGTGCTTTCTTCTTCTCATTCAAGAAACCTGAGGAAGATGGGCTGGAACGGCTCGCTAAAGTCGATTCCCGCCTGTTACCTCCTGGGGTTGCTCGCCGGGAAGAAGGCGAAGGAGAGCGGGGTCGAGAAGGCCAATCTCTACAGCGGGGTCTCACGCTTCGTCGACGGCTCCCGAGTCTCGGCGCTCGTTAAAGGCGTGAAGGACGCAGGCGTAGACGTCCCGATGTCCGACGAGGCCGCTCCGTCCGAGGAGAGCCTCTCCGGGAAAGTGACCGCGGACTATGCAAAGTCGCTGCTGGCGGAGAACAAGGAGCGGTACTCCAGGCTCTTCTCCGGGCTCATCAAGGCCGGATTCAAGCCTGAAGAGTACGCGGAGAACGCGATGGCGATCAAGAAGGTCATCCTGAAGGGAACAAAGGGAGAAAAGTGAGCGAATAGATGTCACAGAGAGGAGGTTATCGCCGGCGCGAAGAAGAGAAGCAGATCCCCTGGATCCCTCGCACAAAGCTCGGGAGCATGGTCAACGAGGGAAAGATCACCTCCATCGAGGAGATCTTCCAGCAGGGCTGGAGGATCCGCGAACCGGAGATGGTGAAGAAGCTCGTCCCAGACCTCACCTCGGAGGTCGTGAGCGTGGGGATCGTGCAGAAGCAGACGGACGCCGGCGAGCTGACGCGCTTCGGCGCGGTGGTCGCGGTAGGGAACGGCAACGGGTGGTTCGGAGTCGGAAAGGGCAAAGCGGCCCAGATGAAGTCGGCGATCGACAAAGCCACCAACGACGCGCTTCTCAACATAATACCGGTGAAGCTTGGGTGCGGGAGTTGGGAGTGCAGATGCGGGACCGCCCATTCCGTCCCCTACAGGATCATGGGAAAGGCCGGCAGCGTGACGGTGGAACTCCTGCCCGGGCCTAGGTCGCTCGGGAGGGTCGCCGGGCCGGCTCTGACGAACCTGTTGGCGCTCGCAGGGGTCAAGGACGTCTGGGTCCGGACGTTCGGGTCCACGAACACCCTGTCGTCCCTGGCTAACGCCGTGTACGACGCGTTCTCAAAGTCGCACGGGCTGAACGTGTGACGATGGCATTGGTGAACAAGAAATGGCCAAACTACTCGTCGTAAACCTGCACGGTCTGATAAACGTCCCCCGAGGCACCAGGGAGACGCTAATCCAGTTGGGGATCGGAAGGCGCTTCGCCGCCGCAGTGGTGGAGGACGACCCTGTCTCGAAGGGGTCGGTACACCTGTGCAAAGACTACGTCGCCTGGGCCCCGCTCGAGTCCGACCTTCTCACGGAGATGCTGAAGACCAGGGGGAAGATAAGCAGCTCAAAGACGCTTGACGATGAAGCATTGAAAGCCTTGGGGTTCGAGACCCACGCGGACTTGGCCAAGAAGATCATGGGATCGGACGTGAGCAGGCTCTCCTCGGTGAAGGGGCTCAGGCCGTTCTTCGCGCTCTCTCCCCCCAAAGGGGGTTTCAAGCGCTCCTCGCGGAGGCAGTTCAGGGAAGGCGGCATCCTGGGGGACAACCCGCAGCTCGCCGGCATAGTGAGGAGGATGCTATAGTTTGCCTACGAGGATCAGGAAGGTCAGAAGGATGCGCGGCTCCAGGACAATGGGATACGGCCAGATAGGGCAGCACAGGCACTCGGGGCAGCAAGGCGGGCACGGCAACGCGGGCTTGCACAAGCACAAATGGTCTTGGCTGACGATCAACGACCCAGACCACTTCGGCAGGGACCCGTTCAGGCCGCCGAGCTGGAGGAGGACCGCCAAGTGGGCGAACGTCGGCGACCTCGCCGCATTCGCGGACGGCAAGGAGGGCAAGTCAGGGCCGATCGCCATCGACCTGAACTCGAGGGGCGTCGAGAAGCTCTTGGGCGCCGGTGACGTGACCCGTGCTTTCAACGTGAAGGTCACGTCATATACCAAGAGAGCGAAGCAGAAGCTCGAAGAAGCAGGTGGCAAGATACTCACAGAGTGAGAGCGGAGTTCAAAACTAGTCTTGGTCTCTCTCCGAAACTTCGTAAAATCAGTAGCGACCGTCCTCCCAGAGATTCCCAAGCCAGTCAAAAAGCCGACTCTCACTGAGAAGTTCATCTGGACGGGCGGCGCCCTGATCATCTACATGATCATGTCGATCACGCCCCTCTACCACTTTGGCAACCAGGCCGACCAGTTCGCGTTCCTCAGGATCATCTTCGCGTCCTCGCAGGGGACGCTCACGGAGCTAGGCATCGGCCCCATCGTGACCGCCGGCCTTATCCTCCAGCTCCTGCAAGGCAGCGACATTCTCAGGCTGGACCTCGGTAACACCGACGACAGGGCCCTCTTCGGGACGGCGACCAAGATGCTCACCTTCGTCGTGATAGGCGTCGAGGCGGGCGCGTACATACTGGGCGGCGCCCTCGGCACGCTCGCGCCAGACCAGGCCATCGTGATCTTTTTCCAGCTAGTCGGCGCCGGAGTAGTCATCCTCCTCCTCGACGAGATGATCCAAAAAGGATGGGGGATCGGCAGCGGGATCAGCCTGTTCATCCTCGCGGGCGTTGCGCAGACCCTCTGGTGGGACACGTTCTCTCCCTACCCGGTGTCCCCGACGCAGGGGCAGCCCGCCGTGATCTTCGGCTTCATCCCGGCTCTCTTGAGCACTATCGCTAGCGGCGCGCCCCTCTCTTCTATGTTCATCCGTGCGAGCCAGTTCCCCAGCGCGTTCACATTCGTCATGACGGTGGCGGTCATGCTCTTCATCACCTACATCGAGGGGATTCGGGTCGAGGTGCCGATTACCTCTGTAAAGTACAGAGGCTTCCAAGGAGTCTACCCGATCAAGCTCCTCTACGTCTCCAACATTCCGGTCATCCTCGTGTCCGCCCTCACCGCGAACGTCTCGTTCTTCACCCGCCTGCTCCACAACTATGTGGGGGCCACCCCTCCTTCGTGGATGCGCTACCTGGTCTCCTACGACGCGAACAACAACCCCACCGGCGGGTTCGTCTACTACATCACGCCCCCGAACGGAATCCAGCAGACGTCTCAGGACCCCCTTCACGCTGTGATCTATTGCCTCTTCCTGATGGCGTTCGCCGTCATGTTCGCCAGGATCTGGGTCGAGATCGGCGGTCTCTCGTCCAAGACAGTAGCGAAGAACCTCATGAACGCCGACGTCCAGGTGCCAGGCTTTAGGAGGGCCGGACTTTCGATCGAGCAGGTCCTGAACAGATACATCCCCCCGATCACGGTGATAGGGGGGTTGATTATCGGGAGCGTCGCTGCCATCTCGGACGTATTCGGAGTCTTCGGGACGGGCATCGGGCTGCTCCTGGGTGTCGACATCGTGCTCCAGTACTACCAGATGCTCGTGAAAGAGCAGCTAGAGGAGTTCTCTCCAAGGCTCGCAGGAGTCTTGGGGCAGACCTAACCGGGGTTCTCGCTTTATGGGTCTTAGAATCGTCATAGTCGGAGTCCCCGGGGTGGGGAAGAGCACGGTCGTCCAGAAGGCTACCGAGGCCGTCCCCGGCTCGACCGTTCAGGTATTTGGGACCGCGATGTTCGACGAGGCCGTGAAACTAAAGTGGGTGAAGCACCGCGACGAGATGAGGAAGCTGCCCGTCGAGAAGCAAAAGAAACTACAGGAGGCAGCCGCCACGCGTATAAGCCGGAGCAAAGGGAAGGTAGTGTTCATCGACACCCACCTCTTCGTGAGGACGCCAGAAGGCTTCTGGCCGGGCTTGCCGCTCCGCGTCATCCAGCCTTTGAAGCCGACCCACCTCCTCCTCGTAGAGGCGACGCCTCAACAGATCCTCGCCCGCAGGAAGAACGACACGACCCGGTACAGGGACGAAGTAACGGAGCAACAAGTCGCTGAAGAGCTAGACGTGGCGAGGAGCCTTCTTTCCGCGGCCTCTCTCGTCAGCGGAGCCCCGATGGCCTTCATCCACAACGAAGAGGGCAAGTCGGACGCGGCCGCGGCCGAGATAGCGGCGCTCCTAAGGGGTGCGAAGGCGTGAGCCTCCCGATACCTGAATCGACCCTAATCATAACACTCACCGCCATCAGCCTGGGATTCATGTCCAACGTGGCCACACGACTCCTCGTCGACCTGAAGAAGGAGAGGCGGATCAAGGCAGAAGTGGCGGCCTTCGACAAGGAACTGAAGGAGGCGGCCGCAGGCAAAGACAAGGATAAGGAGGAGAAGCTAAAGAAGAAGAAGCCCCAGATGGACCAGATGAGGCTGAAGGCGTCGACCGGGCGGTTCAAGGTGGTGCTCGTCACCTGGGTCCCGTTCATCGCGGTCTACTACCTCATGGCCAACTTTGTGGGCGGGTTCGCGGAGGCGGTGGCCTACTCTCCCCTCCCCATCCCGTTCATAGTGGCCGCGAACGGGAGCATGGTGCTGATCTGGTGGTATTTCCTCTCCTCACTCTCGTTCGCCACGTTGATGACAAAGCTGCTGGGAACCTCCCAGACCTGAGAGACATGAAGGCGATTATCCTTTGCGGGATGCCCGCCGTTGGGAAGACCACGGTGGCGAAGATGATAGCCGCAAAGCTGAAGCTCAACCTGGTCGGAGGGGGCGACATCCTGAAGGAGATAGCCGCCGAGGAGGGATACAACGCCGTCGGCGACGACTGGTGGGACACCGATGAGGGGATGCGTTTCATGAAAGAGCGCGCGGGGTCGCCCGAGTTCGACAGGGAGGTCGACAGGCGGCTCATCGCCAGAGCCCGGAAGGGAGACGTCGTGATCACCAGCTACACCATCCCGTGGCTCGCGAAGGGCGGCGTAAAGATCTGGCTGTCGGCTACCAAGAGAAGCAGGGCGGAGAGGATGGCGAAGCGCGACGACTCGTCGCCTGATGACTGCGCGAAGATCGTCGACGAGAGGGACAGCAAGAACTACGCCATCTACAACAAGCTCTACGGCATTGAGTTCGGAAAGGACCTTTCCCCCTTCACGATCGTCGTCGGGACCGACGGCGTGCCTGCGGCGAGGGTCGCGGGCATCGTCCTCGAGAACCTCAAGGACTCGGAAGGGATATCGCCGGACAGGTCTCCTCGCTCCAGAAAGGCCCTCGTCGTCACAAAGAGGGTGGCCAAAGGGCGGAACACTTGACGACGCAGCTGAGCGGCCAACCGGACGAAATGATCAAGATCGGCGAGGAGCCCGCCGACCCGAAGCACGGGTGGGAGCCGTCAAAGAGGCCGATCTCGGAGCTGCTGAACTACGGGCTCATCCCCCTCGACAAGACGCCTGGCCCTACGAGCCACGAGGAGGTCTCGTGGGTTCGGAGGCTCCTGAACATCGAGAAGGCGGGGCACAGCGGCACCCTTGACCCTGGAGTGACCGGCATGCTCCCGATCGGGATCGGAAGGGCGACCAAGGCCCTAGGGCTCCTGCTGATGTTCCCGAAAGAATACGTCGGCATCATGAGGATCCACTCCTCCGTCCCCCGAGAGTCGGTCGACCGCGTGATCGCGGAGTTCACCGCCGAGATCTACCAGCGGCCTCCCCAGCGCTCCTCTGTCAAGAGGGAGGGTCGCACGAGGAGAGTCTACGAGCTCGAGGTGCTCGAGCAGAGGGGCAACCTCTACCTGCTGAGGTGCGTCTGTCAAGCCGGAACATACATCCGGAAGCTGTTCTACGACATCGGAGAGGTCATCGAAGTCGGCGCGACCATGGTCGAGCTGCGCCGCACGAAGGTCGGGCCGCTCGACGAGAACGACGGCATAGTCAGCCTCTACGAGCTGGACATCGCGATAAGGAAATGGAAGGAGAGCGGAGACGAGACCGAACTAAGGAGAGTCATCCGACCGATCGAGTCCGCCCTAGTCGGGATCCGTAAGGTGATGGTGAAGGACTCCGCGGTCGACGCCGTCTGCCACGGCGCCATGCTCGCCATACCCGGGATCCTCGCGCTTTCGAAGGGGATCAAGAAGGGCGAGACCGTCGTCCTCCTCAGCGCGAAGGGAGAGCTCATCGCGATCGGGGAGGCGGCAATGAGCACCGAAGAGGTCCAGGGACAGCCGAAGGGAATCGCCTTCCCCGTGAGGAGGGTCATAATGGACCAGGGCACCTACCCGAAGATGTGGAAGAAGCAGCATTCCGAGGGAGAAGCAGCCGTTGAGCAGACAACCGCCGCGAACGCGGACGCGATCTAGCTCGTGAGCTTCGTGGGGGCGGCCAGTTCCCGCCTCAACAAGACCTCTCCTCGCACTACCATCATCTCCCGGTACATGATGAACGACCGCACCCTTCCGTATAGCTCGGCCATTTCGGAGCGCTCCACCTTCTCGAAGCTCCTTGACGAGAAAAGCGAGTTCGATTCGGCGTTGTCGCTGGGGACGCTCGCGAACACGTCTCTCGCGCCCCTTTCGATGAGGGAGGAGATCACGTCGTCCACCAGCCTGCCCCCGATGCCTTGATTCCTGAACTGAGGCGACACCGCGACATAGTAGATGTAGCCCGAGCCGTCGCCTATCATCTTTAGCATGACGAGGCCCGCGTCGACCCCTTCCGCGGTCCTGGCTGCCCTGACGACTTCGACGCTTTGCAGGGTCCTTTTCGAGTGCCAAAGGTAGAGGCCCTCGAAACTGTCTCGGAGGATGGGCAAAAGCCTCGCCCTCTCGTCCCCGTTTACATCGACTACCTCGACCTCGCCCCCGTTCAAATCGAGAACAACCTCGCCGCGTTGCGCCAGAGTATCTTCTCGCGGTCTGACTGCGTCACCTTGAGGGCCGTGACCAATGAAACCCCGTTTTCGTGGGTTTGCACCGGGTAGTCCGTCCCGAACAAGACCTTGTCCGCGCCGCCCGCGTAGTAAACGGCCTCGCTGATCCTTTCAGCAAGGAGCCGCAAATATTGCGTCGGGTAATCGCTCCCTCCTACTATGAGCCCCGAGATGTCCGCGAAGACGTTGCCGTGCTTGTAGATGAGCTCCGCGGTGTCGACTATCCATGGATTCCCAAAGTGGCATATCACGATCTTCAACTCCTGCCGCTCGTTCGCGACCCGGTCGAGAGTGAGAGGGTGAGCGTGCACCAAGCTGCCAGAGCTGCTGGCCGTGTCGCCGGAATGGAAGAGGACCGGGAGGCTGCGCTCCTCCGCATAGTCGTAGAGAGGGGAGAAGACCTCGTCGTGCGCAAAGACCTGCCGGTAGCCGAGCCAGATCTTGAACCCCCTGACGGCCTCCCTTTCGCGTGCGGCGAGCGCGAGCGCATCTTTCACGGCCTCTTTCTCGGGCTCGACCGTCAGCACCGGGAATAGCCTCCCTCGGCTCCTCTCGCACATCCTCACTACGTCTGAGTTGGGGAGCGGCACCGCCCCTCGCATAGGGGGGCTGAGCAGGAGCGAGCTCTCGACGCCGTTCTCCTCCATGGAGGAGAGCAGTTCTTCGAGGTCGTAGCGCAGCCCGTTGCGCGCGGCGTAAGAGCGCAGCAGGTCGTCCTTCCTCTTGTCCGAGCAGTGGACGTGTGCGTCGATGATCTTGGGCAACGCCGGGTTGTGGGGACAGATGGCTAAAGTCCTTGCTGCCCTTCGAAGACCGGAACATGGGCCAACGGTATATATCGACAAGAAACGCGACCTTGAGTGCGCAAAGTCGAAATAGGGTAGCGTCGCTGTGCGACGTCGGGCCGGCGTATGGGTAACCTGGTAACCCAGCAGCCTGGAAAGCTGCCGTCCGAAAGGGCTTGCGAGTTCAAATCTCGTCGCCGGCGCCTCTTCTCATTATGACGCTCAAACGGAAGCGACATGACCTTGGAGGAGGAGAGAAAATACCACCTCCGAGCTTCTGGGTTCGATTGGCTCTGCGTGCTAAGTTTAAATGATTCCCGGAATGTCGACGGTCTCGAAAATTGCCGCATCTATTGATAGCCTACAACGTTCGGGTTGGCAAACTTGGGGAATACAGGGAATTCCTGAACTCTTCTGAATTCGGTAATATTCGAAGGAAAATAGAAGAGGAGTCTGGATTCAAATTCGTCGAGACTTATTTTCAAATCATTCCGTCGGCACACGGCGAAGGAGACTTCGATGCCTATGATATGTGGGAGTTTCCAAACATGGCAGCCTTCGACAAGGCAAGGGAAGTCAACGCGTTCAGAGAAATGGTCGAAAGGACGTACAACATGGTCGAGCCCAGGCCGTCCAAGATGACGCTGCTTCGGACAGCTCGCGACGTCAAAGTGATATTCGAACCTAAGACCGACAAATGAGCCGAGGAGGATGTCCCCTTCTCTCGCTCGCTTGTTGTCGTGGTCGGCATAGTCTGTTGAAGCGATTTACGCACTCCTTCTGTCCCTGAGCCAACGGCAGGCCCGCTTGCGGCTAGCCTCAATCATACCAGAATTCCGGTTCTGGAGACTGCCAACAAGTTGACGGTGGACGTCGTCAAACTCCGGCGGCGGCCAAGAGATTTCGCCACCCCTGACTTTTTGCCCGAATACAGTTAAATGCTCAAGGGCGGAGATGGCGCGGTTTGCGGAACCTTTGCATCGTGGGTCTCCAATGGGGAGACGAAGGCAAAGGGAAGATTGTAGATTATTACGCCGACAGGTTCCACTCGGTAGTCCGATACAACGGCGGCAGCAACGCGGGCCACACCATCGTCATCGGGAAGAAGACTTACGTCTTCCACCTCCTCCCTTCCGGTCTGCTGAAGGACAAGAAGCTCCTCATCGGACCAGGGGTCGCTGTCGACCCTCAGACGCTGAAGGAGGAGGTCCAGATGATAAAGCACCAGGGGCACAAGCCCCGGCTTATCGTCGACGGACGGTGCACCGTAGTCACACCGTTGGAGAAAGAGCTTGACGCCTTCATCGAGGAGCTGAGAGGCGCCAACCCGATCGGGACCACGAAGCGCGGGATAGGGCCGTCATACGCGATGAGGGCGCTCCGCCTTACCCCCAGGGCAGGAGACCTCGATCGGGGCACGTTCGACTTGAAATCCGCTCTCGCTTTCTACCGGGTCTTCTTGAAGAGAATCCCACCGATGGAAGTGTGGATCGCCTCTGCGAGGGACTCCCTGAAGGGGCTCATCGGCGACGTGGGCGAGGACGTGATGGAGACGAACGAGGCCGGCCATTCCGTCCTCTTCGAGGGCGCCCAGGGCGTCCTCCTGGACCTGGTGCACGGGACATATCCGTACGTCACCGGGACGCACACGCTGGCCAGTTACGTCCCCGCGAGCCTTGGCATCCCGGCCATCTCGCTGGGGGACGTGATGGGGGTCTCAAAGGCCTACGCGACAAGGGTCGGGGCCGGCCCCTTCCCGACCGAGATCCACGGGGAGGTCGAGACCCGGATTCGTGAGACCGGGAAGGAGTATGGCGCGACGACGGGAAGGCCCAGGAGGGTCGGTTGGCTCGACCTCGTGGCCCTGAAATATGCGGTCAGGATGAACGGGGTGACCACCCTCGCGCTCACAAAACTCGATATCCTCACGAAGCTCAGGGAGTTCAAGGTGTGCACCCACTACAATATCGACGGGAAGGAGACAGACCAGTTCTCGCGGGCGCTACCCGATTTGGGCTCGGTGAAACCTGTTTATCTCGACCTGCCGCCTCTATATGGTGCGCAGCTCACGACGAGCCGCCTCCACAGGCCCATGGAGAAGTTCGTGGAGTTTCTCGAAGACCAGACGAAGGTAGGCATCAGCATCGTCTCAATGGGGGAAGAGAGGACGGCGACCCATCAGCGAGTCGCGGAGTAGTAGGCCGCCGCTAGAAACTCTCTTAACCGTCCCTACCGACGATCGCTTCGTGTCAAAGCGCTCCCGCCGCGGCTCGACTTCGACAAGCCTGGTAACAAAGTCGAACTTGCTCGTAGGGCAGCCCCTCAAGAGGTTGGAGGACGGGCGATTCTTGACTGGCAAGGGGAGGTACCTTGACGACCTGAGGCTCGCAGGCATGCTCCACGCAGTCTTCGTCAGGAGCCCGCACGCGCACGCACGCATCGTCAAAGTCGGGACATCGCGCGC
>JAPCJN010000127.1 GCA_027886925.1 Nitrososphaerota archaeon
TCGAGTACGTCCACAGGACCTTGAGCGTGGTCGTCGGCGTAATACTCGTCGTCGCCATGATCGTCGTCTCGAGGATGAAGCCGAGGCCTTCCGGGGCCTACCGCTCCCTGCTCCTGTCTTTCGTCCTGCTCTTGATCCAGATCGGCCTGGGCAACGTCGTGGTCAACTCCGACCTCAACGCCGCCGTTACCGCCCTGCACCTCGCCAACGCGACGGCCCTGTTCGGCGTCATGGTCGTCTCGGGCGTCCTGATGTATCTCCACGAGAAGGCAAACAGATACTAGAAGCGACAACCGAGAACGCGAGGCCATGCCTGACAGGGCTGCCGACGTAATCATGCTCGAGCCTCCCAGGTTCATCGCGGATGCCATGCTGGGCAGCCTCGCAAGGAAACTCAGGATTTTTGGGTTTGATACCTTGTACTTCAAGGACGGCGACGACGCCGAACTAGAGTCTCTCGCAAGGAAGGAGGAGCGCGTCATTGTCACCTCGGACTTGGCGCTGTCCCGGGATGCCGGGCGCAGGGGCGCCCGGACCCTCCTGGTCAGAGGGAAGACAGACAAGGCCAGGTTGCTCTCGATCGCGGAGGCACTCGGACCGGAGACCTTCGCGCAGAAGGGACGGAGGACGTCGAGCCGGTGCGCTCTGTGCAACGGCGTGCTGGAGGAGCTCGGGAAGAGGGAGGCGCGCAAGACACCCATCCCGGCGAGGGTCGTCGCCAGGCACCGCCTGTTCTTCAGGTGCGCCTCGTGCGCCAAGGTGTACTGGCGGGGAAAACACTGGGATCGACTGAGGCGGCTCTCGTCCTCATTGAGAACAAAGCCTTTAACCTGAACGCCATGCCCGAACCCACCCGTCGCTGGCTCAGCGCTTGAAGAAAGTCTATCTCGCAGCTTTCGGTTCTGGCATGGGACACGCCTCGAGGATGGCTGCTTTGGCGCGAGAGCTTGTGGCATCCGGGGACGACGTTATGTTCTCGAGTTCGGGTGAGGTCACAAGGTGGTTCGAGTCGGAGGGCTTCTCGTGCAACGACGTCCCACTCGTCGACATCGTCTTCACCGAAGAAGGCTCGTTCTCTGCCACGGAGACGTTGAAGTTCTCGCCCGTGATATTCGCGCGGTTCTACAAGCAGGTAATCAGGGAGGTCGCGAACCTTAGGCGATATGGCCCCGACGTGGTCTTGAGCGATTCGATGGCCTCCACCGTGGTGGCGGCGAAGCTCCTTGGCATCAGGTCGTTTGCGATCCTGAACCAGCTCCGGTTGATTTCCTCGCCCCGAACCCCAAGGACCGTGGCCAAGCTCCTTTCGACCGGAAGCATCACTGTCGGGAGCGTCTTCTGGGAGTTCTGCGAGCAGATCTTGATCCCTGACCTCCCACCGCCATACACGATAAGCGAGAGGAACCTTTGGAACGCCGGGAGAGCCTCGGCGAGGGCAAAATACATCGGCTTCTTGACGCCGACTCGAAACAACGCGGGTCCGACCGACCTGGGGAGCGAGGAGCTGCTTGGCAAGTGGCGGGCCGAGAAAAAAAGGCCCAAGATATTCTGGCAGGTCTCGGGCCCTCCAGCGACTAGAGGGTCCTTGCTCGCGAAGGCGCTGGCATCCGCGAAGGCGCTCGAAGAGAAGTATCTTTTCGTGATCACAGCGGGGTCGCCAGGAGGGCCGACGGCGCCAACACCCGTCCCCGGAGGTTATCTTTACCAGTGGTGCAACATCTCCGGAGACCTCGTCGGGAGCAGCGACGTCGTCGTCTCGCGTGCCGGCCACGTCAGTATCTCCGACTACATTTTACGGGGCAAGCCCGCGCTCCTCGTCCCCATCCCTGCGCAGACCGAGCAGATCGGGAACGCCGCCAAAGCCCGGAAGCTTGGCTTCGCGTTGACCCTCGAGGAGAAGTCGCTAGGGCCGTCCAGAGTCGACGAAGCGCTGAGGGAGCTGTCTACTGACGGGCGCTACGCGAGGCGGTCGCTCGAGATTAGGAAGATTGCGGTGGGATTCGATGCAATCCGGACGATAGTCGAGTTGGTGGGAAAGAACTAGGCCTGACGCTTCATCGCATCGATGACCTCGTTCGAGTCGGCCTGGACCCCCCCAAAGGTCCTCTCGAAGTACGCGGTTTGCTTTTTCAGCCCCTCCAGGGTGAGCTCGCTCTTCTCAGGCCCCTTCGACGTCTTCCTCGCCGGGCCTAGCCCCAACGAGGCGTGAAGGGATAGGACCGCTTCAACTTGGACCAGCAGCAGCGGGAGTAGCAGGTTCGGGAACGCTTCTGCGAATCTGACCGCCGTATCCGGGTGTCCCATTCGGAGCCCGGCTAAGGCCGCCCCCTTGGACTCTCGGAGCCACGTGCCTATCCTTCCGAAAGGGTCGCCCTCGCCCTCGAGGACGACGAGTTCTAGGTGGCTCGCGTCCATCCTGGAGGAGAGTTCAGAGTAGAGCTTGGCCACCCGCCTTAGCGAAGCCTCGTCCGTCCTCGAATGGACCAACCTAAGCGAGAAACCGGACAGCGCCGCCATCCAGGCCAGCGCGGAGCTGCGTTCGCCTCCGGAGACGATGCAGGAGACCCAATCGTCGCCCGTCGGGACTCCGCCCGGTCCGGTCCTAATCTCGGCTCCGCAGACGACCTTGTGCCCCTCCAAACAGACGCGGAACGTGACCTGCGTCTTCTTCTCGTTGACCTTCGTCCCTGGCGTAAAGGAGAGCAGCGCGGAGTTGCCCGCCAATATCATGTCCCCCGCAGTCTTCGTTGAAGCGAAGACCTCTGCCATGATGCGGAACGTCTCCCCTGACGAGAGATACCGCTTGGACAGGGTTTCCAGGTTCTTCAGGTAGGCATCGACGCCGCGGAAGCGATAACCGACGGCGATCCAGCTCACCCCCGGCAGCAGCGAGAGCCTCCTCGCGACGACGACGGGGTCGTCGGCCGCGACCACCAGGATGCCCCCGATGCGGTCAATGTCTTTTGGGAGCAGAGACAGCTTGTGGGCCGCCGTCTTTTGCAGGTCCTCCAGCCTGCCGGCGCCGCTCCAACCGACCATCGCCACGGGGCTCAACAGCCGACGAGCGCCACACCAGGTTTTTAAGCGGAACAGGGGTCAACTTCCATAGACGTCAGCGATCATCGATGGATATTGTCGACCCTGCCCCGTGGCTTTCGATCAAGCAGGTCTTCTCGCAGAGACCCCATGAAGCGCACGTCAGAGGCTGGGTCGCCGGCAAGGTGGGCGTCGGCGGGATCGTGTTCATCATCTTGCGAGACGGGTCCGGCTACATCCAGGTCTCGGCAAAGAAGGGATTAGCGCCTCCACAGGTGGTGGATGCCATGAGAGACGTTTCAAGGGAGTCGGTCGTCTCCGTGGGCGGCGCAGTCAGGGAGGACAAGCGGGCGCCCGGGGGCGTGGAACTGGTCGCCGAATCTTTCGAGGTCGTCTCCAAGGCAGACCCCTGGCCGATTACGAAGACGGCCGCCAAGTCGGCCTCCTTCCTCTACGACATGCGCCACCTTAGCATCAGGGGAAGAAAGGCGATCGCGACGATGAAGATCAGGGCGGAAGTAATGGGGGCGGCCTTCGACTTTTTCAGGGAGAACGGCTTTACCCTCATCAGCGCCCCAAGTTTCGTCCAGGCCGCCGTCGAGGGTGGCTCGACGCTGTTCGAGGTGGAATACTTCGGCAAAAAGGCCTACCTGAGCCAGAGCGCCCAATTCTACGAGGAAGCCGCCCTCGCGGGACTGGAGAAGGTCTGGATCTGCCAGCCCGCCTTCAGGGCGGAGAAGTCGAGGACCGCCAAGCACCTCACAGAGTTCTGGATGATTGAGGCCGAGCGCGCGTTCTCTGACCAGCCCGCCAACATGCAACTGCAAGAAGACCTGGTCGCCTTCACGGTCGACAGGATCCTCGAGAGGAGGTCGGACGAGCTCTCGACGCTAGGGAGGAAGCTCTTCCGAGTCGACCTGCCCCTCGAGCGCATCCCCTACGGCGACCTCAGGGAGTCAGCCACGGCCAAAGGCATCCCGTTCAATTGGGGCGAAGACGTCCCGGCCGAGGCGGAGAAGCTGATATCCCTCTCAAGGAGCGCCCCCTTCTTCGTGACCGACTTCCCGCTCTCGGCGCGCTCATTCTACCACATGACCTATGATGACCGGCCGGACGTCACGCGGTCGGCAGACCTGATCGCCCCCGAGGGCTTCGGCGAGCTTGCCACGGGTGGTCAGCGCATCGCAGAGTACTACCCGCTCCTCCAGAGGATAAAGAGCCAAGAGCTGCCCCCCGAGGCCTTCACGTGGTATCTCGACCTCCGCAAGTTCGGCATGCCTTTCCATTCAGGGTTTGGGATGGGCGTCGAGAGAATGACGAGGTGGTTGGCCGGGCTCAAGAACATCAGGTCAGCCAGCCTCTTCCCGCGCACCATGACCCGAGTCTCGCCCTGATTTTTTGCAACCCGCCGCGCCGAGAGATTGATTTTTATAAGTGGAAAGGCGGATTCTTGTCGTATTCCGATTGCGAACTTACAGCACCGCTAGTAACCCGAATCGGGAGATTGGAAGGCTAAAGCTCGTCGCCTATGGGTCTCTCATCGCGAGCGTGGCGAGCATGCTCTTTGTGGCCGTGCTTGCGGTCCAGTTGAACACCTACTACCATAACGGCGGGGGCACGATCCTTACCCAGACGTCTACGACGAGCTACAAGCCAATAAGCATCTCAGGGAATCTGATCACTCCGCCACTGTCACTCCCCGACGCGCCACCGATAACCACGCCGCACCCTGCCAACGGGTCGAGGCTGACCAACCTCAACGTCCCCCTAAACACGAGCGAACTCGCGGTCATCAACAACGCTTCTCAGTCATACTTCGTGACCGCTGCGCAGATGTACTTGAATCGCTCACTCACTATACCGATAGGCGCCGCGGTCTCTGCGGCACCTCTCCTGTTGGTAAATGGCAAGCCCTCAGTCACATATCTCGGGGCGATCTCCTGTGTATATTGCGGGGAAAACAGATGGGCGATGGCGCTCGCCTTGAGCAGGTTTGGCGAGTTCCAGCAACTGTTCAAGGGATACAGCGCGTTGGGGGACGGCGACGTCCCGACGATCTATTGGGCGCCTGCCCACTACAATTCCACCCAAGCGGTTGAATATGGAAACTTCTACTCGAGCAGTTACATTAACTTCCTCTCGATAGAATATTCTTCGCCGATAACGGGGCAGTTCCAGATGGGGACGCTGACCTACTTCCAGCAGGAAGCCGTAACCACGGCCAACCCTGTCTATGCCAACGCCACTCAGATAATCATCGGTCTGAACAACTACGCAGGTACGCCCTACACCCTCTGGGGGAAGTTCAGCGTGCCCGGGGCCGACGCTTCCAACTTTGGGGATTCGACCATCAACTCCAATACCCTCTCGATGGCGTCTCTCACGCACGAACAGATCTTTAGCAGGTTCGCGCATCCCA
>JAPCJN010000128.1:0-1917 GCA_027886925.1 Nitrososphaerota archaeon
GACCACCCTGTGTCTACACGTCCGATATGACAATCGTATTGCACGTCCGAAACGCAGGCCGTACATCTTCTCCGGACGTGCATGTTTTTCTTGGCCCGGACTAGCTTTTCTTGTCTACCATTCCTCGATGAACGCGACGAACTCGCATGAAAGAGCATGTAGGAGAAACGAAGCCGAGATCAACCGTGATCTTTTCAGCAATCTGTTACGCATAGAAGAGACTTCCGGCACGATGTTTGATGCATCAATTCAGAGCCGCGCCTAATACTTAGAAGCGGCGAATATTACAAACATTCAGTCGGTACTTGTGAATCCTTCCAAGTTATTGATTCCTGGAACTTCTGGGCTTTATGTTGTTTCCCCGTGGGTGATAGCGGCGTGAACCCAATGAGACAAACTGACGAGCAATATGAATTCCGCTTTCTTCGGGGTTGATATACGTGTCAACAGGTGAATTCGAAATTAGGTCAAACTTGCACCCGGGCACGAGAACGGCGAAGAGAAGAAGCAGCGAGGCGATCGCACACGACATCATCAAGGCTGCCGACGGCGGAGCAAGAAAGACAGCGATCATGTACGGCTCATGTCTGAATCCGAGCCAGCTCAACGACCACCTGGGACGTCTCGTGAGCCAAGGCTTCATCGAAAGGGACAATTCAAACTCGTTGTATCGGGCTACGCAGAAGGGAAGGAGGTTCATCAAAGGCTTTGAGAGGTTCTTGGAGACGAAACACTTGCTTGCCGAGCAAGCACTTGCGCTCGAAGAGTTCTGGAGAAGCGACGACGAAGCTCAGCTGAAGGAAACAATCGGCGAAGGTATTTCGCGTCGGAAACCAGACATTGAGCCGGACGGGCGCTAAGGAGCGCTACGCAAACTTTCAAAGCGATAACGACGAAGAAAGCCTAAAACCACGTCATCGGGACCCGGGATTCGGAGGTCGAGTGGAGACGTCGGACATCTCTGGGAAGGCGGGAAGGGTCCTCGTCACAGGCGGGGCAGGCTTCATCGGGAGCCACATTTCCCAGGCCCTAGCCACAAGAGGCTATTCGGTGGGCGTTCTCGATAACCTCGCCACGGGGAACATGGAGAATATCTCCGCTTTTGTCGACTCCGGGAAGATCGCGTTCCATCTCGGCGACATACGCGACTTCGACACCGTAGCTCGAGTCGTGCGTCAATATGACGTCGTAGTGCACCAGGCCGCGTTGGTGAGCGTCACAAGGTCTGTCGAAGACCCACGAACCACCAACGAAATCAACATAACGGGAACGCTCAACGTCCTGAAGGCCGCCGTCGATGCGAAGGTCAGACAGTTCTTGTACGCTTCTTCGTCTTCCGTCTACGGAGAGACCGAGACCCTCCCTAAGAGAGAGGACATGGCCAGTCTTCCCATCTCTCCGTACGGGGCATCAAAGCTAGGGGGAGAGAATTATTGTCGGGCATTTGCACGCGTCTATGGGCTCAAGACGGTCTCGTTGAGGTACTTCAATGTCTACGGACCCAGGCAGAAATATGGCCCGTATAGCGGCGTCATCCCGATATTCATGGAAAGCATACAGGTCGGCAAGCCCCCGACGATCTTCGGAGACGGAAGCCAGACGAGGGACTTTACTTTCGTGTCCGACGTCGTCCACGCTAACGTCCTAGCGATCGAGAACGAATTGAATCCCGGAGAGGTGCTCAACGTGGCGAATGGCAGCCAAACGTCGGTCACTCTGCTGGCCGAGCTGATAGCTAGGACGATGGGAAGAGACGACCTCAAGCCTGTCTATGCCGACCCTAGAAAGGGCGACATCCATGACAGCTACGCTGACATCGGGAGGGCACGGGATCTTCTGAGATACGATCCAAAGTACTCGATTGAGAAAGGGATATCTGAAGTCGTCGCCTGGTTCACATCGCCCAAGGCGACAGCT
>JAPCJN010000128.1:1927-3768 GCA_027886925.1 Nitrososphaerota archaeon
CTAATCGCCCTCGTGTCCCTCTCCTTGCTGCTGGCCCAGGGTCGCCGTTGCAGAGCTGCTGAAAACTACTGCCGGGCTGCCCCAGTTTGTGACATATTTACCGTTCAAGGCCTGGTTCGAGTCCGTCCTTGTTGTGAACTGGCCCGTCGAATGGAAACCCGTGATTGTGCAGGTTCCTGGTATCCCAGTCAAGAAGGAGCAATCGGACCCGGGTCCTCCTGCGGGGAGGGTCGAGTTCCCGGAGAAGTTGCCTTTTGCGTTCAAGCTGCTGGGTGTCATCTGGGAGAATACCCACGTTCCAACTTCCTTTTCAGTCCCTGCCATTAGGTTCTCCGTTGCGCTGGTCGTCAAAAGGAATGAGCCCTTCGCGGAGTTCGACCCGGTTCCGCTGACCGATCCCCCTAGCTGGACTCCGGTCCAGACGATGTTCGCCTTGTCATACGTGGTGATTATGAGAATCGATGGGTTGGCGGCGCCGCCGTCAGAAGAGGCGAGAACGATTGGCGCGCCGAATGGGTTTAGGAACGCTGACTCGAGCGCCACGGGGAGCGTCACGTGTTGTGTCGACTTGCCCACCGAAGTGGTGAAGGTGCCAGTCCCTAGGTAGAATCCTGGGACTACGCTCGTGCAGGGAGCGGCGGGCACAGTGCCGGGCTGCCCGCAACCCAACGGGAATGGCTCGGCGGAGAGCATGCTTTGGATCTTGATCGATCCTTCCATCTTCACGGGTACGGTCTTACCATCAGAAGTAGTCGTCGAGGCTTCCAGATGGATGTTCGCCGATCCGCTAGCCTTTATCCCAATGACGATCGCGTTGACATCAAAATCAAGTTTCGCCCCGGAGAGAGCGATTTGGTTGCCGAGGATGGACGCGGCGACGACGTCCCCGCCCGAGTTTGTGTAAATCTGAGTGCCTGAGTTGAGGATAGACCCCGTCATGCCGAGATTGATCTGCTGCGAGTTTTGTTCGGCAAAGGCCTGAGCCCCCGACAGCAGGAGGAGGAGCACTGGCGCTGCCGCGATCGCGGCCATTCGTCCTCGCTTGAAAATTTTCGCCACGTCTCTCACTTCAGAGGACAATCGCGAGTGAAAGCTAATTAAAGTCAGTGCAGGTTATCGAGGCGTTATCAGGATTTCAGGCGAGCTTGATTAATAGTCCCTGGTACAGATTACTCCTCCGATTTGATTTGGGAACCTACAGCCCTCAAAAGAGGAAAGACGATTGGCTCTTGATAAGGAGGACCCGTGCCAAGGACTTTGTCAGTGGATCGGCGCCGACGATGCTGGAACCAGGAAGACTGCGGCAATAGAGCCGCAGGCCAGGGACGCCTAATAGTCACCTGAGAAAGGAGAATATTTCATCGCTCTCATCAAGCCGAATTGCACCGCGACCGTCGCCGCGATGTAGAGGATCTCGTGCGCCTCGAGGGAGAGCATGGAGACCAACGTCAAAGACTCCCAGTACAAACTCGCGCCGAACAGGCTGATGACGCAGATTGCAGCGCCCTCGAGAACTGAGAAGTGCATCCTACGAGCCCGACGCGCGACCAGCAGCATCAGCGAGACCGAGAAGGCCACCTGGATCATCTTTGCCAGCGCAGTGGGCATCCATGTGTGGGAAGTGGACACAGCCGTGGTCCCGACGGGCAGGATGCCTGATACGTCTAGCGCGGCATTCCCGCCAGACAGCATAAGGGAGAGATAGTTACCGATCTCATAGACCCAGAAAGAAGCGTAAAGCACGAGGACCGCGAGCAAAAGATCCAAGGCTGCATGTCTCGAAACGGGACGCACGGACAGAGCATACTTGGAGAGGTATTAGCGGAATTTTTCTACTTCGA
>JAPCJN010000128.1:3778-5424 GCA_027886925.1 Nitrososphaerota archaeon
ATTGATAACGGCATCGTCCTGATGCATGGAGAATCAAATGATCCCTTCCGCTGTCTCCTCTCCTATCGTTTTCTCTCCCGGTTTGATGGACGTCTCAAATAGATTCCGGCTTCATATGGCTAAAAAGCCTTGTCAGTATCGTGGTGACGATGCGTCCGGCTTCGTTTGCCCGTTCCGAGAAGACTTCCGCGGCGGAACGAGCATAAGCGCCGGAGCGATGGAGTCCCAATCTCAATGCAGAGTCCAGTTCAAGGCAGGAAGTCTGCGTCCGCATCGAGAAAAAAGGACGGTCGCGGGTCGCTTGCTGAATCGGAGAATTCCTCTTCTCACGGTTCGGCAGTTCGCCAAAGACGCATAACTTATGGTGAAGCCGCCGCTGAGTCGGCAATGGCAAACAAGACTACCCACCTAGAGAGGCCTGCGAAGGCGCGCACAGGTACTGGCGTCTCCGTGGATGAGAGGCGGTTTGTGATTGATTTTGGCCCTGGCGGGGCGCAAAAGATAGATTCCCTCAGGGTGATCGAGGAAGGTCTCGCAAGTAGCTCCCGGCGAATGGGTGCGTTCCTATTTGATGAATTGAACAAGGCTCCAGCCAACGCAGGAGGCGATTGGCTCTCAGTGGTGGAGATATCGATAAAGGCATACACTCTGGCAAGCGAAGAAGCCTCGGACGAGTCCCCGACACGTCCGGTGGCAAGCAAGGCCGAGCAGGTCGTCCAACCCGGGCCCTCGCTCATCCTGACCCGGGAATCGAGGAAGACGATAACAGACTGCGTCGAGAAGGGACTAGCGTACGCTCTCGGTGAGAACGGGAGAGACGTCATCCTGAGCAGGCTGCAGGTCGACTACGGCTTTAGTTTCTCGGAGGTCCCTGACTATCCGGGACGCTTCACCGAGCTGCTCGACGAGATACTACAAGGAGGGGCGCGCTACATCGAAGAGAGGATCGTCAAGGAGCTCAACGACACGCACCTATACGAGGGAGAGTTCTCCAACCTCAAAGGTGCGGTCCAAGCCCTTGCCAGCATTGACTCTGAGCAGTCCTGAACGGTTGCTTCACATTGCAGTTTGCCCTCCGGACGAAGAAACTTCTAATCCGCCTGCAGCATCCGGTGGCTGGACGACTTGGATACAAAGGGACCGCGGCTCACCTCGATGAGCCCCTGGAGAGGCTCGGAGAAGGTTCAACCCCGCTGCGACGGAATGCGACTATGAGACTCATGATGATTACGTTCGATCCGCCCGAGAACGTGGGAGGGATAGAGGCAAGGGCGATCGGATACTCAAGGCGGCTCTCGGAGCTCGGAATATTCGTCGAGATCGTTGCCCTCGCTCCGAACTACGGGTTCAGCGAGGAGAAGACGGAGGCGTGCCTCATAAGGCGATACCCTTCGGGGGTCCGCGACATCCCAAGGGTCTTCAGGGCGATAGCTCGCGAGATCTCCGCCGACTCGATCGATTCGATCTTCCTCCTGAGCGGGGGGCTGACGCTCCTCGGGCAGCTCGTCCTAATGTACGCGAGGCTCGTTGGCGTGAGGTCGACCCTCCTATTCTACGGTAAGGACATCCTCGTCGCCAAGCGCTCGATCTCCCGCGTTTTCCTTTACACCGCCCCGTTGGTCACCTCAAGAGTCGCGGTCAACTCG
>JAPCJN010000129.1 GCA_027886925.1 Nitrososphaerota archaeon
TCGTGGAGCATGACCCGAAGATTCTGCAAGGCATCCGCGAAGGGTTTTATACGAGTGCGGAAGTAAAATCATGTCTGAAGGGAAGTGCAGTCAAGAGATTTGCTCGTGGCTAAGGACGGATTCGAGAAGCGTGTTCTGAAGATAATCGAGGAAGAGCGTGCTTTCTTGGAGGAAGTCGGTCAACTCTAGGCTCATCAATCAAGAATCTCCCCTTTTCGACTTCGCTATCCGGCACTATCGACATGATTGGAATCCATTTTGAGAACGCGTTCAGGGGCGGGACCGTCGGGCCCGCCACTCTTACTTACCAGAGTTGGATTCGAACTTGGTTCGCATACTTGAGATACAGTGTGCATGCGAAATGAGGTCTCAACGCTTTTTCAATTGCCCATCAGATATCCGGCGAACGCTATGTACCAGATGACGAGAGACTTGCGAGACGCCTAGGAGAGGAGTCGCCAACAGCGAGATCACGCCTAGGAGGACAGAAAATTATCTGAATGGCCCCCTTGGTGAACCTGAATGCGTAGACGTCCGAGACCCGCCAAAAGGTGAAATTTATCAGTGCGCCAACGAAATGGATGGCGGTATCAAATTCTCTGGGAAAAGAGAGACCAACGTGAGCCCGACAGCCGGCAACACGAAGAGAACGCCCGTGGCTCCCCTTCTAGGGATGTCCAGGGCCTTGCTCCTGAAGAACATCACGATGCCAGCGATCAGCAGGAGACTCGTTGCGAGAAGCATGCTGTTCCAAAGAAAGGCCGTTGGCGAGCCGAGCGCCCCGAGGTCGCTGAGCGCGTTCTTCCCTACGCTGTAACCCGGATAAGTCCCCTCCGCGATCGTGTTCATGAGAATATTTACGATCCCTCCGGCAAGCAAGAAGGATCCAGCCAATCGTGCGTTCGAAGTCCAACCTGTCATCGAGATTTCACTCCGGATGTAGCCAATGCCCGCACGCGAAATCGAACAGCCAAGCCCATCTTAATATGAGCCTAAAGTTATGATGAAACAGGACAACAATCGGAATATTCCGTCCAAGTCTGGGCAAGGATCCACCTGGCTACCCGCGAGCTTTCTGCCAAACGGAGGGGATTCACGACGAGCCGCCACTCCCTTATCAACCCAAGCTCAATCGTCCGCCTTGGCGTGACTCGGACGGTCTCCGAGTCGGCGCCCGCCTTTTGGCCATGGTCGAGTAGGACTCTCTGAAGTTCCGCTGGAAAGAGCGGGGGCTCGTCAGCTCTTTCAGAATGCGGACGTCGAGGTCCTTGGTAGCTTTCTGTAAGATGTGCACCAGCGATAGTGAGAGGTCAGATTCGTATTAAATCTGACCTATTTCCCAACCGTCATAGACAGAAGATTATCTGCCTACTCAGCGGCGAGTCATACTCACTTGAACGCAATGGACGCAAGGGCGAATCAACATAACCTCTCAGGCAGACGTGGGTCACCGCACTTGGTGTCCTGGCAATCCTGATTGGCGTGATAGGTATTGCCGGAGGCGGTGTCTTGCTAACCAACGCTGACGTGGTCGTCGCCGCACTCAGCGGTCTGGCCTGATCATCGGCGTCCTCAACCTTGTCGCAGGTGCCGGTTTCTTCCGCGGGAGCGGATGGGCTTGGGGCCTGGGGCTGATGGTGAGCGTTTTCGCCCTAGTACGCAACCTTGCAGAAATAGCAGCCGGCGAAGTGGCATACGGCGTGCCCGGGGTCGTCGTCGCGGTAGTCGTGATCTATTACCTCACGAGGCCCGATGCGAAGGCATTCTTCGGAAGATGACCGCTCCTGAAGATGTCACATTGGACAGAACAGGAGATTGACTTGAAAAAGAATGGTGAAGGGCCTTTCGGCCCTCTAAAGTGGGGGACTGCACCCGCTCGATCCTGTGAGGTCTATCTGTTGCGTATTCGTTCCTGCAGCGCTAATGTAGTTGGGCCTCCCGCAGACTGTATCCTCGAGGTTCGCGTGTTGCATGTTTGCCCCGTCGAAGTTCGTGTTCTGCGAGGCCGTGCCAGTGAGGGTCGCTCCTGAGAGGTCTGCGTGCTGCATGTTTGCACCGGCGAAGTTGAGGCCTCCTAGGTTGTCGTTGGCGAGACTGGCGTGTTGGAGGTTGTCACCCGCGAGATTGTCATCCTGGAGGACAAGTCCCTGCAGGTTGCCGTGCTGCAGGTTCACACCTGGACCTACCGCGCCGGGTAGAAGGTTCCAGCCCGAGTATGTGGCGGCCACTGCGTGGGTGCCCATGAATGACGTCGTCCCTTGAATCCCGGCCAGTCCTCCGGTTCCGGAGGACACACCCCAGTTGGCTGTGTAGGTCCCGGTGGCGAGGTCACCCTGCCCTACATATGATGTCAAATCAGTGCCTGTTCGCGAGTCTCCAATGGTCCCGGTTAAGGTCGTTGTGCCAGCGAAGGCGAACGTGTTGCCATCTGGATATATGACAAACAGCTGGGGGCCGGATGCTGTTCCGATGGTGTCTCCCGATTCCACTGAGTTCGAAGTGTACGTGATGAAGGTGTAGCCTCCAATATTAACGGGCGAGCCGATTTGGATGTCGGTTACGGCGAACAATCCACTGGACTGAGCTAGTGGCGCTTCGACGGGCGGAGCTGCAGCTGTTGCGCCGAACTCGTATACGATTTGGTAAGTCCCCGACGATGGGCCTGACGGGTTGATTGCTCCCTGATAGACTGAAGTTTCACGGAGGCCTGCGAGACCGCCCGAGCCAACCGAGTTTAGTTCTTCACCGACGAGGTTGACGCCGTTCGGTGCGAACACATTGAAGGGCGACGTGATTGTCCCTGTCTTGCCGTCGATGGAGCACGGGGTGCATGTGATAGTCCCCTGCTCAACTATCGCACCGGATGGAAGTATGACCCCGAAGGCCTGCACGTTCTGTGTCCCGGACAAGGTCCCGGCGAGCTCTCCAGTAGCGGTACGTGAATAGAAGGTGTATCCATTATAGGCCGCGATTACGTTGAACGTGATCGATTGGTTGTTGACGAAGGTCCCGCCTCCCGTCACGACCGAGGATGATGCGTTCACAGGAATAGGTAGAATGAGGAGAAGAGGTAGGCAGAGCAGAGATATGATGCCAAGCTTCCTTTTTACTCCTTTCATATTTTTCAAATCTTCATTATCACCTCCTAGCTAGGTAAAGTGCTCGTTACTTTCGATGATTCTTGGAAAACGAAAGTCGCCGGCAAATCTATCGCGAAGCTCAACCGTTCTGCAGGCATTGACCTCATGCGACCTCTAGGCGGCTTGTCGAATTCAATGATCCTGCGGCCAAAATTGGTGGAGTGTCGGAAGCGCCAGGGATCGGACCGAGCCCCCGTAGCCGTGACCACCGAACCTACCTTTCTGCCTGACGAGCTAGCGAAGTCGCTACGACAACGAAGGGCTGCTGTTTTGTGCTGTCCTTTTTGCGCATCAATTGCATGCAGGCTCAGCGAGAAGTTGTTGTGGCCAACACTGCAGTGTCGGTGGATATCGACCATCCCTAGTGTCGCTGGCCCTGAGTTGTATCTGGAGCCGAAACCGATGCGGTCGACAAGTATCCCGGATGATGGAAATAACAAGCTTCGTCGATTGTTCTCAGTCGAGTTCTGGAAAAATATATGAGCCTTTTTCTGGGGCGCTATTCTCAGCTGATTTGGCGTGATATCGGGTAATGCGCGGGATTGTGTGGCCGCGGAACGCAAATCCGACGTAGAAAAAAAATCCGTCGAATATTCGGAGCATGAAGGCTGAATGAAGCCTAATGCAGGATGTGGCGGAATGGCGGGATTTCCAGATTATCCGATTCCCGCGAGGCGACTAGAATCGCAGGACATTGAGTAAGCTTTAATGGGAAAGTCGAGCATGGTCAGTGCCTCGACTGAAAAATTGGTGCGAAAGGAGCGGAGGAGAGGGATTAGAGAAGCCGGATGAAATTTCGAGATGTCGCCTAAGAACTCGGACAAGGAAGTAGGCGAGGTTCCGTCGGGGAAAGAAGAAGTGGGAGCGTACCCACCATCCGTTCCCCGCACCTCCGCGAGAACACGCATGCTGGAGCTGCCGTTCGTGGATAGAAAAGCCGAACTTGCGACGATGCAGTCCATGCTGGAGGAAACGATCAACCAACAGAGCGGAACCATACTATTCCTCAGCGGCGAACCAGGCGTTGGGAAGACCAGGCTTGCTGAGGAGTTCCTGAAACAGGCGAGCGGGGTTCGACACTTCTTCACCAGATGCTCGCGGGTTGAGAGCCTGACTCCATACGCTCCATGGATAGACATCATCAGACAGTTCGCAAGGCAGGCGCCGATCTCTCTCTTTTACGAGGTCTGTGGCGAAAACGTGGACGAAATAATCAGGTTGCTACCTGAACTCATGGGCAACTCGGATAGGCGCAAGGTCAATCGCAATCCTCCTCCCACGTCCGACCCGGAACTGATATCCCGAAACCGCTTGAAGTTCTTCCAAGCCATGTCGACGTTCTTCGTCAGACTCTCAAGGGAATCGCCCGTCCTGCTAGTCTTTGATGACCTTCAATGGATTGATCCAGCGTCGCTCGGTCTCTTCCAATTCATTATCGACGGGAACGTCCTGAGGGAGAACCCGATTAGCGTCGTCGGCCTGCACAGGGACCTCGACCCTAAGGAGACCCCCTTGCTCTTCGAGTTTCTGAATAATCTGGAGAGACAGGTACGACCCCACCGCACCGCGGTGCGACTTGACAGGCTCGACTCCCACGACGTCTCCCAGCTCGTCCTGGGCTGCTTTTCGAGCCAGAAGATAATCGACGACCTAGTCGACCTCATCTACAGGAAGACCCGTGGAAACCCTCTCTTCGTGGAGGAGATTCTCAGATCATTGGTGGAGGAGGAGAAGATATTCAGGAATCAGGACGGGAAGTGGGACAGCATCCAAGTCTCGAGACTGCAGATTCCCGATGGCGTCAAGAGCGTGATAGAGCAGCGACTGAAATTGCTGGACGAGCGCAGTCTCGAGATGCTCAGGTTGGCTTGCGTGATCGGCGACAAGTTCGACTCTCGATTGCTACGAAGGCTGATGGCTTTGGGAGGTCTTCGCGAGGAGACGGAGGGCAAGGTGATCCAGTTGATGGAGCACATCCTAGGTACAAGCCTCGTGCGGGAGGACGAGGCGTCCGATGGGAACGTATTCTACCTCTTCCAGGACGAGTCGGTCAGAGACGTGCTTTACGAGGAGATAAGCCTCTCGCGGAAGAAGAGCTATCATCATTTGATAGCCAGAGCTATGGAGGAGCTGTTCTATAGGCAGGGAGACGGCAAGGATTCCACAGAGGGGGACGCGGGGGAGATAGCTCGGCACTTCCTCAAGGGCGGCGACAGGGACAACGCGATTCGCTACTACATTCTGGCCGCTGACAAGTCCAGATTGGTCTTCGCTCA
>JAPCJN010000021.1:0-17392 GCA_027886925.1 Nitrososphaerota archaeon
TGCCTCCATCTCTACATCAGTGACCGAGTCCAATTGTTGATACCGATACATGCGCTGTGGCGAAGACCACGGACGAAGAGCGTTCGTCTGGACCCGCCTGCTTCCAAGCGTGCAGTGCAGCGACTGGATGCTTCGCTTTGTCAATCGGTTGTCAGGATGTAATCTGGACCCTGCCGTGGCCGTCAGCGTGCTGCCCAGTGAATTCAGATTGATTGCCGTGACACGTGTTTCATGCGTTTCCATGCTTGGAAGGTTCTGATGGTTTGCCGGAATAATCGCACCACTTGATGCTACTTGAGCTTCGAGATTGACTCTTTTAGAGCATCCCATGCCGGCTTCGATCTTCCTCTGCTGTCTTCAAGGCCGAAGCGGTTCTCTTGAGGGGGGAACGACCTCCAGGACGAATCTCTGTAACGCCATATCCCCATCCCATTTATGCCATCGAGCGCGAACGCCTTTTCAAACGCCATTTTCACGTATAGCGCTTGCTTCTCCTCAGTGTAGCCCAGCAGCCGAGGCCCGCTAGGGTAGCCGGTCTCGGAGATTATCACTGGCTTGCCATTCTCTTTGGCGAACTTCTGGGCTTGATCAAATACGTCTACGTTGATAGGGGAAGACGCCTTGTAGTTCGGGTAAAAGTCAAGCCCGACGATGTCGCAGAGCGGCGGGTATTGGTCCAAGTCTTTCATGCCTCCGTCTCCCTCGAGGTTGATTATCGTCATGGCACCGGGGTCTTCCTCATGGACTGAGTCGTTGAGAGTCTTCAAGAGGTCACACCTGAATCCGCGCGAGTCAAACCACGAGACCCCGCTTCGCCAGCCTCCTTCCACGTGCATCCTCCACCAATTCGGTTCGTTTTCTATCTGCCAGTGCTTGACCTTGCCCCTGTAACGCCGTATCAGAAGTCTCGTGTGGATAGCCAGGCGCTTGAGGTAGAGTGCCCTGTCTTTGTCCACATGGAGGCCCTCAGGTAGCATCCTTTCGTATCCACAGCCGAGCACGGGCACGATTTCTATCCCCCTCTCGACGAGCGTATCCACGAGACAGTCGAGAGGCCATTTGTCATACGACGACTCGAGGAGTGCGTCAAGGGCGTCCTCAGGCACGGGCGAGGGCTCAAAGAACCTCCAATTGAACCAGCATCGGATGAAGTCGGCTTTGATGTATGCGAGGTCGTCCGCGAGGGCGCTCGTCGCCTTCTCCGCCGTCATCGCGGGATCTATTATCCCGTAACGCCGATTGATCGCATGGTCTGCCCTGTCGACGACCGTTCCCTCCCTGATTCTTAGCGAGAAGAGGTAGGGGATGATCACTGATTTGGGTTCGGCAAGTCCCGCGTATCTCCAGGTGTCGTCGATATTGAGCCCTGAATGAAATCGCTTGGTAAAGTCGAGCAATCCAAAGGAAGATTGCGCGGTCGTTGAAGAAGCTTTTGGAGAACACTAACATTGCGGCGGGCTGATGCCTTCGGTGTGTTGCTGCGCACGCAGAAGGCGAAGTGCCGCTCTCTACTTGATGACGATCGACTTGAGACTCTTCCCCGGCGGCAGATCTTTGGGTCCCGCTGGATACCGCATATGCGCCTTTTGCAGTGTCCGGACGATGACGCTCGAGACGATTAGGTCTCTGAACCAATTGTTATTGGCTGGGATGACATACCAAGGAGCAACGTCCGTGCTCGTCTCTTCCAAGGCGGCTTCAAAGGCTTCGACATAGTCTGCCCAAAATTCTCTCTCACGTAAATCGTTGACACTGAACTTCCACCGTTTCGTTGGGTCCTCGAGACGATCCTGCAAGCGTTTCTTCTGCTCTTCCTTGCTGATGTGCAGGAAGAACTTCATGATAATGGTGCCGCGTTCGGACAGTAATCGCTCAAAGTCATTGATATCCTTGTAGCGCTCTTTCCACACCTCCGGGGGAACGAGCTTGTGAACGCGCTCCACCAGGACCGCTTCGTAGTGGCTTCGGTTGAAGATCATCATCTCACCTTTGCCAGGTGCTTGCTCATGCACGCGCCATAGAAAGTCATGGTCCTGTTCATATGGGGTGGGAACCTTGAAGTTTGCCACCCGCGTATTCTGTGGGTTGACGCCCTCGAAGACCCGTCGGATGACGCCATCCTTGCCTCCAGTGTCCAGCGCCTGAAGGACAACAAGTACTGAATGCTTATGCTCGGCATAGAGCATCCCCTGGAGGAATTCAAGCTTCTTGGTCAGAATTTTTGATAATTCCAGCGCCTCTTCCTCGTTTCCATCAAAACCTGAGGTATCCGCGGGATTCCACTTTTCCAGGTTGACCTTTTGCTTCGGTCGAACCCTATATCGTTTGATATGAACTCCCTTCTCCAATCTGCGCGGAAGTCCATACATCCGGTTTCTTAGACGTTTCTTGCGCAATCATCGCTTGACGTGGATAATCGCGAAGAGGAGGTTCAGATCGTGGGTCAGCGTAACATCTTGCATGGCGTGCTTAATATGACTGTCAATCGTAGCTCAACATGGAGCGAATTGGCTAGTGCCGAAGCGCATAGAGATTGTGGCGCTTATCTTGGGGGGGATCGGAATTTTCATCCTGGACTTGGCCTTCAACGGTTCTTCTGAGAGCGACCTCTTCTTCCCCCCGCAGCTCCGGAAGGTACTTCCGACGGTGCTCAAGAATACTACGCTTCCAGCAGGTCCTGCCGCACCCGCGGCTCTTGGCGGCTATCTGCCCCCAGGAGAAAATATCTACCTCTACATCATTGGAGGCGCGTTTCTCGGAGTTGCAATGCTCGTCCTGATCATGACCAATCGCAATTCAGGGAAAGACCTCAACTAGGGTCCCTGGAACTTCTCAGGTTTTCCTTTTTGAGCCCGTAACGCCCATGCAATCGCCACCCGCTCGCTAGAGTCACATCGTCGTCGAAAGATTCTGTGCCTGCAGCTGATTCTTGCCAAGAGTGGCTTGTCGCGTCCGGCATCGTCGCTTCGAACGTCTGAGGTCGAGAGAAAAGACCTCGCTTGCAAGAGGAAGCGACCAAGAGGAATAGCCTCGACAGAAGACTAGGGAAGGTCGTCGACAAAGGCGACTCCCCACGAAAGGTGGCTGAAAAGTTCACTAGTCCAGGAATCTGAGACGGCATCTCCTTGCGGCCGTCATCCAAGCTCCCCGAATGGTCAAGAACAGGAAGCGGTGACGATCTCAAGGCTCATCAGCATTGTTCTAGACTGCAACCAGCCTGTATTCGGACCCCGTTCGCTGGACTTTTCAGGACCCTAGCGCTCTCTAAATCGCTCGAACAGTTTCATGTCGTCGATGATTGCGGCTATGGGATACGAGAAAAGCGCAGCCCCTACCACATCGGTGAAGTAATGCGCCCCCGTCACAACACGGCTGAGGGCCAACAGAAAGACCAAGACGCCGAAAACAGCGTTCAGCTTTCTCGAATGATTGGCCAGGAGGTAAAAGCCCCCCGCTGCCGGCGCGACATGTCCCGAGGGATATGACGGTAGTCCCTCGTAGGCCAAAGGTTGCACCTGCGAAGGGAACCTGTCATACGGCCTCGTCCTGGGAAATAGCAGCCTGAGGACGATTACGACGACTGCCATCACAGTGATGAACAAGGCAAACTTCACAGCCTTCCTAGGCCTCCTGAAATCGAAGGCCAGCAACAGGAGAGCCATGCCTATCCAAACAATAGAGTCACCCAGATGGTTGAATGCCAGAAAGAACCAAATTATGTTGGCATTCAATGCCGCTTGCTGGAGTCCCGCAATGTAAGGGACTTCGACGGAATCAAGAAAGCCGGTCCTGGCTACAACTCCTAGCAGAATTGATAGACCAATCAGCGCATACCTGAAAATCTTCTTGTTCTCTGGTTTCCGCAAGCGAGTTCGGCACACCGCCGCTGACCAGTTATTAGTGTTGACAAGAAAAATCGGGTGGCCATGGTGATATGCTAGCGCGCCTGATTTTCATGGCAAAAGTCTGTAATGATGCACCCTAAGATTTCATGCTAACACAAAAGGAAAAAGCCTTAACGTCGAAAAATCTCAATTGAGTTGTCTTGCAAGTCAATATGAGGAAGGCGCAGGCGAGGTTGAAAAGATCTGTGCCGCGATCCTTGAGAAGGGCGGGCGTCATTGCGGTGGTCGCCGGTCTGATTTTGATCGCAAGCGGAGTCTCTTCGGGCTCAATGCTGCTGACAGGCCTGGGGTATCTCGACAATCACGTTGGGTCAAGCATCGGTACCGCAGGTCAATCCTTGTTGCAGCTCGTTATCGCGATCGTCGGCTTACTCGTCGGGCTCGGAGGATTCTCGGCAATCGCTGGAGGGGTCCTACTCTTGCGGGGACACGGATCATCAGGAAGGTTCCTGATAGGACTCGGAGGAGGTACAGCGATCTTTGGGCTTTTGATCTCGATAGGTCGAGCATTGCTTGTCTCTGGAGCCTCCGCGCCGATATATTTCCAGCCGTACTTCGCTTTGTATTGGATTGGTGCGATCCTTGCGACGGTTTCGATGCTTATCTCTAGGCGAGACCCAGCAACCAAACCGATAATCTGACGCTCATGCTTGACATGCATCAGGTTCCAGCGGGCGACGAGTATCTTTCAAGCGCGCGCCTGACGATCCCCATCATCTTCGGAGAGAGGACGGGTAAGAACGGCAACAGGTATCTACTGTTCTTGGCCTTCGCGATGACTTCGCTGCCGTTCTCGCTCCGATAGCTGGCGAGGAACGATTCAGCAAGTAGCTTAATCCCTGCTCCCCTTTGGTCGTCGTCCTTCTTCTTGTCGTCCTTCTTGCCGTCATCTTCTTTCTCCAAGTGTGTCGCGGAAAAATAGAGAAACTCGGCGAGGTCCCATGCCGCATCACCATTCTCCACGGTCTGTTCGAGGTCCAGGAGGCCTACGCCGTCCTTGCCTACAAGCACGTTCTGTGGCTTCGTGTCTCCATAGACCAAGCCAGCCTTGTGCATCTTACCCAGTACCAGTGCGTATTCTTCGATGTTGCTAGTGTCGGTGCTCTCCCCATTCATTATCTTCTGGACGAACTTTGATAGAGGTAGTCCCTCTACGAATTCGGTGACCAGGGTCCTGTCATCCAGGGCAATCCCGACGATGCGATGAGTCTTGATTCCAAGCTCTTGCACTCGTCTGGCACCATCGACCTCTCTGTTGAGTCTTGAGAGAGGGCTCCTGTTGAATTTTTTGGCGGCAACGGACCACAGATTGAGTAGCGCCCACTTTGCAGACTTCAGTTGGGGGAAGTGCTTGAGCACATACTTGACCCGCTTTTCGTCGTCCCAAATTTCGAGTTGGCGAGAGGAGTTTATGAAATCTCCCTGTTTCTTCTCTTCGTATTCGTAGGTTTCGCCGAACCCTGATACTCGGGCAATCTCTTCGACTATCTTGCCCGCATCATCAAAGATGACCCCTTCCTCGAGCCGAAGCAATTTCTTCGGATGGTCGAGCTCGAGCAACGCTGGGTGGTAGACCTTTCCGGTTTCTCTCAGTTTAGAGACTGGCTTGGTCTCGAACTCGTATCCCACCCTATTGGCCAACCCGTGGAACGCGTACCGCCTGGCATTCCTGGTTGTCAGCGGGGACATCTCGAAGAGTTTGGATAGTGCACTCACCCGCTTTTTTCCCCTGAAGACCCGGACCGAGTCCCCGGTCATCTCGACTAACCCGCTTGAAGCCATCGATTCTGCCGCCTCTCGGAATCCGCGGAGCGCGAACCCCAAGTTTTCTTTACTCTGGTCACAGGTGTAGGTGCGCGTGTAGCCGTAGATCACTTCTGGGTAGGCAGCCGCCCTCTTTTGCAGTCTGCTGAAGAGAAAGTATTCGCAGGGAATGACCAGGTTTGAAGAAAAGTCGCCATAGTCGGTCTGGATCTCGATCAGCTCTTCGGCCATGACCGTCTTCTTGTATTCGAACTCTACGCTTCGCAAGAATTCCGCGTTAACAATGGGTTCATAGATGTTCAGGAGCCTGCTGACGACGAACTCTGCGGTCGAAGGGTGCTTTGCCTCATTAAGCAAGGTCGTCTCGTCTACGATAATCGGCGGTGGCTTCTCCTTTTCGTGAGCTTCCGTTACACCCTCTGTGCTCTTTACCACTTCAGGATTCTTCGTGACTATGATGACCTCGTAGTCAGAATCTTCTCGCGCATACCCTGCAACGCTCGAGCCGTACGCACAAAGCGAAGTTATGTCATCTTTCTTGACCAATGATTCAGCTAGCGAGATAATCTTGGCCTTTTCATCAGCAGCTAGCCTGGTCTTCACGACTTGATCCCTCTGCATTTTCATCGCCGCCTTGGACAGGCATAGGAATCGACTTTCGAGAACCATTGAGTCAAGTATTGTCTGATACTGAATATCGTGGGTCTTTCAAACGTCTCGCATTCTTCCGTAAGAATGTTTTGGGTTTTGTCATACTCGCCTTGGGGCTACAATGGAATGATGGGCTGCCGAACAAGCAAACTCGAAATAGTTGAGCGGGCCGACCTCATGTAAGGGGCGTGGGAAGCGTTGTCGATCGAGCACGTTTTCGTCTTGATGATGGAGAATAGGAGTTTCGACCACCTCCTAGGCTTTTCTAAAATCCAGGGGACTGACCCCTCTGGAAATCCTACAACAATAGACGGACTGACCGGCAACGAAAGCAACATCTCTCCGAGAGGCGAAACCGTCACGGTGTCATCGCCAGCCGATTTCCTATCAGACCATGGTCCGGGTCACGAATTCAAGGACGTTAAGGAGCAGCTCTGCGGAAAGGCGGGCACATACTCCTCAACACGTCCCCAACCTGGCGAATACGATCCGAGCATCAACAACAGCGGCTACATCTCAAATTTCGCCCTCTACGAACGCAGGAACCCCGAAGCGATCATGAAGTGCTTCTCGCCCTCCCAGCTTCCAGTCATAACAAGTTTGGCCAAGGAATTCGCCGTATGCGACCGGTGGTTCTCTTCCATGCCCGGTCCCACTTGGCCTAACCGCTTCTTCGTCCATGCCGCCTCTTCGGGCGGGCTGGATGACAGCCCCTCCTTCTCACGCGAGTTCAAGTCGATAGTATCCGAGGGCTTCAAGTTTGACAACGGCACTATCTACGACCGGCTCGACGACGGCAAATACGGTTGGATGATCTACAGCGACGACGAATTCCCTCAAGTGCTGTCGATAGCCGGGATGCGCGCCAATTCCGACAAACATTTCAGGCCGTACAAGCTGTTCAAACAAGATTTGAGCGATCCTGGATTCTCGCAATCCTACGTATTCATAGAGCCGGACTACCACGCCTTCACGGGGAAGTTCCGGGGCGGCAACTCCCAACATCCCATGGACGATGTGACAAGCGGCGAGAGATTCGTGAAGGATGTCTATGAGTCGATACGCAGCTCGCCACTCTGGGAAAAAAGCCTGCTCATCATAACGTATGACGAACATGGAGGATTCTATGACCACGTAGTCCCTCCGGGGACCGTCAGTCCTGGAGACTCCGACATCCCCGGGAACAGCCACAATAATTTCGACTTCCGACAACTTGGTGTCCGAGTTCCAACGGTGATCGTTTCGCCTCTCGTCGCAAAAGGCACCATAGATCACACAACATATGACCACACCTCAGTCCTCGCCACATTGGAAACCCTGTTCAAACTTGGCAGCCTAACGAAGCGGGATGAGACGGCACAAACCTTGAATCACTTGTTCAAGCTTCAGGCCCCTAGAACCGATGCCCCGCTGAAACTAAGCGAACCGGCTATCTCTGGCTATGTCCACAAGGAAGGAGAAGAGGAAAAAGGGGTGCAAGGTCTCATCATCAAACTCATTGCCTTTTTCGGGGGTAAGAAGGTCGATCCGTCGGTGAGCGGTTTCCATCACGTCGCCCTCCTTAGAGACCTCCAAAACTCACCTGAGACGGAAAAAGAGAAAATCACTCAGCGATTCCTGGGCCACAAGCAGTTTCAGGCCGTAAGATACATGCGGCGGATAAAAGAAAAGGCGGCCGCCACGCACAAACCCGCCACAGAAAGAAACCCCCGTTCTTGATAAAGGAGTGTCGGATGGTCGGACTTGTCCTCTTCCCACTTTGACAGCTGTTATCGGACAGTGGTAGGAGCGGGCCCGACGGGGCTCGCACTGTTTTCGTACTCAAATTGGTACCGTCAGCGGGTTCGTAATCCTGAAACTAAGTGTCAAGCACACGTCATTCTTTTAGCCGTGAAAGACTTCGAAGGTTGGATGGCCACGAGTGCCAAAGCCCAGAATCCCGACGACGATATTTCCACAAGTCTGGACTCTCATCGAAATCTCCGAAAGATGGCTGAGGTCCATTTTGCGCCGGCAGAGGCAGGTCAGGTTCGCTCAAGCTTTCCTCGCGGCCGTCCTGGTATGGATAGGCGGCGTCGGCGTCCTTCTGGCTATAGGAGGAGGACAGGAGTCGTTGGTCACGCTGGAAGTCGGGTTCTCGAGGCCGGTGAGCGATGACACGCTGACGAAGTCGATTTTGGCCGTTCCAGACATCGGTAAGGTCGAGAGGAGGGACGAAATGAACCTCATTCTCACGTATGGCGGCACCGTGGCCGCACAGGAGCAGATCCTCAAGCGGCTCGCGAGCATGGATGTGGGTCTTATCAGCTACAGGCCGGCCACGACCGCGCTAGAGGACGTGTACCTGAATCTGGTCGCCGATAGCAGATAGAGAGGAGATTCGAGAGCTCGTCGAAGATTTCTTCAGCGAAGGCCGCAACTATGGGGAAACGGCCGACAAATCTAGGCCAGGTCGGGGTAATCATGAAGTACACGTTCGTCGACTATCTGAGGTCGCGCCGGTTCCTGATACTCCTAGGAATAATTTTGGCTGTCGCGACTGTCCTCACGGCCGTTGTTGGCTATTACCGGCCGGCCAGCTACTTGTCCACCAATCTCGGGTTCTACTCGAGCTGGTGGGGCATGACGGCCGTCTTCATTGTGATATTGTCCGGCATATTCTTCGGCGGAGACGCCATCTCTGGCGAGTTTCAGAACAAGACTGGCTACTTCACCCTGCCAAATCCCGTTCGACGGTCATCAGTCTATGTAGGCAAATGGCTGGCTGCTTTCGTCGCCTCCACGACGATTCTGCTCATCTTCGCCGCGATTACGGTCGCCAACGCCATATTCTACTTCGGGGGAGCGGGCTTACCTTACCAGTTTGGCGAGGCATTGCTCTTTTCGTGGTTCTACCTCTCCGCTGTCCTCGGATTCACCTTCTTCTTCAGCTCCCTCTTCAAGAGCAGCTCGTACTCGATACTGCTGACTGCGGTAGTTTTCCTGTTCGCCTTCACAGTGATTGAAGCGCTCGTTCAGAATCTGGCCCAGATTGAGCCCTGGTTCGTGCTGAACTATGCCGCCGGAATGATTGGAGGTGTCCTGACTGACCCTTACCCCCCTCATATGGCCACTGTAACGAGCAGATTCGGTTCCTCGCTAACATCGTACAACGTCACGATTCCGGAAGGTCTCGCGATTGTCGGGACGTACTTCCTGGTCACGGCCATCATCGGGTTAATCCTTTTCGAAAGGAAAGAGTTCAATTGACGAGCATCTGAGGAGTGCCAGCGAACTGATGCCCGTTTCGTCGCGCCTCGAATCGCGATCATCCTAATTAGGTTAATTGCATCTTCCGGCCTAAACTTCACCTGAAGGTTCGGAGGTGCTCCTTCCGGAGCCCTCGAGGGGTTAACCCGGGTCTTCGAGTTTATCGCTTAATTGGGACGGTCCCGTTTGTTCCAAGGCTATATTACGGCGCATCAGTCAAACGAAGTACATTCTAGGCTATTTCATAGCGGGCCCGGTGGGACTCGCCCACTTACCTCCGTCATTTTTCGGGCTCGGATGCCTCGGGCCGAGGGTTCGAGCCCCGATAGATTCGTACTCTCGGCCTTGAAAGATTCCTATCATTCGGTCTACCAATGCAATCGGTCTAGACCTTGCTGTGAGACATAAGTGCCCATTCGGACTGCATGAAGCATCGATGAAAGGGATGCGGGGGTAGGGGTTCGGCCCGACGGGATTCGAACCCCGGGAGGTTAGGAACCTTGATTCTTCCGACGGATTGGAGTCCACTGTGGCGTCATGAGCGGACTGCAGCATAAAAATGCCCGGTGAGGTTTGAGGCATAAGTTGATCATCCCGGGCCAAACAAAAAATGGAAAAAGGCGCGAAATGATAAGGTTGAGGGGGCGACATTGAGTGTCGCTACAACCTGACAATCCAAGACCCAGGTTCAGCAAGAAAGCGGGCGTCGACCCCGCCGCGCGTGCAGTTCGAGTGCCATGCAGGCCTGAACCCAATTGACGTACCACCAAACCTGCAGCAAGTTCCCATCCGTCATCAATGGGAAATCGGGAGCAATGAATCTGCTATTGACGGTTGTCTTCATTACGACTCGAACTGAGGTCCGATGCTTTCGCGGAGGATGGCCTCGACCAAGCCCTCTTCCTCGTTCTCGCTTGGCTCCTCGAAGACCTTCGCCATCAGCTGGGACGCGAGGTTCCTTCGGTCGAGCGAATACCTCGGTTTGTCATCTCCCCCGCTCTTCAGGACAATTCCAGACCTCTCCAACCTTTCTATGGCCCTCCACACCCTGCCGTCCCGAAGGACGAGGGCGCGGCTCACGCCGCTCTTCGAGGCTATCTCCCTTAGAGACAGAGGCCTATCGTGCTCAAGGAGCACCCTGAGCAGTCGCTGTTCATAGGTCTCCGAGTAGAGTGCCTCGGCCATCGTCCGGAAGCGCAGGCAGAGCTCTCTGATGATCCAGCCCTCGAGGAAATCCACCATCGAGCCAGCCAGGACCTGCTTTCTTTCCCACTCCTCCCACAGTCCCGAGTCAACCATAGATCTTCACGATGGCCCTGAGCTGCGCTCTGCTGAGCTCGACCGGGGTTCCGGCGAGCGACTCTACCGTCACTGTGGCGCCTTTCGCTTTCCCCTCCTCGGTGCCTCCGCTGACGAGGTTGAGTTTCTGCCCCAGTGGTGCATTCCTGCTTAGGTGCATGTTGTTCAGGAACATGGTGAGGCTGTCAGGGTCCGAAAAGCGGAACCTCTCTTGAAGGGAGGAGATGACCTCCCATAGCAAGGGCTGCCTCTCGAACTTTTGTCGCGGCCGCGGCAACGTCGCCAGTCCAACGACGCTAGACGACCCTTTCTTTCTGGACTTGTCCTCAGCGATTTCAGCCTCGATCTCGCCGGCTCCGATGGTCGGCGCGGCCCTGACGTAGGCACCCAATGACTTGGCGTGGGCGCCGTCTGGCTTTACGACAAGGACGTCGTAGGGCGAATGACCTATCGTGGCGACGACGTTGTCCTCGAGCTCGAGGTTCAGCGGCTCGAGGCGCTTCTGGAACCTGTTGACTACCTCCCCGCTGTCGAGAGGCAAAAGATATGCGCCCCTGTTCGCCAGAACCGATGCGAGTCTGTGAAGCCTGTCGGCTATCTGGGCTTCGGCGCTGCGATAGCTGGAGGCGGTGACCTGGATCACGAGGAATATTCCGGGCTTCTCGGAGTTCGAGGCGGTCACGATGAGGTTGTCGCGAAGGACCGTCAGGGCCCTTATGGCTTCTTCCGTCGAGAACTTCACCTCGGCGACGGTGAGCCAAGCGAAGGGCAGAAACCTCTTCGTCAGGACGGTGGACTCCCTCACCGGAGTCAGCCCCGCCGTAGGAAAGTGGCCGCTCTTGCTTATCGGCGCCCACAGGAGAAGCAGAAGCCCCACCCCTCCAAACACGAGCGGAGAGTAGGTCCCGTGCGCGCCTACTGAAACCAGGGCAACGACGAGGAGGCTGACACCGATCAGGTATCGCCAGTGCCACTCGAACCTCGAGGCCCTCATGCGACCGCCTCCCGACACGCGTGCGGCCGCGATCCCCCCCGCCCCATCCTCGGATTGCGGCGTCACCAGGATCATGCGCCCGGCCTTTCTCCGGCCTGGCCTCATGGAGTAGACGAGGTACGCGAAGATGGGGAGGGACAGGAACCATAGGCCGATGCCAAAGAAGGCTATGGCAAGGAAGACCAGAAAGGCCTTCGCGAGCCAGCCCATGCCTAGTGGAACCCCTCCTCGTCGATCCGCGCGTACCCGAACTTGGAGTACTCTGCCATCGCTGGATGCCTCGCGACCCAGAACGCCTTCGCCGACCCTTCCTCCTCCTCCGGGTTGATCGGCTGGGGGTTCATGTGGCCGTTCCTCGTCGCGGTCGCCTTCGTCAGCTCCAGGCTGAACTTCGCATCGTGACCGAGGATGACCCCGCCGTAAGGGACCCTGTCCCAGGCCTTGATGGGGTCTATGGAGACGTGGCTTATCACGAGCACCGCGATCCCGAACTCAGCGCAGAGCCTCTGGGCATGGGCGAGGATCATCGCGATCCCGGCGCTCCTGGCGGGAAGGTCCTGGGTGCTGGGGAACGAGGCCTTGAAGGGCGCGGAGATCGAGTCGTAGATGAGGAGCTTGGTGTTCGTCCTCCTGATCACCTGGTGGAGCACCGACTGATAAGTGGGGGTGGAACGGAGCCTGAGCTCCACCCTTCCGCCTTCGGAGACCTCCTTGGCGGCGTCGATCCCGTGAAGGTTGAGTAGGTCGGTCACCTCGGGCACCTGGAGGACCAACACTGACGGGCCGGTCCCCTCCTCGAGCTTGACGTCGAACTCAGGTGAAAGAGTGTTGGCGATGGAGCCGAGGTGCGCGTCCGTGTAGGCGACCCCCAGCCGGTTCAGCGTGCTTCCCAGCTCCGTGATTAGTTGCCCTCGCGTCACCGTCTTGTTCTTTTTCTCGCTCTTCGGCACCCTCTCCGCCTTCAGGTCGACGACTTTCACCTCCTTCCCGAAGCGCCTCCCCATGTTTCCCTTCCAGTATGGCATGAGGTAGCTCGAGTACGACTGCTCGGTGTCGAGGACGATGGCGCTCGCCCCCGCCGCGGCTGTGGCGCAAGCGGCCTGGAGAGAAATTATGCTCTTGCCGAGGGCCTTCTCTCCGAAGATTTGGGTTATGGTCCCCGTCGCGAGGCCGCCGTCGCAGAGCGTGTCGACGGCCTTGCAGTGCGTCGGTATCCGGTCCATCCTCGGAGGCGGCGCGGCCGCCGCCGCCGTAGCTTCCTTTTCGACTTCCTTGGCGGTTGGCATCTACTCGCTCAACCTCCGAAGAAGCTCCTCTCCCTGAGGAGTTAGGGACGCGCCCAGCATCGTCCGGCCTGAGCGTTGCTGCTTTGGGTGGAGTTCGATGTCGCCGCTCTTCTCAAGGTCGTCGACCGCCTTCTGGACGACCTCCCACGGGAACTCGGACGAGAGGTAGGCTATCAGGGAGGGAATCGTGGCGGAGTCGTAGGCTCGGACTTGCTCCAACACTCGCCTCGTTATCTCGTCCTTGCTGTCACCACCGCCGCCCCCCGTCTCGCTGGCTGGCCTGTCGCCGGCCTCGTCTCCGGGGTGGCTCCCGTCCTCTGAAGAAGATTGGCCCTTGGAGCGCCCCGTCTCCCAACGCGAGGAGACCCTCACCTGAAATGGTCTGGCCACGAATGGCTGCGACGTGCCGTAGAACCCGTTGTGGATGACGAAGGAGTTGGGAAGGACAGGCGCTGTGGCCGGTTGGCCTGGCCTGTCGCCCCGGGAGATGTTGAGGTTGCCGCCTTTGTCGAAGCGTCGCTTGTCCTTCTCAGTCTGGTTCCAAGCGTCGGCCGACAGTATCTTTGTCGGGAAGGCGGTAAGGACGTGAGAATCCAGCGCCTGTACCTGGTCCGAGGCGAGGACGCTCGTGGTCGGCGCCTCGAGGAGCGACGTAAGAAGCCTGCTCCCGTGCTGCACCCTCGGAAGCTCCTTGAAGACGTGGTGCGCGTCGGTCAACAGGAAAAAGTCGGGCTTTTTCCCTGACCGCGTGGGCGACCTGAGGAGCGACACGAGCTTGGCCGTGAAAAGAGCGGCTCCGAGCTCGGCAGCTCTGGGATGTCCGGACCCGCTGAGGTCGATGATGACTCCGTCGTCGTGAGCGAGTATCTGCCTGAGGGAGATGGAGTCTGCTGCGTCTAGCGACCTTAGGGTCCCGATTCTCCCTTTGAGCTTGTCGACGTAGAAGCCACGGAAGCCCTCGACGCCCGAAAGGGCGTCGTAGACCACCGGCGGGCTCGCCATGTTATCCTGGAGCGCCAGCTGCTGCATCGCGCCATTCAGTATCGCCTCCTCCTCCGTCGTGAGGTCAAGGGCTGCAGTATAGGCGGAGGCTATGAGCTCTCCGTGCCTCCTCTCGTCCTCGTCGTTCAGGCGGTAGAGGTCGTAGAGGACGTCCTGCAGCTCATAGTGCGCAAAGTATCCGGACACCAGTGAAGAGAGGTGGCCATCGATGTCGAGGATCATAGGCCTCAGCCCCGCCTCGTGGCTCGCGTAAGCGAAGAGAGCCGCGATCTCGTTCGCGTGCCTGCCGAGAAGAAGCAGCCTTCCCTTCAGCTCCTCGAACTTCACATCAGCGGCGCCGCCCGCCTGAGCGTATCCCAGCCACAGAGGCCTTCGGTATGTCGAAATCATGCGTTGAAAGGAGGGAGCGGGCTTATAGAGAATTGCTCATCTCTGCCGCTCATCTCAGATGAGCATCAATCCTGAGCAATGCTTATGTGTGCGGAGCCCGTCTTTAGCTCGACTTTATTACTTCAATTCGCCCCAAAAGGGCGCTGGTTGAAGAAGAGGGAGAGGATTCTCATTCTCATGGAGATACTTTCCATCCTCCGCGAAGGGCCGAGGGGGCCGACGCGGCTGGCGCAGTCCCTGGGTGTGAGCTTCGACGCTTTCATCGAGTACGTAAAGGAGGTAGAAACGAAGGGGTTCGTGACCAAGTCGGTCATCGAGGGGCATGAAGTGTACGTGATATCTCCGAGTGGCAAGCAACTCCTGCTCGATTGGCAGAAGGTGTGGGAGAAGATCTCTCCGGACTCATCTTAGCTGAGCAAGGGTTTTATGCGCGGAATGAGTTGAGAGAGAGAGCACTTGTCAGAGGGCAGCGAGAAGGAGGAGCCATCGGTCCAAATCATAGAGGCGCACGGGTCGTTCGTCCAGCACATCGAAGCTGGTTCGGCGAAGATGAAGACACTCTCAACGATTACGATAGCCGTCGCCTTCCTTCTCCTGGCTTCTTACTTCTATCAGGTCATCTCCCCTTTCACGAGCGGGACGACGGTGGTCACGGTCAACCTTCTAGACCCGACCCTCCTGGCGCTCGAGGCCGTCCTCATCATCGTGACTTTCGCGTGGCTCTACGTCGGGGTGGTGAACTATCTCTTTGCCTCGCGCCTAGGAAAGCAGATCAAGGAGGCGCGCGCAAAGGAGAGGGAGATCGAGAGAAGACTCGGGACATCTCCATGAGGGCGAGGCGATCCATCGCTGTCGTTATCCTCGTAGTCGTTTTTCTCGCGGGCATCGGATACGTGCTCACGAATGACCTCGCTTCATCCTCCGCAGCGTCTTCAAGGAGCGCAGGCGGCAATCTTCTGACCAACGGTGGATTCGAAAGTGGGAACCTGCAGGGCTGGCAGACTAGCAATCTCCTTCCTACCGTGGAATCAACGATTGTCAATGGCAGCACGTATGCGGCGATGTTCGAGACGACAAGCAACGGACTGACGCTGAGCCAGTGCACCATGCACGCCCTCAAGTGCCAACTTCTCAACTCCTCCACCATTTCTCAAGCGGTCTCGGGCGTTTCTATCTCTCCAAGCACCCGGCTTTCGATCGCGTTGTACTCGTCGTTTCAATCTCCGTCTCTATTCCAGGTCACGCTTGATCTCAGCCCATCGTCCCAGCACTCTCATGAAGTCATCATCTACTACATCTTCTACGCGTCTTCTGAGCAATGCGATACTTACAGTCAGTTGCTTGTCAACGCGAGCCAATTTGCTCGAGCGTTCTGCCTATCTGCTCAACAGGGAGAGTGGAATGCGATTACCCGAAACATATCAAATGATATTCCATCTTCGCTCAGCACGTCAGACCTGAGCGGCTCATCTCTGACTCTCAGCTTGTCCTTCTCAGGTGGCAATTCTACCGACACGACTTATGTCGACTCGGTATACCTTGGTTGATGGATAGAAGCACCAACATTACTAATGGTGCCTAATTCCGAGAACGAAGGTTTAATCGAATATGGGCGCTTTTATCGGCTTTGATAATACCTGAGCATGCCAAAAGAAGTTCCAAGGCAAACTCCTTCAGAGGGCGCGATGGGCGGCTACAGGCTCGATTTCATTTTCCTCGATAGGAAAACAGTTCGACAAGATGTCGACGGGAAACCGGCGCCGGCAGAATTCACATCTCGGCCTGGGGGGCGGGAAATGTCCGCGCGTTCCTAAACTTCTTCGACTTTTCCTTGCCGATGCTCTGTCAGACCATTGACAATCTTCCGGACCTTCGTCAGTCTCAGAGGCAACGGCTGCTCGTCGCTTATGTCCAGAATTGAGGGGGTGAAGACGTCAGAAATCTCTTCGAATTTCTTGGAAATGCTCGACACAAAAATCACTTGACGACTAGCGAAACTCAAGGTTCTCCTAACCTAATACCAATACAAACCATCTGTGACGACAAGGTTATGTTAGAGCGACCGGCCTTGTCTGTTCATGGCGTCCCCGTTCAACGAAGCTTACAGGGGTTCGCCGCCATGGGACATTGGAAGGCCCCAGAAAGAGTTCGTCAAAGTCGCTCGCGGAGGCGAGATACGAGGCAAGGTGCTGGACGTCGGGTGCGGCACGGGCGAAAACGCCCTGTATTTCGACAGTCTCGGACTCGAGGTTTGTGGATTGGACGCGGCTCCTCTCGCGATACAGAAGGCAAGGAGTAAGGCCCTAGAAAGGGCGGCACGAGTGAAGTTCGAGGTAGGAGACGCGTTGCACCTCGAGAAACTTAAGCAGGGGTTCGACACAATCACTGACTGCGGTCTGTTTCACACCTTCTCAGATGAAAATAGAAGGGTTTTCGTGAGGAGTTTGAAGGCCGCGCTGAACGAATCCGGCACCTACTTCATGCTCTGCTTCAGCGACAAGGAACCCGCCGGGTGGGGAGGGCCCAGAAGAGTCACCGAGGGCGAGATAAGGGAAACGTTCGGCTCAAGCTGGATGATCAATTACGTGCGAAAAGCGAGATTCTCCACGACGTTCAACGACAAGGGCGGCCGCGCATTGCTCTCTTCGATCACCTCAGTATGACTTGGCGGCCTCCTGGGGCAGCTACCAGTCGGAGAATGTTTTGAAAGCAGAGTACCTTCGATGGGAATTTTCAGCTCCCTTCGGACAAAAATTCATAGGCTACGGCGGCTGCAAAATGTGATCAGAGACTTTCTGGTCTGCACGTGATGCTGAATGCTGGTAGACTGGCCACGCTCCTAAGAATATCAG
>JAPCJN010000021.1:17402-25644 GCA_027886925.1 Nitrososphaerota archaeon
CTTTCCTTGAAAGGGGCATTATCGTTGCATGAAAGCGCGGGTGGACTGAGCAAGATCCACATCGACATCGCAATCGCACAATTGCGAGTCCCATAACAAACTAAGATCCCCTGTTAGTGACTTTTGCGAGCAGGAGGCTTTAATAGTTCGGCAGTAGTCGATTTCTCAGGTTATAGTGACGTGATGAAAAGAAACGCTGTTGCGAAGGTTACCGCGGTTGGCGTGCTTGCCGTCCTGATAGTAGGTGGCGCCCTCGGGATATACTTCTACACGTCGGCACCGTCGCACGGCCTCACGGCCACGAACAGCTCAACAACCAGCACTTCAGCAGGCAGCACCTCGCAAGCAACAGGCCCTTCTAGCGGCTCTCTTGATGCGAACGGGCAGCCTCAGGGAGCGTGGGCTGATTACCTGGGTTACATTCCGGCAGGATATACTCTCGCGCCGCACTACCCCGGTGCGGCCGTGTACCCTTGTCCCGGTGGAATGGATCCCACCCAGTGCGCTCAATTCAAGGCTTCATGCGGTAACGGCGTCTGCGACCCCAACGAGTCCTGCGCCACCTGTCCTATCGACTGCTCGGTCCCTGGACAGCTCACCTGCGACCCATACACGGGACGGGCAGGGGCCCCAATCAGCATCTGCCAGATGGCCTTGAACGCGCCTGGTGGGTAGGCTCGACAACCCGCCCATTTTGGGGCCGTCTGTCATCCTTCTCCACAGTGAACTGAGTCTGCGCCGATATCGACGGGTTCAGCAGTTCCTTGTTTACGGGATTGACTTGAGGCTCGGCATGTCAGAGTCCCAGCCCGGCCATTTGCGCCGGAACATCGCAGGTTGGCACGTTAACCTTTGGAGAATGAAGACATCATGAGGGGAAGGGTCTCGCCGAGAACGCATCTCTGGCGAGAGAATCCTTAATGCCTAATCCGGTTCTGGACCGCCCGCTTTGCGCCTAGAGGTCTCCCATGTCGTGAAGGCCCCGCCTGAAAAGGTCTACGCGGCATACACCGACTTCGAAGCGATGCCGAAGTGGTCGAAGCATCTGAGCTCGGTAAGAGTGACGAAGAGGGAAGGAGACACGGTCTACCTGGAGAGCGAAGGAGTCTCATCGACAGGCAGACAACGCAAGACCTTTGGAACCCTGAGGCTACTGCCTCTCACTCGGGTGGAGTCGGACTCAGAGACCAGGTATACGCGGTCGAAGAGGACTGTCGCTTTCGAAACGGTCCCGGAAGGAGCGGGGACCAAAGTGACAGCGACCCTCGATGTGCAGGTCAAGGGGCTTTGGGCCAAGGTCCTTAGCACGCGGGTGAGCAAGGACGAAGCAGAGTCTTCGGCCATGGAGGAGTTGCTGTCCTTCGCCCGATTCGTCGAAGGCTCTTCGCAATAGCCGCTCATCGGGGCGTTCTGTGCGATCGAGTACCCCGTTTGGCATCGAAGAAGAGGGCTTCCAGAATCACCCATTCGACGGGGTCGTCGTCACGCTTGCGATGTCCTTCTTCAATTGTGCCAGGGTGGTGAATCTGAATGCCCAGCGTATCCCAGACTCCTTCGCGCCTTGGACGTTCACTTCCTTGTCGTCAATGAACGCGACCTCCGACGGCTCGGCGTCGATCTTTTCCAAGGCCCTACGAAAGGCCACGGGAGCAGGTTTGCAGCTGCCCAATTCGCACGAGGTTAGAATGCCGTCGAATTGCTCGTCCCATCCCGCCTTCCTCAAATATCTCGCATGGGGCAACGAAGTGTTCGAGAAAAGATAGACGCGGTGGCCTTTCTTTCGCAGTGACTGCACGAACTTGACCGCGCCGACCCGGGGCTTCACCAGCTGCGCGAAGGGCAGCTCCCAAAGTTTGTCGGGAGAGTCTCCCTTCCTCACGCCCTTCCCAAATCCGCTCAAGGCGTAAGTAAGAAACGCCCGCATCGAGACGTCGCCTGACTCGAGTCTCGGGAGCGTGCGGTCAAATTCCTTCCTCAACTTGGCGCGCGACACGCCATATCTGTCCGCGATGTAGTCGTAGATGGGATTGTTGTCTTTCCACTTGATTAGGACGCCGCCAAAGTCGAAGACGAAGATTGGAAGCTTCGTGCGGGTAGACACCTTCGAGCCCATCCGCGTGCGCTCGACGAAGGTCGTTAAAGTCTTGCGTCGAGCCTGTCAACAACAACACGAACAAACCCTATTCCTTGGACGATCACCACAAGAAGGCCTATTTCGCCTGTTCTCTTGATCGCGACACGGACCTCCGACGGGCCGCTGCTCACTTGAAGTGTCTCGCCACGTAAATACGACCTCCGTCTGGGGGCGGGACGGGACTATGAACAGGTACCTCGCGGCGTGGGGAGCCTTGATCGCCGCCGGTGGCGTCGCGATGTATTCCCTCCTGCAAGCTCTTGGAGCGGAGACGTTCTTCATGGCCGCGTTTTACATCCCGCCGGCAGAGGAGGTGGCTGCGGTCGTGGTCCTAGCTGGGGTTCTCATGCTGATAGCCAGCGCGATCATCGAGTGGCCCAGATACGCTGCGGTGAGCAATGAGGTGGCTGCAAGATACTTCGCCCGACTTGCGCTCGTCAACTCTCTTGCGGCAGCTGTTTTCGCTTCCGCCATGCTCATCCCGCCTCTCGAACTCCCGATACTTTTCACAGAATGGCCAGGCATTTACATCGCGATAGCCTTCGGTTCGTTCGTGGGCTTCGGCGTGCTGGGGATGCTCGCGTGGGCCTTGATGTACCAGATGCTTCCCAACCTCTTCTCGAGGTCGTTTCTAGACCGTCGTTCTGTGATCCTGCAGCTGCTGCTCTCGGAGGTCGGCGTTTTCGGGGTATCCACCATCCTTTTCCTGGCTGGGTTCACCGGAGCATCGCTGGTGCACGATAGCCTTGCCGGCTCGGTCGTCATCGGCGCGTCGATGGAGTTCGCCGACATCCCCGCCGCCACGTCCATCTTCGTCGTGATAGTGAGCGTCTTCTTGGGAGCAATCAGCATCCTGGGCGCAAAGAAACACGCCGCACAACCCTAGACGAAACAGCCCGGAACGGTCGAGTTCCCTCCGAAGGCGCGTTCGCGGGCGGACTTGGAGATGGCTGCACGAGATTACGTCTTTGCGTCAATGATTTGAAGGAATGCGTAAATACGCTCCGAAAGGCCGCGCCCTGAGAAAATGAACAGCAAAATATTCATCTGGATAGCTGCAGCCCTTGCACTTGTCGGCCTGATAGTCAACGTCGCGGTCGACCTTGACAATGTCTACGACATGACGATGGCGACCCTGTGGGTCCTTACCCTGGTGTTCGCGTTCCTTGGCGCATACATGGGCAGAAAGTCCTAGAAGCACGACTTCGATTCGCGTCCCGATTGAACCTGGCGTGGCTCTTGGCTTGCGCGTCGCCTCGGCTGAGGAGCGGCAGCCGATGGTTGCACAATCGGCGGGGTTGGTGGGAGATGAACGTCGGGGTCTCCGACCCCGACCTCTACTCCTTTGCTTGAAATCTGAAGAGTTGGTCCAAAGCATTGACCCATTCGCTCGCATGCCTGCCGCCGCCGACGCCAAACGATAGCGAGGAGGGACTGCGAGGTTTATCTTCCCGAACGTTCGCGAACCCTTGGTAGAGAGGATGTCCCTGACTCTGATGCCTTCAAGGCGCACATCGGGCCGCCGCACCATCTGACGGTGTCCAGATGGCCGTCGAGAAGGATGGAAAGAAGGCCGGATCAGGAACCCGCTGGTTCTACTCACAACTTCCGGTTGACATAGCAGCAGGGCCGGTCGGCACGCTCATCCAGCTCTACATCCTTGAGCTTCACGGCACCGTGATTGACGTGGGGCTCGCCGTCACGCTCTACAGCGCGGTGAGCATCCCCGCTGCGATCCTCTGGGGGTTCGTGACCGACCGCTTCCAGAGCAGGAGGTCCATCATAGTGCTGAGCGCGGTCGCCGTTTCAGGGAACCTGATCCTTCTCCCGGTGGCGAGGAGCATATCGGGGGCCGCCCTCATCTACGCGCTCTTCTCCCTGGTCTCCTCTGCCTCTGCGACGCCCGTCAACCTCCTCATCCTCGAGACCCAGCCAAAGTCGCGCTGGGCATCCGCCTTCGCTAGGTTCTCGATGGTGTCGAGCGTCGGAACGACACTGGGGCTGGTGCTGAGCGTCGCGTGGACAAGCTTCCTCCCGGTCTCGCTCTTGGTCATCCCGCTCTCCGTCCTCTCGCTGGTGTCTGCGCTCCTATCCTTCCTGATGATCAAGGACCCTCCGTTCTCGTTCGAGGAGGAAGTCATCGTCATGCAGAAACGCAGCCTGCAACAAAGGCTCCTGAGAATCCCGCTCGTGTTCCTTCGTCTCCCTAGGCTCGTCGATTTCAAGGCGGTCTTCAACGGCCTCCAAAATACTCTGACGAGGCAGCTCCCCCTGCTCTATCTCTCGATATCCGTGTTCTATGTCGCTAGCGGGTTGTTCAACACGTCCCTCGTGCCCTCACTCCACGCCGCAGGGCTAGGCGAGAGCCTGATCTTCTTCGTGACGATGGTCGCCATAGTCGTGCAGACGGTCTCGTTCTACGTCGCCGGACCTCTCGTCGAGAGGAGGGACTTGAGGATGTCCGCGGTGGCGGGGCTCCTCATCAGGTCGGCCTGCTACGCGGGCATCGGAATCCTCGCGGGCTTCGCCAGCGGTCCTGCCTTTTTCGGCGGGACGCTGATACTCTACCCCATCGCCGGTGGCTTGGCTTTTGCCATCTACTACACGTCATCCAACACCATGATCTTCAACACGCTAGGCGCCAAGAGCCAGGGGTCGAGGTTAGGCGTCTACAGCGCGCTTGTAGGGGTCGCGACGATGATCGGGTCGTTCGTCTCGGGCTACGTTTCGTTTTATTTCGGGTTTCTGGCTACATTCCTTCTGGCAGGAGCCCTGCTGGTGGTCTCTGCGACTTTGATTCCCACTTTCTTGATGAAGACGCAGGAGGGTACGCCGCCCTCATGAATGACCCTGGCCGGGCTCGGCCTCGTGATGTCCCGCCGATACCGCCCCGGCGGTGTGCCTCCCGTTGCACGTAGAAGCCGGCGATGGCCAAGAGCACCGATATGATCGCGGCATAGAGGGGCGGGACCGCGAAGAATGCAAGCACCCCGTAGAGGATGACTCCTCCAAGTGTCGCGGTCATCAGCTCGAGGAGCTTGCTCGAGAAGGCCACCCCGATCACGAAGAGGACCACTCCGAACAGGACCGCGAGCACGAAGATGTGCGTCAGGTACGATGCGGCCAGGTAGCCAAAGTAACCGAGGGCGATGCCGATGCCCACATGCACCAGCAGGGTTCCGATGATGCCGCCGACAACGAAACCTAGGACCCCGCCTATGATGGCACCTATCACACCGAGAAACAGCGCGCCTACTGTGAGGCCGAAGGCAGCTCCCGCGAGGCCGGCTACGAGGAACGCCAGCCCCTTGATTACCGAGCGGCCCGCGAACATCAGGGCGAGCGACAACAGAAGCAGGATGATGGCGAAGACGACGTTGCCGGGGCTCGTAATCGCGGCGGGAAGGAACCCCGGGGTAACCTGCAGAGGACCAAAGCCTGAAGCTACCACGCCACAGACTCGAAAACTAAATCTTCCACATAAGGGTTGAGCCGTGATCGGTCCGGAGGCCCCGACCTGCGGCCAAAAATCGTGGTGGATAGGGGTGGGGCAGCCATAGCTACCCCGCCGTCTCCCTACCCACTTGGGGAATACTGTAGGAACGTCTATACTCTGAAAGCTGATAAGCTTTATGAATTAGAAATCTGCAAGAAAGTTACTGTCCGAAGAGGCGGGCGCTCCCTTCCCGAGCACTTTAAGGGAAGCAAAGGCTGTTCAACACGTGCTTTGTTCCAAGGCCCTACTGCTCAGCGCCGAAAGGCATCCTCAGCGTGGGAGATGCCGGACCCCTCACAAACGAAACATTGACCTCCTGAGTGTCCTTCATTGCGCGAGTTCACGATGAGAACCAAGATCAATCGGCACGCAACCGAGTCTCAGGGTTTCACGCTGCAACACTGCGAGCGAGCAAGTTTACAATCGCTCAGAACGTGGGTCTGCCACCTTTGAAAGACGGTTTCATGAAATACGGAGCCGATGGGGAGCGTCCAGAGGCGTATGTCTCCAACCCGAGGTCGAGCCATCCGTCAGGGCAGGTAATCGTCATTCACGAGGTTTGGGGGTTCACGCCTTTCATTCAGAGGGTATGCGAACGGCTTTCGCATTCGGGTTTTCTTGCGGTGGCGCCCCTCCTCTACTGGCGGGACAAGGAGCTGTTCTCCCCGACTACGCTGCGTGAGGGCTTGGACGCGGTCTGGGACCTATCGCTCGAAGAGAGGTATCGGCCGGCCAAACTGGCCGCCGCGATGAGGGAAAAGCGCCCATCGAAGGAGGCCGAATCGATGCTAAAGGTCCTTTACGACATGGGGTTTAGAAAAAGGATCCTGCAAGACGTCACATCGCTAGCTGACAGCCTGAAGACCCAGTCGGCGCATCCAAGAATAGGGGTGCTGGGGTTCTCGATGGGCGGCAAGCTCGCGATCCAGCTGGCGGCAGGTTTCCCAGGTTTGCTCGCCTGCGTCGCCTACTCGGCGAAGCCTGCGGACTCGGCGACCGTCAAGAGGATTCAATGCCCGGTTCAACTGTTCTATGGAAAGGACGACCTCTTCATGACCCGCGACCTGCCTGAGTTTGTGAAGGATTCCATGAGAAATGCGGCAGAATTGGCGTTGAAGATCTATCCGCAGGCCGGTCACGAGTTCTTCGACGAGACGAACCGAGGGTATCAGGCCGCCGCTGCCATGGATGCCTGGGGCGAGACAGTTGACTTTTTTCGGCGGAAATTGTCTGGCAAAGACGTCAAGTCCTGAGAACCGCCATCGGTCGAGGGGCAGGCGGCAAGAGCAGACGAGCTGATTACGATTTGCATCATCGAAGCATGGTTCGTCGAGGTCCTCCCTGCGAATGTGGCTGGATGAACCCAAACCTTACGGGGCAGGGCTAGCCGAAATAGCGTCAAGCTCGGCCAAAACCTCGTCGGAAGGCCGGGTCTGAACCTGCATGCAGTTCTCCTCGACCTGCTCGGGGCGCGACGCCCCCACGATCGCCGACGTCACGGCGGGATTTTTCAAGATCCAGTTTAGCGCAAGCTGTGAGAGGGGCATCCCTGCCTTGTCTGCCAATGCTTTGAATTTCTTCACCGTTGAATAGTTCTCGGGCTTGTTCATCCTGCCCCAAAATTTTGGATAGAGCGCCCCTCTGGTCCCCGTTGGCGCGGGAACGTCTTCCTCGTATTTCCCAGTCAGGAATCCTCCAGCAAGGGCAGAGTACGTTATCGCCCCGAGCCCATGACTTTGGCAATACGGAAGGAGTTCCTTCTCCACCTCGCGGTTGAGGAGGTTGTAAGGGGGCTGAAGCTCGACGATCCTCTCGAGCCCTAGCTTATCGCTCACCTCGTTCATCGTGCTGATGTTTTCGACTGAGAAATTGGAACAGGCGAGATAGAGCACCTTGCCCTCGCGGACCAAATAGTCGAACGTCTTGAGGGTTTCTTCGAGCGGCGTCTGGGGGTCGAACCTGTGCATGTAGTAAAGGTCGATGTAGTCAGTCTGTAGGCGCTTCAGGCTCTCCGATAACTGCCAAACTATGTGTTTTCGCGAAAGCCCCGACTCGTTCGGCCCTTCCCCCCACTGACTCCCGACCTTTGTTGCCAAGACCACCCTGTCTCGGTCGCCGCGCAAGGCCTTCCCGATTATCTCCTCAGACTTGCCGTCCGTGTAGATGTTGGCCCCGTCGATGCTATTTATCCCAAGGTCCACTGCCTTTCTGATCACCCGTATCGCCGTCTCTTCGTCGACGTCCCTCCCGAAGTTGTTAGTCCCGAGGGTAATCCTAGACACCTTGACCCCGGTCTCGCCGACAGACTTGTAGTCCAAGTGGACGAAGCGAGCGCTTCGGCGAGCTAAAATTCTTTTCTGGCGTCCCGCCTCCTTCCCGCTCAGGGAACGCAGCGTCGAGACCCTTCTGCGACAGGCTAAAAAAATGGCCTCCCAGCCACTATGAGGGATGGGGAAGAAGAAGATGGCCGGTCCGATTAAGGGCGCTCCTGCCAACTATGAGGTGAGGGAGGTGAGGGGGGTCGACCTCGAGAGTGGATTCATCGAGACGCTAGGAGCCCTCAGCGACACGGGAGGCCTCACGCCTAAGCCAGCCCGCAAGCTACTCAAGAC
>JAPCJN010000130.1 GCA_027886925.1 Nitrososphaerota archaeon
AGGAGAATAATATGTCACCCAGTCGAACGGGGTGATTGGGGTGTGAAGTACGGTGTCGGTCCATCCCGAGCCCGTGAGGGATGCTCCATACTTCAGGATGAAGTCAATCTGTCCCAGAAACGTTGTCGCGCTTCCTGCGCCGAAGAGGCTGTCGTAGATCTGGAGCCCGACGGCGAAGACCAGGAAGACCGCGAGGAAGATCTCGGCGGTCGTGTAGACCCGCGCGACGAGGCTACCCTCGCCGAGGAGGAGGTGGTATGCGACGAGCGCCATGAGAAGGATGATCGTGGTCTCCTTCGAGAGCGCTGAGAAGCCGAACGCGATGGCAGCGAGGATGGTCGAATCGAACTTCCACCAGCGGACCTTTGCGAAATAAACGAAGAACCCGAGGAGGGCGAAGAAGATCGCCGCGACGTCTATCACTGCGATGCTCGAATGGACGAAGAACAGGGTCTCGAATGCAAGGAGATACGAGGCGTAGAGAGACAGGCGCCTGTTGCGGGTTATCGACCAGCAGATTCCGAAGAGCAGAGGGATGCTGAAGGTCCCCAAGATGACCTCGAAGATCCTCCACCCGAAAGTGTTGTTCCCGAAGATCGCGATTCCCGCCGCGATCAGGGCCTTCGACAGGAAGGGATGCTCGAGGTTGCAGTTGTCTGCGTAGGGGGTGCATTTTTCCCCCGTGAGGAGCGTCTGAGCGGCAGGCACATAGTAGACCTCGTCCATGATGCAGCCGTCTACGTTCTTCGTGTTGTCGTGACAGTTGGCAGTCGTGGGCAGGTTGATGGTGTAGAGGTGGGCCGCGAAGACCGCCAGCACTATGCAGGCGAGCACCAAGATCGTCCCCCGGTATGCCGGATAGGTGGCCAGGGCATACAGAAGGCCGACGAGGACGGACGCCGAAGCGCAGCCTGCGAGGATGAAGGTCATCGGGGAGAGCGCCGCGGTCGACACCGTCCCGGGAGAGTAGGCGTGGGCCCCGGCGATCGCCAGCATGGCGAACAGGTCCACGAAGGCCATCGCCGCGACGAACAACATGACGAAGCGCAGGGCGACGTTGCGCGGAGGGCTGCTCACGGCGCGTGGGCCGGAGAGGCCGTTATTACCGTTTGCAGGCGCTTTCGGTTCTTCCACGGGCTTTGACATTGCGCCGAAATAATTCCTATATACCCTTTCAAGAGGTTGGAACGACGAACCTTGTTGTCTTCAGTGCTATTTCGCAAGTTTGGAGAGGAGTTGAACGTGTTCATGGGGAGGAACGTCGTGGTCGTCACGGCCGAAGGTAAGGAATACAGCGGGCTGCTGGTGGGGATCGACGAGAAGCTCAACCTGGTGCTCGACAAGGTCGTCGGCGCCGGGCCCAACGTCTTCAAGGTGGCCTTCAACGGCGGCAGCGTGCGCGAGATAAGGCTCACGGAGAAGCCCTTCGACTTCAAGGCTCTCGGGGAACGTCTCAACAGGGTGTTCCCAGGTCTCGTCATCGTCAGGGAGGACATCGGGGCCATCATCGTGATGGAGAAGATCAAGGTGACCGACAAGGGCGTGACTGACGGAGTGGGCCTCGCGGCCGACAAGGTCAGGACCATCTTTGACGACTACTTGAAAGAGTCCAAGAGGTAGCTAGCGGCCTCTCGCTAGGCTGCGACGAACTCCGGGTACTCTATCTCTGTAGGCTCCCAGTTCTCGAGTTTGCCGTCGAGGTGCGCCTGGTAGGCGCTAAGGTCGAGAAGGCCGTGTCCCGAGTTGTTGAACACGATCACCTTTGGCTCGTTCTTTTCCTTGCACCTCAGCGCCTCGTCGATTACGAACTTTATCTCGTGGGCGGACTCGGGCGCGGGGATGATTCCCTCCGTCCGAGCAAAGGTGGTCGCGGCCTCGAAGACCTCGGTCTGGTTGAACGCCACTGACCGCATGTATCCCTTGTTGATCAGGTACGACACGATCGGCGCCATCCCATGGTATCTTAGGCCGCCCGCGTGGATGGGCGGGGTCTTGTACCCCTTTCCGAGGGTGTACATCTTGAGGAGCGGCGTCATCCCGGCGGTGTCTCCAAAGTCGTAGAGGTACCTGCCCTTCGTGGTGTGGGGGACGGCGCTCGATTCGCATGCGACGAAATCCATCGGCAGCTTCTTGGCGATCTTCTCACCCATGAGAGGGAGGCAGAACCCGCCGTAGTTCGACCCTCCTCCGATGTTTCCCACCACGACGTCGGGCGTGACGTCGAGCATCTCGAGCTGCTTCTTCAGCTCGAGCCCGATCACGGTCTGGTGGAGCAGGACGTGGTTGAGGCACGAGCCGATGCAATATCGGGACTTTTCGTCGGTGAGAGTGTCTTCGAGCGCCTCGCTGATCGCGATCCCCAAAGAGCCAGAGTCCTCAGGGTCAGCGGAAAGGAGGGACCGCCCGTACTTGGTGTTCATGCTCGGCGAGGAGACGCACTCCGCCCCCCACGTCTCCATCATCGTCCTCCGGCCCGGCTTTTGCTTGTAGCTCGCGGCCACCATGTAGACTCTCAGTTTCAGCCCGAAGTAAGCGGCAGACATCGAGAGCGCTGAACCCCACTGGCCTGCGCCCGTCTCTGTCACCAGCCTCTCGGTCCCTTCCTTCTTGTTGTAGTAGGCCTGCGCCAGAGCTGTGTTCGGCTTGTGGCTCCCCGACGGGTTGCCTCCCTCCCACTTGTAGTAGATCTTCGCCGGTGTCCTCAGGAAGCTCTCGAGCTTGTAGGCCCGGAAGAGGGGCGTCGGCCTCGGGAGCCACCGGTAGGCCTCCATCACCTCTTCGGGTATCTTGATCCACCTTTCCTGGGAGACCTCCTGCGCGACGAGTTCCTTTGCGAAGATCCTGAAGAGGGGCTCGGGAGCCATCGGGTTGTGCGTGCCCGGGTCGAGCGGTGGAGGCAGCCTCTCGGGGAGGTCCGCCTGTATGTTGTACCAGGACGTCGGTATGTCGTCCTGCTTGAGAAAGGTCGCACGTTCTTTTGGCGCGCTCATCTTAACGTCAGCGAAAGTCCCGCCGGGACTAATAACCGTTGTCGAGGCGGTCTCGAATGGAACCGAAACTGCTAAAGCGGAACCGGAGGCGGGCACCCTTCATTGAGAATGGTCCTGGCGGGTTTCGGGATCGTGGGACAGGGTTTTGCCCAGCTTCTCATGGACGAGGAAAAGGAACTCGCTTTCAGCTACGGGCTTGTCCCGCAGGTGGTCGGGATCCTGGATAGCTCGGGCTGGGTGGCCGACGAGCACGGGCTGAACCTGAAGAAAGCGATCAAGGTGAAGAAAGACACTGGCAGGCTGGCGGGGCTGGGCCGCAAAAAGTCGAAACAAGACGAGGCTTTGAAACCCTCTGATGTCATCAGGTACTTGGAGGCGGAGGTCCTCATCGAGGCGACGCCCACCAACTTTCGCACCGGAGAGCCTGGGTTCTCGCACATGAAGGCCGCCTTCGAGAGCAAGAAGCACGTGGTAACGTGCAACAAGGGACCGCTGTCTCTGGCATACTACGCGCTCCACGAGCTGGCGAGGCACAACGGGGTGCAGCTCAGGTTCAGCGGCGCGGTGGGGGGAGGCACCCCCGTGCTGGACTTTGGGAAGACCTGCTCTATCGGCGACGACCTGGTCGGGATGAAGGGGATCCTCAACGGCACCTGCAACTACATCCTCACGCGAATGGAAGAAGAGGGGGTGTCCTTCGATGTGGCGCTCGAAGGGGCGAAGAAAGCGGGATACGCGGAGGCGAACCCGTCCCTGGACGTGGATGGCTACGACAGCGCGGTGAAGCTGGTCATCGCGGCGAACCACCTGCAGCTCAGCAAGGCGGGCGTGAACGACGTCGAGATCAAGGGCATCCGCGACGTCTCCTCGAAGGAGGTTCTGAAGTTGAAAAGGGAAGGAAAGGCTATCAGGCTTCTCGCGACTGCGTCGCTTGAGAAAGGCCTGACCGTCGGACCCACCGTCATCGAGAGGTCGCACCCTCTATGCATCAACGGCGCGAACAACGCCGTGGAGTTCCAGTGCCGCTACTCAGGCCCGAAGGTGATAATCGGGAAGGGAGCGGGAGGGCCTGAGACCGCGTCTTCGTTGCTCAGGGACGTCCTTGTGATCAGGGGGAGGATGAACGGTTCCCTGGCGCCGGTGCAGTCGCCGGCCGTAGGCGGGATCTTGTCCGGTGGTTTCGCGGTATGAAGATAGTGATGAAGTTCGGAGGCAGCTCGGTCGCCTCGTCAGAGCGGATCAAGAACGTCGCCGACCGGGTGAAGGAGAGCGGGAAGGGACACAATGTCGTGGTCGTTTGCTCTGCGATGGACGACGTGACGGACGAGCTGCTCGCCCTGTGCTCCGACGCCGCGAAGGGGCTCGAGAAGCCGGTCGAGGAGCGACTGGCGTCGATTCGAGAGATGCACCTGGCAGCGCTGACCGCGACGGTGGACGACAAGACCGTCAGACGGCAGGTTCTCGCGGTCCTCAACGTGACGCTTAGCCAGCTCGAGAAGCTGGCCAGGGGAAGCACCGTCTTAGGAGAGCTGACCCCACGGTCAAAGGACGCGATCCTGTCGTGCGGAGAGAGGCTCTCGAACCCCATCGTGTGGGGAGCGCTCCTCGAGCGGGGAATGGATTCTGTTTACATGACCGGGGGCGACGCTGGGATCATGACCGACGACAGGTTCGGGGACGCCACGCCCCTCATGGAGGTCACGCGCTATCAGGTGAAGGACAAGCTCGCCCCGCTGCTCGCCGAGGGAAAGACGCCCGTCGTCACCGGATACATAGGGATGACGCAGAGCGGCGACACGACGACCCTCGGCCGCGGGGGCTCGGATTTTACCGGGACGATAATCGCCTCCTCGATAGACGCAGATGAGGTCTGGATTTGGAGCGACGTCGACGGGCTCATGACTGCCGACCCGCGGATAGTCCCCAACGCGCGCGTGCTGCGAGAGATATCCTACGAGGAGGCTGGAGAGATGGCAGTGTTCGGCGCGAAGGCGCTTCACCCTCGCACCCTGGAGCCGGTGGCCGAGAAAGGCATCCCGGTCAGGTTCAGGAACACGTTCAACCCGAGCGACCAAGGGACGGTGGTCAAGCGCAACCCGAAACTGTACTCGAAGCACCTGGTGAAAGCCGTCGCGCTGGTAAAGGAGATATCCGTGATAACCGTCGCCGGCGCAAGCATGGTGGGTAAGCCGGGGAGCGCGGCCAAGATCTTCGAGGTGATGGGCAAGAGCGGCATCAACGTCCTCATGATCTCTCAGAGCGTCTCGGAGTCAAACATCAGCATGGTCGTGAGCAGGGCGTCGATGGAGAAGGGCGCCAACGCGTTGGAGCTGGCCCTGCTCGGCCAGGGGAGCTTCAGAAAGATCATG
>JAPCJN010000131.1:0-2388 GCA_027886925.1 Nitrososphaerota archaeon
GAATATCGCTGTGGAAGCGGGGGACCGGTTATCTGCCACTGTGGGAAGGTCGTCGCTCCGCCGGTATTCTGACTGTGGAACATCACAAAGTTCCAAACCTCCTGAGAGATCAGCCAGCTGCTCCCGACGAGCTGGTAGGTTATCTGGGCATTCACGGTTATGTTGAACTGACCGAGCATCGAGCTGGTTCCTGTACCGACGATCTTGGCGTTCGCCGTGACCTTCGAAGACGAGCCGCTGGCCGGCGATGAGGCGTTCAGGCCGGAAGCGCTCAGGGTGATTTTCTGGACAGGGACTATCGTGGCCGAATAGAGGCTACGGATGTTCGACGCTCCGCTATAAGTCCCGGCTAACCCATAGGGTTGGAGGGTCTGGCCCTCCCACTGGACGGAGGCGTCGCTCGAATATGCGGCCATGATGGCCTGGATGTTCCTGGAAGACACGTTCGCGAGATGGGCGTCGAGCGCGACGCCGGCGTCGAATGCTGGAGCGCTCGTTGATGACGTCGATGACGTGGTGCTCGAAAAACTTGTAGAACTCGTCGTAGTCGTTGCACTCGTTGAACTGGCTGGGCTGCTCTCTGTTGAAGAGCTACTGGTCACAGCGAGCGTAGTGCTGAGTTGAGCAGAAATCGGAGTTGTGGACGAGGAGAAGACTGATGTTGAACTGTTCTTGGTGGGTTGCGCAGCGAACAAAGCGGCTATGCCCAGCGCGGCGACGAGAACCAGCACGACAGCAAGCCCGGCAATCTTCGAGATCGCCCTGCCTCGCTTCATGGTTGCGGATTTCCCACCTCGCGTAAGAGCCTTGTGGTGCAATGGCTTATGTCCGCTAGTTGTCAGGTTTGCAAGGAATGCGCCACTGAAACAGACGCCTACCAACCAACCTGGAACCGCTTGAGGAGATTTACCAATGAACGCCTCAACAGGACTCTCTGAGGGAGAGTGAAGTTTCAGCGTGGGTGAAAGACGATGAAGACACAACTCGCCGAAGGCAAACGCATTCCATACAATTTCGTGAGGCCGCACACGGCTTTGGCGAATCAGACTCCCGCGCAGGCGGCGAGAATCGGCGTTCGAGAAGGATTAGGTGGATGGAACTTCTAAAGGAGTCTCACAGACGCAGGAAGACTCTTTCCCCCAAACGATAAATAACGAACATAGCCATCTAAAGGGAATGCGAGCCTCCCCAACCTACCAAGTTAGTGTACGTTTTAATAGAATGACGCAATACATCGCTTACGCAATACAGTAGTGAAATGATGCTGCGCGAGAAAGCCAGACGCTTTCCCAAGGGAGCGATGCTGATTGCATTCGAAGGCATCGACGGCGCAGGAAAGACGACCCAAGTCCACATTCTAAAGAGCTATCTGGAAAAGAAGGGGAGAGATGTGGTCGTGTTCAAGGAACCGACAATGGGGCCCTGGGGAAGAGAGATTGCTTCGATGGGTCGCACGGGTCGTCACCTAACCGCAGAAGAGGAATCCCGTTACTTTCTTGAAGACAGAAAGGGGGATGTAAAGGGAAACATTCTCCCAGCTCTGGAACAGGGAAAAATCGTCATCATGGACAGATATTACTATTCCAACATGGCATACCAAGGAGCGAAAGGGATGGACCCTTCTGTCATTGAGAAGGAAAACTCATTCGCCCCCAAGCCGGACATAGTGATATTGCTTGACATATCGCCGGCAACTGCCAAGGAGAGAATATCCAAGAATCGCAACGGCGAAACAAATCATTTCGAACAGCGATTGGGGCCGGTGAGAGAGGTATTCCTGAAGATAGCCGAGACGCACCCCGAGGTTGTGGTCGTCCTCGGAGAAATCCAACAGGAGAAGGTCGAACAAAAGATTCTGTCCCTCGTGGACAACCTGTTAGTTCAATATGAAGAGTAGACCGCTAGACGAGAAATCTGTTAGGTTCATGAAACTGGTATTCGACAAGGCAAAAGAGGATTACGATTCAAAGGATTTTGATTACGTGAAGGCAAAGATAACAAAGAGTCTTGAAGGTCTTACGGTTTCCGAAAGAAAGGTCGCGCTTGCAACACTAAGAAGGATTTGCAATATGTTCGATGTGGACACCAGTGTCACCCAAAAAGCAGATTTCACCAGAATCATGACTGGTGCATCCTATTGGTCATATCTGACAATGGCGTTCGCTATGACGATGATGTTTGACGAGACTTCAAGAAAGGGGCGGTGGGCAGAGGTTGAAGAAATTTCAGCCTTGCCTATAGGGGACCTGGCAAAAATCTCTAACTTCTTTGATTCAGTGAATGTCCAGAACGAATAGTCAAAGCCCAACCAATTCGACCAACGATTCAAAACACCCCTAAACTTGACAGAGCATGCCTTTTCACATCACCGGTCGCGGGGCATTCTAA
>JAPCJN010000131.1:2398-5315 GCA_027886925.1 Nitrososphaerota archaeon
GCCGCGGTAGCCATCGCGTCTCGCCTCTCCCAGAAGCGCGATTCCATCGGGGCGATCGGGGCCTTCAACCGCGCGATTCGCGTTGCTGTTAGCAGCGAACCAGAGCGAGTCTCGACCGGCGCGGCCCCGGCATACGACGACGGAATAAGGCGCAGCTTCGGCGACAAGTTCGACAGAAGGCCAAAGCACATAGCGCGGATGGGTGTCTGCAAGCGCACGCGAACAACAAACAGGATCGAGCGATTGAACATGACCCTGCGGGAGCAGGTCAAGGTTCAGCACGGATGGAAGTCCATGAAGACCCAACTCGCGGAAGGTCAGAGAATCCAGCATAACTTCGCAGGTCCCATATAGCCCCTGAAGGGAAAACACTCGCTGAAGCCGCCGGAATCGGAATCGAAGGCCAGAACAAGTGGAGAGAACTTCTTAGAAAGTCCCTGCAGGGAAAACCCAAATCCGTAAATCGAACCGTGACGTTGCGCTCAGTACAGATTGAACACCCGAAGGCACCAAGGCGCACTCATCGGTATAGGCGCGGGCCTGATGCTAGTCATTCTTCTGGTCTCGCAGTCTTTCGTCGGGATCGGTCTATTAAGCACGAGGACCGTGACGATTGTTGCGACGTCGAGCGTGACCCTGGCGACCACGACAGCTACAATCACAGTGGTCATAGCGGGTAACCAGACCTACGACGTAGTCAAGTCGAATATCACTAGCCCTGGACACGCAGGAGCAATTGCGATATGCGAAGGTTTTGGTTTTCCCTGCCCCAGCGGCGACTATCCGCAGCCAGCAACATCGCTGGTGTTCTATAAGGGAACGTTCTACTACGTCTCAAACATTCCCGTGAGCACCGGCAGTCATGGCGACGGTCCCATTGTGAACTATGATGTCTGGTATACCAACTCGACGGTATTGTGCATGACCCCAAGAGTCGCGTCTTATGCCATCTGTCCGTAATGATGATGAACGAAGGCGATCCTTCCCTGCAACTGCCACCCCAACTTCGCGAGAGACTGAAGGTTCAGCGTGGATTGAGAGACGATGAAGACCCAGCTCGCTGAGGGTCAGCGCATCCAACACAACTTCGTGAATCCGCACATGGCTCTCGACGGGCAGACACCCGCTCAGGCGGCAGGCGTGGGTATCGGTGGCAAAACTAGCGGCTCGCATTACTCAAGAAAAGCCCGAGGCATCTAGAACACCCTAAGGCACCCACCTAAGGACTGACGGTATCCTATTCCAAAGAGCCAAGCGGAGAGCGAATACCGAAGGATGCAGTGGGGACCGGCTGCGACTCCTGTCGGTGGAGGACTGAGCGAAACTCCGAGAAAGTGCATTTGACCCTCGGCGTTGATTTCAATCACTGGAAGTTCAAAGAACGCAATGAGACCGATTACGAGAACCGCTCCGACTACCGCTCCCAATGCCACTCGTTTCTTTGACGGGTGCATGTCCGTCTTTTTGACTCCGGCAGCTCTTAATTCTAATGGAAGAATCACTCATACCACGCCGATGTAACGAGCGGCGAGACTGCGCCTCGAAATTGACCGTCATCACCCACCCAAACGCGGGACAGTCGACGACTTTCACCCAAGAACGGGACAACCCGGGTAGCAATCTTTCACTTTTTACCGTAGAAGAAGTTAAAACGCTTATATGCTGAGGTGGTGAACCACTCCTATGGCTCAGATTACTGACATCTCTCTAGATTTAAGGAAAGAGAGTGCGAAGGGGAGATTTATTCGACAGACACAGTCGATTTGTCCAGAGTGCAACCGGATCCTTCCGGCGATAGTTTTCGAACGGGACAACAAGGTCTTCATGACAAAGACGTGCCCAGAGCACGGAGAGACAGAGGAATTGTACTTTGGGGACTATGGGATGTATGCCAAGTTCGCGCGCTACTGGAAGGACGGGAAGGGGACCCACGCGCCGAACGTGCCCATGGACGTCTGCTCCTGCCCGGCGAACTGCGGGCTTTGCTCTAACCACCTATCGCATACGGGGCTCTCGAACATCATCATCACGAACAGGTGCGACCTGACGTGCTGGTACTGCTTCTTCTACGTCAAGAAGGGACTGGAGGGGGCCTATGTGTACGAGCCCACGATGGACCAGATCAGGGAGATGGCGCGGACCCTAAAGTCCGAGAGGCCCGTCCCAGGGAACTCGGTCCAGCTCACCGGCGGCGAGCCCACCATTCGGCCGGAGCTGCCGGAGATAATCAAGATGATGCATGAGGAGGGCATCGACCACGTCCAGCTGAACACCAACGGCATCAACTTGGCGCTAGACCCGTCGCTCGCGGGCAGGCTCGCAGACGCGGGAGTCTCGAACCTCTACATGTCCTTCGACGGCACTTCACCGAAGACCAACCCCAAGAACCACTGGGAGGCCCCTTACACGCTCGAGGCGTGCAGGAAGGCGGGCATCGGCGTCGTGCTGGTCCCGACGGTCATCAAGACTGTGAATGACCACGAGCTCGGCTCCATCATCGACTTTGGCCACAAGTATCTGGGGACGGTGCACGCGGTGAACTTCCAGCCCGTGTCCCTAACGGGGAGGATGACGAAGAAGGAGAGGGACAAATACAGGATCACGATCCCAGACTGCATCAAGAGGATAGAGGAGCAGACGAACGGAGAGATAACGTCGGACGGCTGGTTCCCAGTGCCCTCGTGCTCTCCGCTCACGAGCTTCATCGAGGCCTTCACCAAGAAGGAGCAGTACGAGCTCTCGATACACTTCGCCTGCGGCGCCGGCACCTACGTCTTCGAGGACTCCGAGACCAAGAAGCTCATCCCGCTCACCAACTTCGTCGACATCCAGGGCCTCGTCGAATACCTCGAGGAGAAGACCGACGAGATCTACTCGGGCACGAACAGGTACATCATCGCCGCCAAGGTCCTCTCCC
>JAPCJN010000132.1 GCA_027886925.1 Nitrososphaerota archaeon
CGTTCGCCTGGAATGAGTATGCCGCCGCTGACTTCTACATCTCGTTGATGTGCGCGAGCATGAGCTCGCCCGCTCCCGTGTGCTCCCTGCCGTCCATCTCGACGATGGTCTCTCAAGCCTAGCTTTTCTGCGTCCCTTCTGCCATATTTCGTAATCGCAAGTCGAGCGCCGCTCCTCCGAGCTATCACGCCCGTCACTGACCTAGAGTCGCGGCCAAAGGAATTTTAAGAGGACGAGAGAGGAAGGGCAACGACCGTCCTTGGGAGCTTCGCCGTTCATGAACCCCTTGTTCATTTTCTTGTTCGCGACGTCCTCGCTGCTGATCGGCGCGGCATTGGTGTACATCTCGATCAAGGCTCCTTTCTATTGGGGCGGCGCCTATCTTCCCGGGGTATTGCTTCTGCTCGTCTTCGCGGCCACGGCGGTCTTAGGGGTGGTCGGCCTCCTCCTCCGCAAGCCCGTTCGAGCGGGCACGTAGAATCTTCCGCGTCCGACTAGTTAGGTCGTAGTGGAGGCGGAGATGTATTTGCATATTGTCTCCACCCCGGCGGAATACCCAGATGTGTTGGTTGAGGTCGTCGAGTTTGAATAAGTAAGTCCTATCGGGCCCCGGGTCGTCGTGGTCGTGAAATCGATCGCCGTTGTCATAGTCTGGGTCACCGTGATCGTCTGGGCTCCGTTGACGCTCTGCGCGGGAAACTCGACGTACTGGAGGATCCCGCAGTAGACGGTGTTCGATGTGGGGCCGCGAGGATAGAGCAAAAGTGCTACGGCGACCAGGATGACGACAGCCAGCGCAATCAATATCGAAATTGAGCGACTCACTCCGGCTCTGCCCTTTTGGTGTCCCGTCAAAAAATCAATTCATCTCGCGTCATATGCTTCGAGCGCCGAGGTTCGTGGACACGATTCCGAGGTATTTTCATCCGAAGACATGCGGCTGGTTTTCCTGTTTTTAGCCGAAGTTCCCGCCAGCATACGCGAAACCGCCGTTGGTGCCGGTCACCGAGACGGTGAACATCTCGCCAGCCGTCGCCATGTCCAATCCCACCGCCGTCAGAGTGACATAAACCGTCGCGCCGGCGGCGACAGTGCAGGTCGCGTAAGGCGCTCCTGACTCCGTCGCCATGTCGACGTAGTTGAACGAAATGTTGCTGATGGTCGAGGAAACGGTCCCAGTGTTGGTCACCTTAAGGTACGAAGCGCCCTGCGCTGGCGTCGTCGAGCCGCACGTCGCTGCGACCGAAGCGCCGGACAGCGAGTGCGAGACCTGGCTCGCCGCAATTTGCAAGGTGGCGCCTTGACCGGATGACGACTGCACGCTGCTCGTTGTCGTCGACGAGGACATCATGCTGCTGGTGGAAACGGTCGATACCATAGACGAGGTCGTCGAAGACGAGGACATCATGCTGCTCTGTGTCATGGTTGACGACGACGAGGACATCATGCTGCTGGTCGATGTGGTCGACATCATCGTGTCTGTCACTCCCTTTGTCGTCGATGTGCTGCTGTTTGGCAAGACGGTCGACGTCGCTGTGGTCTGCGCTCCCGGAAGGACGGCGCCTACGTAATACGCCGATGCCCCTATCCCAATCACGATCACGACGATTACCGCGACCATGGCATTCGAAATCGCCCTGCGTTCCATATGGAGCCAGAGAAGCGGCTTGCTTATTAAATATACAGACCCAAATATGGGGAGGTCGAGTTCCGTAGATATTGGCTGACGCCGCAGAGAGAAAGCGAGAGGCGGCCGTCAGGAAGCTGAAACTAATAGTGCCTGGCCTCTTCGCCCTCGGGTTCATGTTTTACGTCGCAATCACAGTCTACTATCCTCTTGCGGGGATGCCTGGGCCACCCTTGTCCCCGTTCGGAACGGAAGGTTCTCTTCTTCCATGGGTTGCCATAGGATGCGCGTCTGGAGGCCTATTCGCGCTCTTTGGCGCACTAGTCGTCGCAGTTTCAGCGAGCGGTGACGAAGAAGCCTGATGATGCCACGCGCTGCCTGCGAGACAGCGCGGAGCGGACGAAAGCGGTGCAAGAATTTTTTCGCGACCTGATTTTTTGGGCCGTAGAAACCTCTCAAAAATTATTCGACTATGAGTGAAAAAAGACATTTTCGTCGTTTGCCTCAACCGATATATACGGCAGACATCTGGGCTGTGCCTAGACCCGTTGCAACAGCTCGCTCCTCAAGAACAAATCCCTCTCGTGAAAATTGAGAAGGTTCAGAAGAAGTACGGAAAGTTTACCGCGCTGCATGAACTGACCCTAGACATCATGCCCGGTTCCCATCTCCTGATACTAGGACCCAACGGGGCGGGAAAGACAACCTTGATCAAATCCATGATGGGGATACTGAACTTTAGCGGAAGAATCACGATAGGCGGGATCGACGTGAACAAGGACCCAAGGGGAGCCAAGAGGATGATCGGGTACGTCCCCCAGAACTACGCGTTCTACGAGGCCCTCACAATTTACGACCACGCCGTGCTTACAACTCGCTTGAAGAACCTGGGCACCGAGCAAATCGAGGAGAAGCTCAAGCTGGTGAACCTTTGGGAGACGAGGAGGAGGAGAGTAAGGGCTTGCTCAGACGGAATGAAGCAGAGATTGGGAATCGCTCTGGCTCTCATCGGCAACCCGAAGCTCCTGCTCTTGGACGAGCCTACAAGCAACGTCGACCTCAGAGGACAGCTTGAGTTCCAGAAACTGCTGAGGTCGCTCCTTGCGCAAGGGAAGACAATGATCACGACCAGCCATCTGACCGGCCTGGGAGAACTTGCGACCGAGGTAATGGTAATCGACCACGGAAGGGTAATCACGAGGGGCCCGCCGGAAGAGCTGCTGGGCCGCTTGAGCGTCAACGACACTCTGTACATCCGAGTCCACGGCGCGGACGCCGACGGCGTGACCCGTTTGGCCAAAGACATGGGGGCCGTCGACTTTGAGGTCGAAGGCGATTGGCTGAGAGCGTCAGTTCCCAGCAAACTCAAACTCGGAGTCTTGAAAGGTCTACTGAACAGCGGGATCGCCATTACAGACCTTCTCGTCGAGCGGAGCGAGATAGAGTCAGAATATGTGAAGCTGATAACGCCCAGCGCGCCAGGAGATTCCGAAGGTACAAAGTCAAAGGTTCCAGGTGTCTGATTTTGGCGAGTGGAAGCGTCGACTATAACACTCTGTATGCCGTCGTCGGGGTAGCCGTGATCTTCGGCCTGTCGACGATAGTCCTGGGACTACGTGGCAGGGCAAAGTCGATGAACCTCAAGGGTGTCTGGGGCATCCTTGCTTTCACATACAGGGAGTCGATAAGGACCAAATGGCTCATCATCTTCGGCATAATCTTCTTCCTCCTTGCTGTCGACATCCCCGATTTGTATTTGTCTGCCGCGGCCAATCTCCCGCCGGAATATCTCCCGCAGAACTTGGCTGACCTGATTTCCGTGTCGTTCCCATTGATTCCATTGCTGCCGCTCCCGCTAGGAGCGGTGACGATAGTCGACGAGCGCGAGTCAGGCACGCTGCAGTACTTGCTCTCGAACCCGGTGACAAAGGCAGAGTTTTTCCTCGGGCGGTCTGTAGGATTGCTCCTTGCGACGACCACAGTGATAGTCATCGGCTTCGGAGGGGCTTCGATGGTCGTGTTCGCGCTACGCCTCTCCGCATACTCTCCGATTATTTTGATCATGCTCTTTGCGGCGATGCTGAACGCGGTCATGCTTGGCATCGCGTTGATCATCTCCGAATTCTCGAAGAGAAAAGCCACGGCGATGGGAGTCGGCATTATGGTCTGGTTCTTGCTCGCAGTGGTGTCTAGTCTCGACCAGTTGGTCATCACCGTCAGCCTGAAGCTCGGCGCCATCGCAGCTCTCTTCATTGTGCTCTTTGACCCCGTCGAGTCATCCCGTCTGCTCACCGTGTTCGGTGCAGGCCTAGGGGCGAGCCAGTTCACGAACAGCGCACTGGTGGTCCAATTCGTCCTCCACGGCAACGCTTTCGAATACGTTCTTCTTTCCGTGCTGATTTGGATAGCGGCCACGTTCACAATCGGATTCCTCATATTTAGACATCAGGACGCCGCTTAGCCGGACCGCCGAAACCCCTTGGGCAGGGGTGTGGGAACGGAACGTTTGGCAGACCTGAGGAAATGATAACCGAAGGTACTTTCTGCTTTTTTGTTTGGCGCCTTCTGATGTCGATCTGAATCTTGCATGTTAGTAAAGCCGCGAAGCAATCAACCCAGACGTCACTAGGTGCTGGATGCACTGAGCCGGGCAGGTTCGCGAAGCCGATTGGCAGGCTTGTTGATGATTCATTCTTTCGTCGGTACTTGCACGCGTCCGTCTAGGGAGAAGCGCTAGTCATTTCTCGGTCGCTTTAGGCGGTCGAGGCCCTCGTGTCAGAAAAACCCCCAACACCATCAGCACCGCACCCGAGGAGAGAAGAGCATAGGGAAGATAGTTCTGGCCGGTGCCTCCCGAGACCTGCGTAGAAGTCGTGGTAGAAGCCACTACGTTTTGAATCAGCAGGCCACCCGCCTCCCCCTGCATCGCAGGTTCAGTCTCGGTATTGTAGCGAGGCACGCCGTAGTACACCTCGTCCTGCAGCGTGATGCTGACGGTGGCGTTAGTCGATTGCCCTGTCGCGAGGTTAGTGTTCTGGGCTGTCACGGGAAGCGTGACGTTGAGCGGTCCCCAGGTCGACCCAGGGTAAAGGAAGGAGGCAGTGTCATTGCTGATGAAGGAAGCGTTCAGGAGGTGCCCGTTGCCGACGAAGACATTAACGACCACCCTGTATGCAGTTACGTACTCGATTAGCCCAGTAAGCGAGACGACATGTACAGAGATAATCATGGGCAGGGAGCTCCCTACATTTATTATAGAAGGATAGGAATAGGTTACTGAGTACGCAGTGTTCCCGTATGTCAGGGTGTTGCCTAGGGTTGAGGTGCCTGAGACTGTTTGAGCGGCCGCGTGGACGGCCTGGCCCGGAATCAACAATATCATTGTAAGAAAGACCGGCAACAAACGCCAGACCGTCGTTAGATGAGCTCCGTCATCGCGGTCGCGCCCGTCTTTTCTATTGTGAATCATATGGTCTTTCCGCTCTTCTAGAACGATAGCGTTCCCATTCCCGCAATCTGTGTCTGCGCTCCTGCTAACGCATCAGCGGGGCTCAACGCACCCGTCCATGCTTTGTTGAGCTGGTTTGCCAGGATGGTGGAGGCCTGGAGCCACTTAGGGAATCCTATCAGTGTCGTGATCGAGCCTCCCTGC
>JAPCJN010000133.1:0-4446 GCA_027886925.1 Nitrososphaerota archaeon
GTCTGATCATCGCGAAATTCTCATCGCGATAGGTAGCTTGGAAGCCCAATTGCTCATAGAAGGTCAAGGCTTGCGCCAAGTCATTGACTCGGAATCGAGGAGCGATGCTGAGAAAGGTCGGTGGACCATTTTTCGATAGTTCTTCGTCGTTTTTCAAAGGCTACCTCCTTCTAACGCACAGACTCGTTAATTTGCCCTTTGAGCGTTGAATCCATTATGGTTGGTCTCCCACGATTTCGTCTCCTATTTCACTCTGAGCGCTTCCCTCGGTCGTCGAGACGATGGGGTTCAAAGTCGTGAAAGTCCGGCCGACGAATGGCGGCCTGACCCTCGCGGTGCTGGCGAGGGAGCTCCGCGATTAGCCTCTCGCTCAAGGTAGCCTCAGGTCGCGCCTCCTCGAAGCCCACGTTTCGCTCGGCGGCTCCGGCCAACCCTTCCTCCGCAGGATACTCCTCTTCCACGACGACCTCGCAGATGTTGTCCTTCATTGCTATGCACCGATTCTCGTAGACCTTGTGCGGCACGCCGTACACCTTGTCGGTTATCCCCTTTATCGCCCCCATCAAAAAGTCGCAGACAGGCGTCTCCGAGGCGCCCGCCCCTTCGCAGAAGATGCAGTTCGCCACCACGACGTTCAGCTGGCTTCCGTGCCTCGTGTCCCCGATCATCGCGAAGGTTCCCCAGCCGGCTGCGCTTGTCAGGTCGCAGAGGCGACGGACGAGTTGCGTCGGTTCCGCCGCATACGCCATGAATTCCTCCCCAAACGTCGCTCCTATTACGAAACCTGTCTCGAACAGGAAAGCGGACCCGTTTTCGCCGAATTTCTTGGTGATTTGCAGTCGGAGGTTGCTCCAGGGAAGCGCCGGAACCACCTGAGCCCTCTTTTCAGTCAACTGATTGTATATCGAGCCGGTTTTGTAGTCCAGCCTGAAGAAGTCATCGAGCTTGACGGGAAATGGAGTGTTAGAATCCTCTTTACGCTCTTTCAAGGCCAAATCAAGCTGATAGACATAGCGGGGCATTAAAACCCATATGGATTACGAATATAGATTTCAGGTCCTGATAAGGGCGGAAATCAAAGAACTCATGGGGGAAGCATGCATGAGTTGTAGAAAAGGACTCCAAATACGGTCAAGTCCTTCGAGGCGATCTCCCGAGAATCGGGTGGTGCAGTTCGTGGGTTGCGTGACGGTTTCCCCGAGATGGCTCTTCTCAGAGATCGAGTTTCACTGTCTCTTCGTCCGCGCGCGGAACCCAGGAATCCCAAAGGCCTTGAAGCGCACAGGCCGGTCAAGCGGCATAGTGCCGCGGTCGTTCTCAAGAAACCCCTCCTCGAGTCTTTCCTCGTCTTGAACCGTTACCCACATGTTTCTTCGTCCGATTGTTTCTTGCGTCGTTGTCATTGTTCGACCTCTCCTAATTGAAAACGTGAAATTCAGAGTCTATAAGAGAAGTGAAGCGCTAATCAAGATAAGTTGGATTGGGTCCTTCCTTTCAGGTGATCGTGCGGTCTGATGTGGTTGAGCCAATATGCGAACATGTGGGCGAACCTTTCGATTCTCTTGATAGCTCTCGTCCCGTCTCTGATCCCGAAGTTGTTGTAGAGTCTCTTTGTCCTGTCCTTGAACGTCCGGTGCCATCTCTCGACGTAGTTGCGCACGCTGTTAGTCAGGGCGAATATGGAGCGAGTCAATAAATAGCCCTAACGCCCTATTTTTCTCGATGCAACAGGCCTGCACTTCGAAGAATTGCGACCCCAACGAATGCGTCGAGCTTACTAACCGAGAATTCGCAGTTTGCGATATTATCTGTAGCTCTTCACAGCCGGTCTCATTCACCCAGCTGAAGACATCGACGAGACTCCATCAAGAGGTAGTCTCCAGAATAGTCCGCAGACTCGTCATCCACGGCCTGGTCAGCAAGGCCGATGGCAAGTACAAGGGCAATTGCAGCAGGTAGAACCGCCGAGTTCTCGCTTAACCTCCGAGCTACTCGTTAGCAAGAGCATTCACCATTTTCCGGATTTGGTCTCTAACAAACCATCTCTATCAAATCCTTCCCTTGCGGATCGGGAATCGACCACTCAACCATTTTCTTTCGCATCCTCTTTCTCAGGTTGCCCGGAATTGAGTTGGCTAGGGTAACGTCAGTAAGGACAACGACATCTGCTGCGTCTATCGTCTTCTCGCTAAGGTCCTCCGGCTTGCTGCCTGACACGTCAATCCCGACCTCTTTCATTGCTTCTACTACAAGCGGATTGACCTGAGTCGCCGGGAACGTCCCAGCACTCGACGCCGACAGTCCCATGCTCTTGGCAAACGCCTCCGCCATTATGCTTCTGCTTGAGTTCTCAATGCAGACAAAAAGAATCGATTTGCCCTCGCCATCCCGGCTCGACATGATCCCAAGCAATGGAAACGATGGTTATTATTGACGAACCTCGGTTAGTCAATAAATAGCGTCCTCGCTCCGCCGGCATCAAGGACGGTAATCCTGCAATCAATGCCAACTCCCAGCCTCACAAGACAATGCCTCTCGGAGTTGCTAGGGACATACCTTCTAGTCTCTCTAGGGCCGGGTTCAGTGATAGCGACCTCCGCGCTAGGTATCGCCCCATTAGAATCTCTGCTCATTATCGCAACTGCGTTTGGCTGCGCCGTTGGAGGAATAATCATCTTACTTGGCCGATTCTCAGGTGCGCACATCAATCCCGCGATTTCGGTCGCTAGCGCAACAGCAGGCGTCTTCAAGCGCAATCTGCTCTTACCCTATGTCCTCTTTCAGCTGACCGGCGCTATCTTGGCAGGTCTGAGCCTTAGGATTGTATTCGGAAATCTCGGAGCCAGCACCAGTCTTGGCTCCACAACGTTGGCAGCAGGCGTCCCTCCAATCGAAGGAATAGCCCTAGAAGTCGCTGGCACGTTCGTTCTCGCAATCTCCGCGCTTACTGCAAGCTCTCGCTTCACAAGTCCAATCAGACAAGGAGCGCTTGTGGGCGGCACGCTCTTTATCCTCATCCTTTTCATCGGCCCGCTGACCGGCGCCTCTTTCAACCCAGCACGGAGCATGGGCCCGTCACTCTTTTCGGGTTACTTCGCCAACCAATTCATCTACTACGTCGGACCTCCAATCGGAGGATTGATAGCGGGCCTTGCATTCGCAAGAAGAGGGAAGACCCACGCCTAAGACACCAACTGGCTCAATCCTCTTCGTATGCGTTGAAAATGCCGGGAGAAGCCAGATGGCAGAAGCATTCGCGCGCCCCCAAAGGTCAACCCGATTGTAGTTCAAGCCATGAAAGAGAAGGGCTTGGACATCGCATCAAACAAGCCCAAAATGCTCACCACGCAGATGATTAACGACGCCTCTCTTGTTGTTACGATGGGATGCTCGATCGAAGAGGCATGCCCAAGGCCCGTGCTTGCCCAGATGCAGAAGAAGCTAATCGACTGGAATCTTGAAGACCCGAAAGGAAAGCCCATTGAGGGAGTGCGCACTATCAGAGACGAGATTGAAAGGAAGGTTAGTGCGCTTTCAGAGTCCCAACAAAAGGCTTTCTTGCCTTGATGTGCGAACTGTAATACTTGAAAGGGTAGTTTCCGATATTCGAATCTGAAACATGCTCAATTTCTATCTCACCAAAACCCGCAGCCGCCAACCTGGCCTTGTATTCTGAATCTGTCAGAGCGCCAGCGATACATGCAGACCAAGAATCCATATCATTCCTCGCGCTCTCGGAGATTTCGCTCTGCAAAGTGACATCGGCCACCGCGAAAGTGCCGCCGTTCCTTAACACCCTATGGGACTCCCTGAATACTGCCAGCTTGTCCGGGACCAAGTTAATAACACAATTCGATATGATGTAATCCACGCTATCAGAATCAATAGGGAGATGCTCAATCTCGCCGAGCCTGAAATCTACGTTCGCGTATTGAGTACCGTACTTCGACTTGGTCTCCCTCGCCCTCCACACCATCTCGGGAGTAGCATCGACGCCAATGGCCTTGCCTGTCGTACCGACCATCATGGATGCTCTGAATACGTCGATTCCTCCTCCGCTCCCTAGGTCCAACACCACCTGTCCTTCGCTGGGCTTGACAAGCGTAAGAGGAGATCCACAACCAGCATCCACTGAAAGGGCTTCGGCTGGGACGGATTTGTTCAACGAAATCAGGTTCGAACTTCCGCAGCAGCTGGAATCGCCACAGCTTGCTGAATCTGAAGACGTTGCAATCTTCGCATATCTCTCCTTTACCGCCTTCCTGATATCCAGCTCCGACATCATGACTCACTTTCTCCGTCTGCTATATATTGACTAGGTCGCCGCAACATATCGAAGGGGACCAATTCTTATCTGCGAGATGTTGCAGTGAAGAATGACATGGCAGAGACGCGAGTCACAGTCCGGCTGTCGGGCCCCAAGGGCTCCCTGGATGTCAGGATGGT
>JAPCJN010000133.1:4456-5139 GCA_027886925.1 Nitrososphaerota archaeon
GCCATGACTGACCCGCTAAAGTCTCATACGAATCGAAGGAACGCCCACAAAGAAGGAATCAACAAAGAAGTTGCAAAAATCATTGAATCCATATGGCAGGATAGCTATGCTAGCTCTTATCGGTGCTAGCATTAGTACTAGTACCCCCCCCGGGGTCTATCGCTTCGTTACCGCATTATCTTGATGAGATATTCAGCCGAGTTGGCCAGCCACTATATCGAAAAGGGGACCAGTTCTTATCTGCGAGGTGTTGCATTGAAGAATGATATGGCAGAGAGGCGAGTCACAGTCCGGCTGTCGGGCCCCAAGGGCTCCCTGGATGTCAGGATGGTGATTGACCCAAACTCTTCACTGACGAGGATACCCCGTTCTCTGGCCAATGAAATCGGGGTAACCAAGATAGGCCGCATCGAGTTAGACGGCGAGACCCGAACGATCCCCCTATCGATTGTTGCGAACGGCGAGGGCAACTGCCCAGCCTTGGGCCTGACCGCAGTCGAGAGCCTCGGGCTCAAGGTCGGCCGGCTGTCCAAAAAATGAAGTCAATAGGCCAGGATAACCTGCCATATCACAGCGAGTATCGACCGCGTGATAACAGGTAAATATCCGCCTCGTTCCGTTCAACCACTATGGTAGTGAAGACCAAAGCCGAAATCGTCGCAAAGCCGGTGGACAAGGCGATC
>JAPCJN010000134.1:0-926 GCA_027886925.1 Nitrososphaerota archaeon
CATTCCCAGCTGAATCGTACAGCGTCACCCACATGGCCGCTCCTGGACCCGTGCAAGACGTGTCACAAGAAGCCTGAGGATTGGTGCATGTCGTACTGAAGCACGGAGCCCAGTATGAGGCAGCTACCCTGTGATCATAGATGGTTATCGATCCGGGTCCTCCGCCACCCTCAACGCCGCCGTTTCCGCAATTATACACCGCGCTGAATGACGTGGCTCCATTCTCCGCCGTGAACGACCTGGGGTTTCCTCTCACGCCGTCTGACCAGTTGCTGAAAGTGCAGGTACCGTAGCTGTCGGCCTGGACAGAGTACGAACCGCCTGCAGTGACCGAAAAGTTGGCGGCAGTGAATCCGGTCGCTATCACATTCCCGCCTTCGAGAAGAGCGACGTAGAAGCCCGAGAGAGCGCTGCCGTTCTCGGCTACGGATTTCACCGTGACAGTCGAGCCAGTGCTACCGCCGCAGTTGTAAACAGCGACGATCTGCGTATCGCTCTCTATTGAAATCGACCTTGAGGGGTTCGCGCTGCCCGTGTCGGCCCAGTGGTCAAAGTTGCACGAGCCATAGTTGTCCACTTGGATGACGTATGATTGACCGTCGTCGAGCGTGAAAGCAGCGGGGGTGAAACCGCTGGAGACGGCGTTGCTTCCCTGATACAGGACGGCGTAATACCCAGTTATTGAAGCCCCGTTCAAATTATTGCTGGTGACCGTGAGCTGTGATTGAGTTTGGCCACCTGCTGCATTGGATACAATCGTCAGGCAGGTGAGTGATAGGACTGCGACCATGAAAGTACAAAATAGACGCGTGTGTCCCCTAGCCTTTCCGAAGTCATCTCCCGACATGTACCGGCATCGACTAACTTAGGATGATTGATTTGCAATCCCAATGAATCCTATAGATCATGGTTCTGAAGTCATCTTT
>JAPCJN010000134.1:936-4340 GCA_027886925.1 Nitrososphaerota archaeon
CTCCCATAGCCGCTACATGATGGCTTAAGACCAGAGCTTGCATGAAGAGAGGTCGAGGATTGGCAAGAGCAGATGTCCGAGTCGTGGTGAAAAATAAGAAAATGTTGGTCAGAGCTTCGCGCGAAGCTCTGATAGGGTCGACCTCAGTAGTTGTTTGGAAGAAATGCTCAGCTGACGGTTATCGTGCCCTGCATCCACGTGCTGTGGAACTGGCACTCGAATTTGTATGTACCCGGAGTGGTGAGGGTGACGCTATACGTGTCCCCCTTCTGCAGCGTCGGCGAGGGGCTGCTGCTTATCGACGCGCCGGACGGCATGCTAGTGAAGTAGACATTGTGGGGAGCGCCGGAGTCCTGGTCAGTCCAGGTGATGGTGGTTCCTGGCGCGACAGTTAGCGCCGCAGGGGAGAAGTTCGAGCCCGCGCTCGCTCCCTGGGGGATGGTAACTGAGGCGGTTCCGCCAGAGGTGCTAGTCGGTGAGCTGCTCGGACTGCTTGTGATGGTCATGGGTGATGACGTGGAGTTCGTGGTGCTGGTCGATGGGTTCGAAGGACCGGAGAGGTATATCCCGACTCCAACGACTACGATTATCGCGATGATTATCACCGCGCCGACCGTGGTCGACATCGCTCTGTGAGTCTTTGGTTCCATTCTCATTCTCTTCAGACGTTCTTGTCTACAGCGCCTTATACGAGGGCACGAAGAATCCTATGGACTGCTCTTCTGGAAGTGAAGGGGGCCTTCACTCAGCTTAAAGGCGCGCACCCAAGATAAGTCTTATGGAGAATTCTTCTGAAGCAAGGCTTCAGCCGAGAAGGTCTCTTCGCCTCAGACGGAGGGCGTTCTTCTGCCTCATGGGAGGGTTTCTAGTGCTCCCGGTAATCCCTATACAGTTCACCTCCATCATCACGGCGATAGTTTGGTCCATCTCGGGAGTCTTCCCCGCGATGGTGTTCCTGGTTGCAGGAACATTCCTGCGAGTGGACTCTGCGACTATCTTCTTGGGAATCCAGCAAATGGCCAGTCGAATGTTCCCTTCATTTTCTACGACGGTTGATGGGGAAATCGCGGTTCTTCTGATGTTCGTGGGCAACCTGGCTACCGCCTATCTCTTCAAGAGAGTGGTTCGATCCAGACTCCTCAACAGAATACCTCCATGGTCTGTGCTATTTTGACCCGTTACGATGCGGCATGAACCCTTCGGTCGAAGCAAAACTTTGAACCGCGCTCGGCCAGTCGTCTTTACGGGTTTGCGTGGAGGAGGAAGATTTCTGGACCGGTCAGGTGGTACGGCTATGGAACTCCGAGCTTGCCTATGTCCAACAGTACCTCTCTTTCGTTCTCGGAGGTAATCAACCCCAACTCCCTCATGAGACTCTCGATCTCCTGTCGGCTCTTTCCGTCTAAGCGGACGAAGTGAGTGGTAGAAGAATTGACGCCAGGTTGCCGCGCTAGCTCTCCGCTGTACTTTTCGAACGCCTCCGCGGTCGTTCCCACGACCTTGAACAGCATGAACTCTCGGGGAAAGTCCTTGTAGCACAGATACATCGGCACGGAGGCTTCGGTCGAGCACTACCACCTGGGCGTTATCGCGGTAGCGCTCTCGGGTCATCGGCCAAAATAAAGTTTGGGTCGGATCAGGAGTAGGCCTCGAACTCTCTCCCCAAAATCGACACGGCGATCTTTTGTTCGAGGACCTCGTTGGTCCCTTCGTATATCTGACAGACGCGGGAGTCGACGAGATGTCTTGCGGGTCTGTTCTCGAGGGAATACCCGTTGGCGCCGAAGACCTGTACAGCCCGGTTTGCCGCGTCGAACGATGCTCTCGCTGCGAAGTACTTTGCTTTGGCTATCGCCGTATCAGCTTCGTCGCGGGCTTCGACACTCTCGGGACGTTCGAGGTGTTTCTGGTGCATTGCCGCGGCTCTACGCGTGAGCCACCTGGCTGCCTCAAGGTTGACCGCCATTATACCGATGTGACGCTGAACCAACTGGTGCTTCCCGATGAGCTTTCCATGCTGCACCCTCAGTGACGAGTAGCGAGCGGCCTCGTCGAGGCAATCCTGCATCACTCCCACGCAACCGGCGGCCACGCTCAGCCTGCCGCTCATCAGAGCCGAATAGGCGACGGAGAGACCCTTCCCTCGGGGACCGAGCATCGAGGACTTATCAACGCGGCAGTCCTCTAGGTATATCGTACCGGTGTCGGATGAGTAAAGGCCCATCTTGTTCTGTATGGGCTTGGCGGAGAATCCCTCCGAGTCCTTTCCGACGATGAACGCACACATTCCATCTCTTCGGCCTTTTGGATGGGCGAAGACCACAATATTATCAGCGATGGAGCCGTTGGATATCCAGGTCTTCTGCCCGTTGAGGACATATTTTCCTTCGACCTCATCGAAGTTAGTGACCAAAGAGGAAGGGTCGCTGCCTGCGCCAGGTTCGGTGAGACCAAAGGCGAAGACGCTGCGACCGCCGCTCGCAGGGACGAGATACCTCTGTTTCTGATCCTCGTTTCCCCATTTCTGTACCGTCAGCATCCCGAGCGAGACGTGCCCAGAAAAGAAGGTCCTGACGCTCGTGCCCTCTCGTCCTATCCTTTCGATGGCCAGAGCGTAGGTGACCATGTCTGCGCCCTGCCCCTCGCCATACTTCTTCGATATGGGAAGACCGAGAAGGTGAGCTTCGCTGAAGAGCTTCTTCACGTCAGGATTCGTCTTGTGAGCGAGATAGCACTCGTCCTCGATTGGCCGCAACCGCTTACAGATGCGGTCTACCTGCTCGAGGAGGGATGTCTGTTCGTCGCTCAGTTCGAAGTTGAAGAGCGATAGGCTGGCGGGATCCTCAGGCAGCCTACTTCCACCGTTCCTTCCTTACTCTCTGCTTGATGTGGTCGATTACCTCTTCCATCGAGGTCCCAGGGCCGTACAGACCGGTGATGCCGAGCTTCAGCAGCTTGGGCTTGTCCTCGTTCGGGATTATCCCCCCTCCGACGACTAGGATGTCCTTCCCTCCCTTCGAATCTAGCACCTTCTTGACGCGTGGGAAGGCGGTCATATGGGCCCCGTTCAGCAGCGAGAGCGCGACGACATCCACGTCCTCGTCCACCGCCATCTGCGCCACCTGCTCTGGCGTCGGCAGGAGCCCGCTGTAGATGACCTCCATCCCTGCGTCTCTGAAAGCACGTGCGAGGACGAGGACGCCGCGGTCATGACCGTCGAGACCGGGCTTGGCGACCAGGATTCGAATCTTCCGGGAATCACGCTTGGTTGTTTGGCTGGCCTTGGACTTCAAAATGGACCACCTAAATCAGGACCGGTTCCTTCCAATCCCCGAAGAGCTCCCGCCCCACCTGCATGACCTCACCCAGGGTTGCGTAAGCCATGGTAGCCTCCATCATCGGGT
>JAPCJN010000134.1:4350-5010 GCA_027886925.1 Nitrososphaerota archaeon
GAGCCTGCGAAGGCGCTGCAGCTGCTTCTTCTGTGCCTTGAAGTCTATCTTCAGCGTGTCGATTGGCGAGTTCTCCTCCGCAGAGTACTTGTTAACCCCCACTATGGAGTCGTCACCTCTCTCGACGCGCTGCGAAAGCCTGTACGAGTTCTCCGCGATCTCTCTCTGGAGGTAGCCGGACTTTATGGCCTTGAGGAGACCCCCGGCGCTGTCGATCTTGTCAAAGTACCGGTAAGCTTCCTCTTCCAACTGCTCCGTGAGCCACTCTACATAGTAGGAACCCCCGAGCGGGTCGATTACCTTGGTCGCGCCGGTCTCTTCCGCGATAACCTGCTGTGTCCTCAGTGCGACCTGCACGGCCTCTTCCGTGGGGAGAGCCCAGGCCTCGTCGAAGGAGTTTGTGTGAAGAGACTGGGTACCCCCGAGCACCGCGGCGAGCGCCTCGATCGCGGTCCTCACGATGTTGTTGTACGGTTGCTGCCACGTGAGAGATGCGCCGGATGTCTGCGTGTGGAACCTCATGAGTAGGCTGCGAGGGTTCTTCGCGCCGTACTTCTCACGGAGGACGGTCGCCCAGATCCTTCTTGCCGCCCTGAACTTGGCGATCTCTTCGAAAAAGTCCATCGTCGAGTTGAAGAAGAAGCTGAGCCGGGGAGCGAA
>JAPCJN010000022.1:0-12864 GCA_027886925.1 Nitrososphaerota archaeon
GTCATGACCGTGGAATCTATGCCGAGCCGCTTGTACATGGCCACGTTCTCCTTTAGGGGCTCGACCGAGGCGTCGTCGGCCCCCACGAGCAGACCCGTTTCGACGTAGCCTGCCGTGCCGCCTGGCAGCTCATTTTGAAAGTTCTTGAAGAAACGATAGCTCGAGAGCGCCATCCTCGTCAGCGTCTCGGTGCTGTAATGAGTGCGCACCAGGGCAGTCGACCTGCTCGTTTGACCTGCCGCGAGTTGAGAGGCCATGTCGACCAGGAGGCACTTACTCACGCCCGTCTTTGCGAGGTGGTAGAGGATGCTGCAGCCGGTAGAACCTCCGCCGACGACAACGACCTCGACGTCTTGCACGGGCTATCTGCGTCCACGAGATCAGGCCCCTCTATTTACTGTTGGCACCGTCGCTGATGGAAGCCCAATCCTCCATGTTTTTTTAGGAACGCAGTGGGCCGACGCCGACAGGCGAAAATGAACTCTTCGAAGGTGACTGACAGGACGTCTATGATCGATACCCTGGGGATAGGGAACCGGAACACCATCGCTGTGTATGTGGTGAAGGGCGACAGGAAGACCGCCGTCATCGACTGCGGCCACGCGTCTTCCTTCGGGAACGTCCTGGAAGGGCTGCGCGAGCAGGGTGTCGCGCCCTCGCAGGTCGACTACCTGATACCGACGCACGTCCACCTCGACCACGCGGGCGCGGCGGGGCAATTACTCAAGCACATGACGCGGGCGGAGGTGTTGGCCCATGAGAGGGCGGTGCCTCATCTGGTGGACCCCTCGCGGCTCATAGAGGGCGCCACCAGCGTCTTCGGCGAGCGGCTCATCGAGGCATATGGAAGGCCCACTCCGGTCGACAAGGAGAGGATCACCGCCGTCGGCGAAGAGGCCCATGTAGACCTTGGAGGAGTCACGCTTACGACGATCCACGCGCCCGGGCACGCGCCGCATCAGATATCCATCCTCGCCGAGGAGGAGCACCTGCTGTTCTCGGCGGACGCGGTGGGGCTGGTCCTTCCAGGCATCCCCACCCTCATCCCGACGACCCCTCCCCCAAATCTGGATCCGTTGAAGCTCAGACAGACGATCGGGAGGCTGAGGCAGACCGACCCCAAGATGGTCCTCGCTCCTCACTACGGCGTCCGTGAAGACGTCGACTATGTCTTCGAGCAGACTGTGCAGAGGACAGACGAATGGGTCGAGGACTTGAGGAGACTGAGCGACAGGCACCTGTCCCAGGATGAGATATCGAACGAGCTGAGGCGGAGGGTGATATCCGAGACCGGGATGCGCCCCGAAGACTTCCCCGCGCATGTGGATGTGTCTATCCGGACCAACGTGAAGGGGATCCTTCACTTCCTCGGTCGGGCCGGCCCCCAGGACCGGGGCGTGGTCTTTTAGTTAGGGTATCGAATCAAAAGGTCGTTCGTGACGACTGAGAGCGGTTGGCCGCCCCTATCTGCGTACAGAACCACCTGGGACATCGGGCTCATATTGGCGGGCGAGGGGATAGTCCCGTGAGTGGATGAATGAGCGAACGAGCTCGGGACGAGCCGGGTTAGTCGATGTTAGCAACCTCGAGCGACACAAGGCTGCAGTCCCTGTCGACGTTCTGGCCCATAGAGGAAAATCTGACGCTGAAAATGACGAGTTTGAAAAAAGTTCGGCTGGCCCGCTCACTTGGGGCCAGGTCGTAGTCGATTTGCTTCGCGCCTGCTAGTCGAAGTCGCCTTCGCCGCCGCCCATGCCTCCGCCTGGCGGACCCGAAGGTCCCTTCCCCTTGCCTGCAGCTATCACGTCGTCGATGCGGAGTATCATGCATGCCGCCTCGGTGGATGACTTCACTATCTGCTCCTTTACGCTGAGCGGCTCGAAGACGTTCTCCTTGTACATGTCCTTGACCTTTCCCTCCTTCGCCTCTACGCCGAACCACTTGCCTCCGTCAGCGTGCTTCGCCCGTATTTCCGTCATCGTGTCGATCGGGTCGAGCCCCGCGTTCGTGGCGAGACAGATCGGGATCGTCTCCATGGCCTCGGCGAACTTCTGCGCGGCGAGCTGCTCCCGTCCGTTCAGCTTCTCCGTCCATTTCATTATCTGGAAAGCCGTCTCCGCCTCCGGGGCGCCGCCTCCGGCGACTATCGCGGGCTTCTCCACGACGTCCTTGGTGACCATCAACGCGTCGTGCATGGACCTGTCGGCCTCGTCCACTATCCTCTGTGTTCCTCCCCTGATGAGGAGGGTCACCGCCTTCGGGTTCTTGCAGCCCTCCACGAACACCCACTTGTCCTGCTCGACCTTCCTCTCTTCGACCAAGTCGGCCGCCCCGAGGTCTTTGGGCGAGAGGTCGTTGAAGTTGTTGGCGATCCGGGCTCCCGTCGCCTTTGCGAGCTTGGTCATGTCGCTCTCCTTTGCTCTCCTCACCGCGAGGATACCGGCCTTGGCGAGGTAATGCTGCGCGATGTCGTCCATTCCCTTCTGGCAGACCAGGACGTTGGCGCCGGTCGCGACGACCTTGTCGCTCATTTCCTTCAGCATGCGCGTCTCCTCGTCCAAGAACTTCTTCATCATGCTCGGGTCGCTTATGTTGAGCTTCGCGTCGAACTCCGTCTTCTCGATCTCGAAAGCCGCGTTCACCAGCGCTATCTTCGCCTTCTCGACGCGCTTCGGCATCCCTGCGTGGACGACCTCTTTGTCGAGGACGATGCCCCGGATGAGAGAGGTATCCCGGAGGGAGCCGCCTGGCTTCTTCTCTACCTTGATGTTGTCGAGGTCAACTTTGTAGGTGCCGTCGTCGCCTGTCTTCTCGGCGACCTGCAAGACCGCGTTGACAACGAGCTCTGCCAGCTCCTGTGATTCCCTCGAGACCAGCTTCGTCTGCATGCTCGTGCGTGCGATCTTGACGAGCCATTCCTTGCTGTTGGCAGGAACCTTCTCAGCAAAATCGTTGAGCACGGCGATGGCCTTCGCGGCTGCCTTGTTGTATCCCTCTACGATTATCGTCGGATGGACTCCCTTGTCGATGAGCCCCTCGGCCTTCTCCAGCAGCGCGCCCGCGAGGATGACCGCCGACGTGGTGCCGTCGCCTACCTCGTTGTCGGTCGCCTTCGAGACCTCCACCAGCATCTTCGCTGCCGGGTGCTGCACGTCTATCTCCTTCAGCATGGTCGCCCCGTCGTTCGTGATGGTGACGTCGCCGAGCGAGTCGACGAGCATCTTGTCCATTCCCCTAGGGCCTATCGAGCTTTTCACGATCTCCGCGACCAATTTGGCCGCTTGGATGTTGTTTCGTTGAGCTTCTTTGCCTCTGGACTGGTTGCTGCCTTCTTTGAGAATCAGGACTGGCTGACCGCTGGACGTGACGCCCTGAATTGCGGTTGTTGACATTCTTCTTAGATCACTAAGCGGCTATACAACTTCGAGTTGTATATAAGAATTATTCGATTCCGACGGGCAGGCCGAGCCGATTCTAGGCGGCCTTCTTGTTGGATCTAGCCACGTATTTTTCGATCTCCTTCGCGAGCCCGACGTCCCATTTCGTTATCCCTCCCTGGTCGTGGGTCTGAATCTTCAAGGTCACTGTGGTCCAGACCACGTGGATGTCTGGGTGATGCTCCTGCGATTCTGCTATCTTGGCGACGGCGTCGACGAACCGTATTCCCGAGAGGAAAGCCTTGAATTGGAAATCCTTAGAGATGAAGTCCCCGTCCCTGGTCCACCCTTTCAGGGATTTCAACGCGGCGTCCACCTGCGCATCAGACAGTTTCGCCATGGCTTCCATCACCACTGACATCTGGGTGGTTAATGAATCCTCGCGAGGCTTCGTTGAAGGGTGAGTCGCCTCCGAGGAAGAAACGTATTAAGCGCCGCGTGCAAAAGGGGACGCGAAGGAAGCCCATCGTTGAACAAGCAAACCTTCACGGGGGCTATCGGTGCGGGCGGCCTGGTGATCCAGATCGTCCTCGGGTTCGCCTTGGCGGGCGCCGCTTCGGCCACAGGCAGCCTGTTGATCCTGCCGCACATGCTGATTGGGGTGGCCGGGATTGCGCTCGTCGCGTTTCTCACCTCGAGCATCTTCCTTGCGCCGAGCTCGATGGTGACCCGCCTCCTCTACGGATTGGCGCTCGTGCTGACTTTGGGGCAGGTCGCGCTAGGGTTCAGGATACTCGCGGTACCCGACCCCATGCTTACGATGGCCCATCAAGGGATCGCAATCGCGATCCTCGTCATCTTGGCGTTGGCGAGCATGCTGGCTGCGAGGCAACGAAGAAGGTCGATGACCGCCACCGCGTAGAGGTCAGGTTCGGCGCGAGCCGTCTCTATTTTGAGTCCGTGGCCAACAGCTTTTGACCCCTCCTGGTTAAGTGCGCTCCGTCGCGGTTGAACCCGATGGAAGAGAGGCCCAAGCGAGCGCAACTTCTCAAGTCTAGCGCGTCGTCGGCGACCCGAGTCTTGAGGGAGAGGGCCGAGGTGGCCTCGCTCGTAGGCGACCCCGCGACAAAGCGCGCCATCAAGCAACTCGTAAAGCCAAACTCGATCTCCGGCAAGCTGCGATCTGCAGGCGTGGCCCTGATCCTCTTCCCCGAGCCGTTCACCGCAGTTCCCGGCGCGATCATGCTGGGCGCGTCTTTCGCGACGAAGAGGAACGAGCCGGCGAGCATCTCCTCGCTCATCGATGAGACGAGCAAGCTGCTCGATGAAATCGATTGCTCAATCTGATTCCGTCCGGCGAATCGTTGATAAAGAACGGTTGAAGCGTCAAGGGGCGGCATTCGATGGACGTCAAGCCCACCAAAGGCATCAAGGTCAACTGCAATCCGACCAAGGAGGCGATATTCGGCGAGGACGGCGTCGAGGTGAAGAAGACCTCGATTTCCGTCGCTGAGCAACGCCTCGGCGTCCTGACCGGGAGGACACTGGCGGGGTTCGCGGAGGTCGAGATGGAGGCGATGGACGGCAAGAAGCACTGGTTTCCGACGGACGAGATGCTCACCGACAAAGGGGAACGCCTCGTCGAAGAGGAGATAGTGATCGAGGTCCCCGCCGACGACGAGGGGGACGGTGCAGCGTCTGAGGAAGAAGCCGACGAAGAATTAGCCACTGACTAACTTACTAGCTGACTGACTAACGTGTGGTTTCTCTAGAACGCCTGACGCCGCTAAGGACCCAGCGAGGGCGAACCCATTCCTCTTCGTATCCGTCCGAGGTCTTCACAACGACCCTATCCTCGTCCTCGTCGATGACTTCGACGACACCGTGGGAGGCCCTGTAGGAGGAATACTCCCTGTCCGAGATGGCGATCGCCTTGTTCGGCGGGCCGCCTATGCTTCCCGTCATGCTGGCCTTCGGACCGTCGACCGAGATGTGGAGAGAAGCGTTGAGAAACTCAACATGAACCTCTGCGCTCCTTAGCCTCCTGGGCAGTTCATGCTTGAACAAGAGCTTCATGACGGCTTGGGGAACTTTCCTCGTTATTTGTCTTACTGTGGCCGTGTGAGGAGTTCAGGGCTTATGCGCCTAGCGCGATCTGGTTGCATTTCGGGGCCGAACACCTCTGGGTGAATCATCTTGGCCAGGAGCTCAAGGCCGTCGACCAGGCGCGGCCCGGGCCGGGAGTAGTAAGCCGAACCGTTCGTCGCGAACACCCTCCCCGCCTTCACCGCGCCGATCGACCTCCACCCGTCGTTCCTGGACAAGAGGTGCAGGTCCTCGGCAGCACGGTATGCGTCGAACCCGCAAGGCATCAGGACCATGACGTCGGGGTCGTTAGCGAGGACGTCGCGCCAGGGGATTCTCCGGGAGTCCTGCCCCGGCCGCCCGAGCGCGTCGTGCCCCCCTGCGATCTCGACCATCTCCGGCACCCAGTGGCCCGAGGCGAAGATGGGGTCGAACCACTCTACGCAGAAGACCTTCGGGCGGTCGAGGTCCGCTGCCGTCTCGTCGACTCGCTGGATCCTCTTCTCCAATTTCGCGACGAGGTCGTTCGCCGCCGGCTCGGCACCGCAGGCCTTGCCCACTGTCACGATGTCTTCGAGCACTCCATGAAGCCCCCTCGGCTTGAGCGATAACACCTGGCAGTCCTGAGAGAGGTCCGACATGGTCGAGAGGACGTCCCGCAGGGACACGGAGCACACGTCACAAAGCTCCTGCGTGATGACGATGTCGGGTTTCTTCCCCTGCAGGAAGGTTCGATCTATCGAATAGAGGCCGTGGCCGTGCGTCATGCCTTCCACCACCCGGTCGTCAATCTCCCCCTGGCCCATCTTCGACATGTCGACTAGGGGCCTGACCACCACGGGTTTCTCCCTCGCCTCCGGGGGAAAGTCGCATTCGTGGGTTACCCCGCAAAGCTGGTCTTCCAGGCCGAGCGCATAGATCATCTCGGTCGCGCTTGGAAGGAACGAATAGATCCTCAACGCTCCGAAAAATGCGAGCCAGTTAGATTAACGTTGTGAACTCGGTCGGTCGGACAGACGAGTAACACGGTAGTTTCGACAATCGATAAAAGCCCATGAGGCAAACAACACAATAAATAGCCGGGACGGAGGGCGCGGAAAAGGCCGCACATGATAAAGGTGGGAATCGAGGCGCTCTACGTCTACTCGCCCGAATACTACGTCGACAACGCAGAGCTCGCCATAGCCAGGGGGCGGGCACCCGAACACTTCACCGAGGGCGTGGGCGTGAAGGCTTTCTCCGTGCCACCCCCCAACGAAGACCAGGCGAGCATGGCAGCGACCGCGGCCCACCGACTCATGGAAGCCTACAAGATTTCGCCCAGCGACATCTTCAGGATCGACACGCCAACTGAGAGCGGGCTGGACGCCTCGAGGGCCCTCGTCTCCGACGTGGTTGGGATGCTCGAGGACGTTTACGGTAACGGAAGCCTTTCTCACGTCTTGGGATACGAGCAGAAGTTCGCGTGCGTCAGCGGGATGGAGCGCTACCTTGACACCGGGGCATGGTTCGCCGCCGGATGGAACAGCGCCAGGTACGCGCTCATCGTCGCCACCGACGTCGCGAAATACGAGCTGAACAGCAAGGAAGAGCCGACGCAGGGAGCTGCGGCCGCCGCTGTGCTCATCGGGGCGGACCCGAGGCTGTTCGAGATAGTCCCGGGCGCGATTGGGTCGGCCTTGAGGAACGAGAAGGGCGACTTCAAGAAGCCGGGTGGCAGGACAGTGGCGTTGGTCGATGGGGCCAAGTCCTATGCCTCGTACCTTACGGAGATGAAGCTCGCGTGGCTGAACTTCCAAGCCGCCGCCACAAAGGCTGGGATGGCGAAGCCGACGGGCGACCAGGCGACGATTGACGGGGTCGACAGGGCGGTCTACCATAACCCTCACAAGAAGATGGTCATCTCGGCCTACGCGTCCCTGCTGATGCACGAGTGGAGGTCCCTTCCAAGGTGGAAAGGCGTGATTTCCACCATCGGCGAGGAACCGTCGAGGGTAGGGATGGACGACTTCGCCTACTACATGAGCGAGGGTTATTCGGACTTTAGGCGGAAGTTCATGAATTCCAAGGCGTTCATCGACGACTTTGCGGTCCGGGTCGGCAGCTCGGTCATCGCGCCGGAGCTCGTAGGGAACTCGTACTCGGTCTCCGTCTTCGTAGGATTGGACAGCCTGTTCGAGAACGACAGGGACGACCTAGCCGGGAAGAAGGTGGTGCTGTGCGGCTATGGGAGCGGAAGTCATGCGGTCATTCAGGCGAACGTGGTCCCCGATGGATTCAAGGAGGTCTCGAGGAGGTTCGACCTGATGTCAAGGCTGAAAACGAGGAAGAAACTCTCGATCGAGGAGTACGAGAAGATCCATTCTGGAGTCATCGCCCCTGACGAGTGGCCTCTAGGCTCGACCAGCAGGTTCGTGCTGACGAGCATAGGAGAGGGAGGCACACGGGCGGAAGGCGACAGGATTTACTCACTAGCGAACTGATCTTGTTTCCGCGAAGAGCGGTCCGTCTTCTTTGTCTGTTGTCAGCCTAGGGTTTGAGCGCTGCATCTATCTTCTGCTTGTAGGTCGCGGCCGGCCCTGCCCCGATGACCGTCGCGGCTACTTGGCCGTTCTTGAAGACGATGATGGTCGGGATGCTCATTATCCCATATTTCATCGCTATTTCGGGGTTCTCGTCGGTGTTCACCTTCGCAAACTTCACTCTTCCCGCGTACTCTTGCGAAAGCTGCTCTATGATCGGAGACACCATCCTGCACGGTCCGCACCAATCGGCGTAGAAATCTACGACGGCGGGGGTCTGGGACTTTAGGACCTCCCTCTCGAATTCGGCGCCACTAAGCTGCTGGAGTGTTTTAGTCGCCATATGAAATCCCTGGGCCCGCGCGATTTGGCCTCCCTTTATACCTTTGGAAATATCACGACGGATGGGCAGGCGGCCCTCGATAGGACAGCGAAAATCTCGGTTTTCTTTCAGCTAGAGCCCAAACTTCGCGATGGCCTCTTTGTCCACCTTCTTCAGTTCCGCGATGACGTGCTCCCTGTCCTCGTCCTTGTCGACCATCCGATAAAGGAGGCCCTTCACTACGCCGTGTTCTCTGAAGGTGTCCACATACCAGCCGCAAACGAGCCACTCGTGAGGCTCTTTCTTGCTCCTCAAGATCGTGATCATGTTGTAGGGGGTCGGATGGTAGACGTGGATAGGGTTCCGCTCGTACTGCCGCTTCACCTCCATGGGAATCAACTGGGCTCCGGTCGGGATAGATTCAAGCCCGGAGGCTTGCGTCTGTTTGTGCGTCGGTCCTCGCGAGAATGGGTTCTTCACGTGTCTTCTTCTTCTTTTCATGAGCTGCCTTGCCGAGGCTGTAAAACCTTTCCGTGTGCCTTGGCGAGGAGCGCGAACGAAGGGGAATAACAACATAATAGCTAGGGCAAGAGAGAGGGTCTGGCATCCTTAGAGTGACCGAAGACAGAGGGGAGAGACTCGCCGGGTCCGCGGAAGGCCGTTTCTTCGTGAGACGGGCGACGGGATTGGTCAGGCAGCTCTCCGCCCTCGACGTCTTCACCTGGAGCATCATCTTCTTCCCCTGGCTGACGAGCTGGGCCGGAATCTTCTGGGTGACGCCCGATTACTATCAGAACGTGAACTACTACGCCAGCCTGGCGGTTTGGGCGGTGATAGCCGTTGTTATCGTCCTCCTTTATTGGCAGCTCACCTCGGTGATGCCGAGGTCGGGCGGAGACTACGTGTTCATCTCGAGGGTCCTCTCGAGCCCGGTCGGGTTCGTCGCGAGCTTCCTCTTCTTCGTCGCCATACTCATCTCGGCGGGGTCCGGGTCGTATTGGGCGTTCTCAGAGGCGGGGACGCAGCTCTCTTTCACGGGACAGGCGCTCAACGACCAGGGGCTCCTCTCGCTTGGAAACTTCATCACGCCGGGAGTGACCGATTCGCCCGCGACCCTGATGGTGGTCGGGATGGTCATCCTAGGAATAGGCGCGACCCTGGTCATCGCCGGCGGGAGGCTGTTCAAGCTCGTCGTCTACTCCTTCTTCGCCTATGGCGTCTTCGCGATGCTCCTGGTGATGGCGATCTTCCTCACGAGCAGCCACGCTGACTTTGTGAACGCCTACAACGGATACTTCCAGGGCGGCTCTCCCAAGGTGTTCTCCGACGCCGCCACGCACGGATACGTTCCGGGCGCGAGCCTGGCCGGCCTGGGCGCGATCGTCCCCCTCCTCTTCGTGAGCATCGGGCCTTATCCGGTCATGCAGTTCGTGGGAGGAGAGATCAGGAGGCCCCGCAGGTCCCTCCTCTACGGACTGGTCCTGGCCGAGGCGTTGTCCATCGCGATTTGGTTCGGCCTTACCTACCTGCTCGACAACGTCGTCGGGCTGCCATTCATCGAGGCCTGGGCGATCCAGAACGGCGGGTCAGCGGGCGTCCCTCTCTCCACTGTCCCAACTGCGTTCGCGACGGTTCTCAATCCGAGCAGCGTCCTCCTCTGGCTGATCGTCGTCGGGCTGTTCATCGGCAACATAGGCTGGTCTTGGCTGAGCCTCGTCTTCATCAGCAGGCTCTTCCTCGCCTGGTCCTTCGACAGGGTCATGCCCTCCTTCCTGGCGAAGGTGAGCGACAGGTTCCACACGCCGATATACGCGATCCTGGCGGGAGCGATGTTCGCGATAATCCCGATGTATCTCCAGTACTTCACTTCCTTCATCACCGCACAGGTCAACGCAGTCTTCTTCTACAGCATAGTATGGTTCCTGGCCGCCATCAGCGCGGCCCTGATACCTTTCACGCTGCGGGGGGTCTACGAGTCTGCGACCGGGGGAAAGAGCCGGCGGATCCCGCTGATCTCGGTCCTGGGGGTCGTCGCCGCAGCGCTGTTCGCTTACCTGGGATACAACAGCATCTCCAACCCCGCTGTGGGCCCGTTCCAGTTGTCGGCCCAGCTTTCCACGGTTGGGATAGTGCTGGTACCTGTGGTGATCTATGCCGTGTCCTACAGATACCACAAGAAGAGGGGGTTCGACCTGCGCTTCGTCCAGTCACAGATCCCGCCGGAGTGAGCGGGAACAAAGTCAGGTAGAAGAAGATGGGTGCTGAGCGACATCCAAGTCCGCCGTCGAGAGGAGGCAAGGTGATCCCAACCGCCACGATAGCAGGAAAAATCATCGACGCTCACTCCCACGTAGGGAGGTTCGGCAGCTGGGCGAACGTCTCCTGCTCCGCCAGTGAACTCCTCGAACAGATGGACGACTTCAATGTAGAGTCGTCGCTGCTCTTTGCTCTCGACAACGAGCTGGTCCGCAGGGCGATACGCGACCACCCCGGGCGGTTCACAGGATACGTGTGGCCGAATCCGCACGATCGGGGGGCGCTCTCGTTGGTGAGGCGGGCGGTGAAAGAATGGGGGTTCAAGGGCATAAAACTGCACCCCCTGATCCACGCGTTCCTTCCTACCGACGAAGAGGTATTGCCCATCGTCGAATTCGCAGAGAAAGAGCGTATCCCCGTCGCCATCCATTCAGGGCACCCCCCCTTCTCGTTGCCCTGGAGCATTGGAGAGCTGGCGGAGATGTATCCGAAGGTCACAGTGGTCATGCTCCACATGGGACATGCTCACGGCGTCTACATGCAGGCCGCAATCAACACGGCGAAGAGGTATGACAACATCATTTTGGAGACCTCCGGCGTCTCGATGCACTCCAAGATCAGGGAAGCGGTGGAGAAGGTGGGGGAGGAGAGGGTGGTCTTTGGCTCGGATTACCCGTTCCACGACTACTCGGTCGAGCTGCAAAAGGTCGTAGCCGCCAGACTGAGCAGGCACCAGCTTGATTTGGTGCTCTACGAGAACGCGAAGAAGTTCTTGGTATAAGTCGCCCGTCCGCTAGGTCGTTCGGTCGCTAGGTCGTTCGGTCGCTAGGTCGTTCGGTCGCTCAACCGGCCGCCTGCGAGAGACTCTTCACGTATGCGCCCTCGTCGAGCAGCGAGAAGCCGAGGTCCAGCGACTGGCCGGGGCTCATTAGTTCGACGACCATCTTGCCGCTGCCACGTTCTCTCCAGTATCTTTCTCCGAACCTTGCGACCAACGCGTTGCGAAGCTCGAGTGCTCGGACCGCCGCGACCAGGTAAGAGGGCGAGTAGAGGAAGTACTCTGGCAGGACGTGGTGAAGCTTCCAGTAGGCCCCTGGGTATCGGATGCCGAGGAAGCGTTCCGTGAGGTCCGAATAAAGACCGTCGAGGTCGTCGAAGGACACAGCGTCGTGCCAATACCTCAGCTTGAAGGCGGAGTTTGCGGAGTAGAACGAAGCGAAGAAGAGGCTGTTGAACCTGAAGCGCTCGAGGACGTCCTCGGCGACGTCGCGCGGCATCCCAAGCTCCTTCGTGAGGAAGGCCTTCTCGTGGATCAGCCCCTCGAAGAAGATCGAGAATATCTCCGCGACGCCGTTGGCAACCCCGTAGCGGTCCGCGAAGCTCGCATTGGCGTCTATCGATGAGAAGTGTATCCCATGGCCGAACTCGTGGAACACGGAGGCAAAGTCATCCAGCGGGTTCGACATTCTGTAGGAGATGCGGACGTCGGTCGGCACCTTGATGGCGGAGCAAAAGGCCGACGCGTTCTTCCCCTTGCGGTCGGCGTCGTCGACGGCAATCTTTGAGGCGTCCAACCCCATCAGCTTCATCGTCCTCACGACCTTGTCGAGGGGCTCTTCCTTCGTGGGGAGCCTCTCAGCGTATCGCCTGAAGACGCGGTTCCTGAAGAAGTAGTAGTCGTCGTAGTATTCGGCCGGCCTGCCGAGGATCTCCTTGGAGTATCGCTCGAGACACTCTCTGAAAGGACGCCTGGCCATCTCACCCAGGTTCTCTACCAGGGAGATCAACCTCTCATAGGAGAGACGCTCTTGTTCGAGGTAGACCGAAAGAGGGTCGGTGTCGAACCGCTCGAGGAGGCTCCTGTAGGTTTCGAACCTCGTCTGAACCAGTGGCGCGACGACGCTCGATTTGGCGACAAAGTCGTCGAAGACCGACTTGCGGGCAGCAGAGTCGTCGGTGCTCGCGGCGAACTGCCTCCAAGAGCCCCAATTGACCGGGTTTCCCTTGAACCGGAAATCGCGGGAGGCAATCTTTGATGCCCTCGCCTCGTGGAGCTTCAGAAGCTGCCTGTAGGTCCGGGCGGTGGCCACCGTTCCGAGCGACATCAGGAACAGCTCTCGCGACTTTGCTTTCCCTCGCCGGTAGGCCTTTACAAAGGTCATAGAGTGCACCTCCGACCTTCTCTCAAGGAGCGCGAGGCGCTTCTCGTCTATTTTCAAGCCCACGAGCTGCCTGAAGTAGAGGAGGTTCTTCGCTGTCTCGAGCGACTCTGCCTCATACGTCCATCGTTGGAGAGAGGGAG
>JAPCJN010000022.1:12874-23761 GCA_027886925.1 Nitrososphaerota archaeon
TCGGCGGCACCGCGCTCGGCGTGGGGCGGGGGGCACGGGTGCGGCGGGGTTCTGAGCTGCCCGGTGAGCTGTCGTTCTCCGGGTCCACCGTGACCTTGTTTCGCTCGCGGCTCTCCTCAAATGTTTGACGGACTCCTACAGGTAGCTTGGGTATCTCTGCCGGACGAGCTTGAGTAGCTCCTGCGAGAGCTTCTGGTCCACCTTCTCCTGATCTCCGTTCATTGCGCCCATCGCGCCATGGTTCGTGAACACGAAGGGCCCTTGGACGTAGCTGCCAGAGTTGCTGGGCACCACCGGTCTCGATGAGCTTAGGATCGCTAGGAGCCTCCTCATCCCCTCCGGAGAGTCGTCTTGCAGGGCGGGTGCTTCGCTAGGTCGGATCTTCCTGAACCCGAACGAGAGAGGTGACAGGGGCCTCACCTTTGACTGGTCGACTTCGACTTTCGCCCCGAGCACGAAGGGCGATGGCTTGAAGATCGTGTCGAGCTTTAGATGCCAAGAGTCGTCAGGGGCCCCCACGAAGGCGTCGAAGAACCCGTTGCTCGCAGACCTTGAGATCGTGAAACTCCAGCCTTCGGGATTTCTCGAATAGCGCTGGAGCAGCGTGCGGTAGAGCGTCTCTCCTTCCAGGATTTCCATTTTTCTTGTCGTGCAAATCCGTTCGGCGTAAATAAAGATGATAGGGATCGTTCTTTTTTGGGATTTACCTAGATATCTGTCCATCCATCCATCTCTCTATCTCGAGCTGAGAGGCGCTTTCGCCATCGTCTCATGCACGACGGCCGATAATCCTTTGATGAACAAAGGAGAGGTGTTCAGCGACTCGATTCGGTTGAATTGCATGCCCACCGCCTCCGCCTGCCCGCGCGCGCCGATCTCGATGTCATAGAGGACCTCTAGATGATCAGCGAGGAACTGCACCGGCGCGACCAGGACCTGCCGATAACCCGCGTCGCGGAGCTCCGGCATCACGTCGGCGAAGTCGGGCTTCAGCCACTCCTCTGGCGTGTGCCCAGCGCTTTGGTAGCAAAACATCCACCTGTCTTTGGGCAGGCCGACCATCTCTGCAACCGCTGCGGCCGTCCCTCGGAGGTCGTCGACGTAACCCGGCTCGTCCTCTACCACGCGCTTGGGCATGCTGTGCGCGGTCAGGAGGACCGGGACGCGCCCTCGCACCTCAGGCGGGAAGCGGCCCAGCGCTTGCTCCACCCGCTCGGCGAGGGCCCTCAAAAAGAAGGGTTGCAGGTGCCAGTCCTCGGAGATCCTGAGTTCCAGCTCACCGCGGCGACCGAGGCCGGCCACGGCCCGCTGAAGGCTCTGCACGTATCCGCCCATTATCGTCGGCGAGTACTGCGGCGACATTATCACCCCCACCAAATGGTCGGCGTCCGAGGCCGATTCGAGCACGACGTCGGCGATCAGGGGCGGAGAGAAACGCATCCCAGCCACGACACGATACCGCAAGCCGTGGTCGTCGCCGCTGCCGTTCAGCTCTGTTTCAAGGCAAGCCGCCTGGTCCCCGGTTATGCGCAGGAGAGGAGAGCCGCCAATGAGCTGGTACCGGCGGCGAAACTCAGCGACCAGCGCCTCGTCGGGTTCGCGCCCGCCGCGTACTCTCTTCAGATATGTCGGGATGTCGTCGAGCGTCGCCGGGGACCCATAGGTCATCAGGACGACGCAAATTTTCTTTTCCCCCATTCTCTCCCCTCGCCTTCGCTAGGCCCGCTTCGTCGTCATCCTGTGGACCATCTGGACGATGCTCTGGAGGTTTTCCGGAGCGGTCTCCCTGAGGACGCCGTGACCGAGGCTGAACACATGGCCGAGGTTGTCCCTGGACTGGGCCAGGATCCCCTCGACCCCTTTCCGCATGGCCTCTCCTCCGGAGAGGGCGACAACGGGGTCGAGGTTGCCCTGGATCCCGACGCGGCCGCTCGACCTCTCCCAAGCGTCGTCTATCTGGATCCTCCAGTCCACGCTGAGCAGGTCTGCCCCCGTCTCGAGGAACTCTTCGAAAAGGGGCGACGAGTTGGCGCAAAAGTGAATGCGCGGGACCTTGCCGGCGAGCGAGCGGTTGATCTCCTTCGTATACTCGGAGACGTAGCCGTGGTAGTCTCCGGGAGAGAGGCATCCGGCCCAGCTGTCGAAGAGCTGTATGGCGTCGACCCCGTGCGCCACCTGGCTCGATAGGTACCTGCTCGTCATGCTCGTGAGCTTGCCCATGAGGAGGGCCCACGTCTCAGGCTCGCGGTACATCATCTCCTTGGTCCTTTCGAGGTCCCTGCTGGGGCGCCCCTCGACCATGTATCCGGCGAGGGTGAAAGGGGCGCCTGAGAAGCCTATGAGTGGGACGGCGCCGTCGAGCTTCTGGATCGTGGCGTCTATCGCGTCAAAGATGTAGGCCACCTCGCCGTCCAGGTCAGGGGCCGCGAGCGAGTTGACGTCGTCCATCGTCCTGACGGGGTTTTTCACTATCGGCCCCACGTTCTCCTCTATGGTGAACTCGACCCCCATGGCTTCGAGCGGTAGCATGATGTCCGCAAAGATTATCCCCGCGTCGACGCCCAGCGCGTTGACCGCTTCCACGACTACCTGGGAGGCCAGGCTCGGGTCCCTCGCTATCTCGGTGACGGACCTGTTCCCTTTGATCGCCCTGTAGCTTGGGAGGTATCGACCCGCCTGCCTCATGAACCAGACAGGGGTGTGGGCGGGTTCCTTCTTGTTGCAGGCGTCGAGGAAGGTCCCGTTCCCAGCGGTCATGCCGCTGCGCACTCCCTGAACGACCTCTTGCAGGCCGCTATCGTCGCGTCTAGTTGCGCCCCGGTGTGGGCGGCGCTCAGGAAGATGGCCTCGAGGGCCGAAGGAGGGAGGTAGACCCCCTCGCCTAGCATGCTCCGGTGGAACCGCGCGTAGAGCTTGCGGTCGGTCGAGTTGGCGTCGTCGAAGTCCTTGACCTTCCTCCCGCCGAAGAACAGCCCGAGCATCGAGCCCGCCCTGTTGATGGTAACCTGGACTCCTTCGCGTTGAGCTTCTTCGCTGAGGCCGTTTTCGAGGCGCCCGGACAGCTCCTCGAGTTTCCGGTAGACTCGAGCGTCCTCCAGCAGAGAGATCGTGGCGAGGCCGGCGGCCATGGCGACGGGGTTCCCCGATAGCGTCCCGGCCTGGTAGACCGGCCCTTCGGGGGAGACCAGACTCATCAACTCGTTCCTTCCCCCGTACGCCCCGACGGGAAAGCCGCCGCCGATTATCTTCCCCAGGCAGGTGATGTCAGGCCCGACCCCCAGGACGCCCTGGGCGCCGCCCAGAGAGAGCCGGAAGCCGGTGATCACCTCGTCGAAGATAAGGAGCGAACCGTTCTTGGTGCAAAGCCGCCTTGCCCTCTCGAGGAAGCCCTTCGCCGGAGGGACGACGCCCATGTTCCCAGCGACCGGCTCGACGATCACAGCGGCTATCTCTCCGAGATGGGAGTCGAAGGCGACCTCCAGCGCGTCCGTGTCGTTGAACGGGGTGCTAATCGTGTCCTTCGCGATCGACCGCGGGACGCCCGCCGACGACGGGATGTCAAAGGTGGCCAGGCCAGAGCCGGCCCGCGTGAGGAACGCGTCGGCGTGGCCGTGGTAGCAACCGTCGAACTTCAGCACCTTATCGCGCCCCGTGTACGCCCTGGCGAGCCGGAGCGCCGACATCGCGGCCTCGGTCCCGGAGTTGACGAACCTGACCTTCTCGATGCTAGGGACGCAGGATACCACCTTCTCAGCGAGCCTCAGCTCGACCTCGGTGGGGGCTCCGAAGCTCGTCCCCCGCCTCGTCGCGACCGAGACGGCCCTCGTCACCCTGGGATGAGAGTGGCCCATGATGAGTGGGCCCCAGGAACAGACGTAGTCGATGAAGGAGTTGCCGTCCACGTCCGATATTCGGGACCCCCTCCCCTGAGAGATGAAGACGGGCGTGCCCCCCACCGCCTTGAAAGACCGGACGGGGCTGTTCACTCCACCGACCATCACCTTTCGCGCCCGCGCGAACAGCGCTTCCGACCTCTCGTGCGTGGGCTGCGAGCTTCTCTTCAATCGGGGGCCCATGCCTGCGTCTTTCCCATGCTATCCGAGGAGGCCTAGGAGCGTTGCCGCGTCGGTCCTCACGCAGGTGAAGATCGGCGTCTCCAGGGCAGTGTACCTGCTAGCCTCGGTGCCCCTCAGCTCCTCGACGAGTGCCAGGAACTCCGCAGGATCGTCGCCTTCGAAGGAGAGCATGAACTCCTGGTCGTCGATGCCGAACGAGTAGCCGGTGTTGATCTTGATCCTCGGATACTTGTGGCCCACCTTGAAGTGCTCGCCCATGATCCTCTGGCGCTCCGCGAAAGGAAGCCCATACCACTCCCGCTTCTTCACGAACGGGTAGACGAAGATGTACTTTGACGTCGGCGGGGCCCTTTCGTCGCCTCCACCCTCCTGCCCGGGATGCTTGTGGGAGGCGACGTAGTGGGACTTGCGGGTCATCGCGAGATACGAGTAGGGGATATCGAGGTATCCACCCAGACCGGTAGCGAGGACGCTGGAGACGAGCTTCTGGAACGGCTCGAGCTCCTTGGAGTCCGCGAGGACCAAAAAGTCCGCGTCGCCCCGGATGCCGACGAGGGAGAAGAGCTGGGCCCTCAATTCCTCCTCGAATTTCTTTATGACGAGGGAGAGCTCTGCCTTCCCGGCCTCCTTCTCGCTTTTTGAGAGAGACCTCCATTCCCTCGCGAGTTTGAAGAAGGTGTACTTCAGGAAGCGAGTCTCGGCCGCCTTCATCTCGTCGACCCGGGTCGTCGCGCTCTCCTCCATCGGGAAGTCACCGCTCCTCTCTCAACCAGACCGCAAGTTGCTCGGCAAAGTAGGTGATCAGGAGGTCGGCGCCCGCCCGTCTCATCGAGACGGCCACCTCCATCACGCAGCTCTTCTCGTCGAGCAACCCCTTCATGCTCGCGGCCTTTATCATCGAGTATTCGCCGCTCACGTTGTAGGCCGCTATCGGGAGGTCGTACTTCGCGCGCGCCTTGCTGACGATGTCGAGGTAAGAGAGCGCGGGCTTCACCATTATGATGTCGGCGCCCTCTTTCACGTCGGAGTCTATCTCCCTCATCGCCTCCCTCGAGTTGGCAGGGTCCATCTGGTAGCCCTTCCTGTCGCCGAAGGATGGCGCAGACTTCGCGGCGTCCCTGAACGGCCCATAGAAGGATGACGCATACTTTGCCGAGTAGCCCATGACGAGCCTGTCGCCGTGGCCTGACTCTTCCAGCGCCTCGCGGATCGCGAGGACTTGCCCGTCCATCATCGCGCTCGGGCAGATGATGTCGGCTCCCGCGCGCGAGTATTGGACCGCCGCCTCGGCCAGGAGCGGGAGCGTCCTCTCGTTGCTGACGCCCCCTTCTCCCAGCACGCCGCAGTGTCCGTGGGACGTGTATTCGCAGAGGCAGACGTCGGCGGCGACGACCAGGGAGTTGAAGTGGCTCTTGAGCTCCTTTATCGCCTCAGGGATCAGGCCGTCGCTGGAATAGGCCCCGGTGCCCAGATCGTCCTTGGAGTCGGGGATCCCGAACAACAGGACCGACTTTATGCCCTCGTCGACGAGCCTGCCGACATAGTCCGAGAGGTTGTCCACCGAGTAACGGTTGATCCCTGGCATCGTGTCGATCGGCTCCAATATGCGCTGTCCACTCCTCACGAACACAGGGGCGATGAGGTTTGAGGCATAGAGGCGGTTCTCCCTGAGAATCTCGCGAATCGGTTCCGTGCGCCTCAGTCGGCGGAGCCTAGCGCCGACCCGCTCCTCCACGTGGTGGTCGGCCCTCTCCTTGAGCAATCAGGCCCCATCCTCGTTTGATGCCGCGCTGCTCAGCTTCTCGAGCAGGCTGTCGAACGTGTGAGAGGTCGGGGTCACGATTCGCCCGAAGCCTTGCTCCTTCGCGGCCTCCGCCGTCACAGGGCCTATGCAGACGACGAGGACGTTCCTCGTCATCAGGGAGTCCCGCGCTCCCGCCTCCAGCCTCGCGACGAACCCTCCCACGGCAGAAGGGCTCCCGAAGACGATCGCGTCCGCGTCAGCCACCTGCGCTTCAGCGATCCTCTGGTCGCCCGGCTTCGCGGTGCTTCTAGTCCTGTAGACGGCATGTTCCTTGACCTTGAAGCCAGCCCTCTCAAGTGCTGGTACTGCGCCAGGATCGGCGATGTCCGACCTCAAGAGGAGCACCTTATCCCCCCTGCCGCGCGGCAACTCTCGCGCGAGGGCCCGGGTAAGGAACACCGAGGGCACGAAGTCCACACTGATCCCTACCTCTTGAAGCGTTTCACTGGTCTTGTCTCCGACCGCGGCGACCGCAGGCTTCCCAATCCACGGGACGTCCAGGGAGAGCTCCCGCATCCTCTCGGCGAAGCTACGCGCCCCTATGCTCGAGGTGAGTGCCAGCCAGTCGAAGTCTCCCAGCCTCGTCAGGCTCGCGTCCACCTGGGACCAATCCTCCGGAGGGAGGAACGTCATGGTCTCGATCGAGATCGCCTCGAAGCCGATGGCCCCGAGCCTGGCGGCCAGCTGCTCGTTCCCCTCCCTCGACCTTGTTATGACGACCTTCCTGATGACCTTGCGAGCGCCCGCGGTCTGGGTCTTCATGATGCGGCCCACAGCCTCCCCGAGTCGAGCAGCTCTTCGGCGAGCGACGCCCCTAGCGCGACACCATCTCCTGAGGCGCCTTTGACCGACCTCTTCGAGAGCGCCTCGCAGTCCTTGCTCGCCAGCATGCCGACCATGCTGATCGATCCCCGGGAGACCTTGGCGCAACCGCCCACGGGCACGCTGCAGTCGGCGCCGAGCCGCCGGGCGAACGCCCTCTCGCAGCTCGACTCGAGCCGGGTCTCAAGGTGGTCTATGCCGGAGACGATTTCCGCCATCTCTCTGTCGTCTTCCCTGACCTGGACCGCGATTATTCCCTGGCCTACCGCCGGGACCACCTCGTCAATCGAGAAAGTCTGGGAGATCTTGTCCCCCTCTCCTATCCTTTCGAGCCCGGCGACAGCGAGGACTATGGCGTCGAGGTCGGAACCCTCTCCTATGGCCTTCCTGATCCTCGTATCGACGTTGCCGTGTACGTCTACGACGTCCACGTCGCGTCTCATTTTCAGGAGCTGGGCCTTCCTTCTCAGGCTGCTCGTTCCGATCTTCGCCCCCCTCGGGAGCCTCTCGAAAGTCCCTCCGTCGTTCGCAACCAGCGCGTCCCGGGGGTCGCTCCTTCGAGGGGTCGCGCCGACGGTGAGGCCGCGAGTGGGTTCGCTCGGCAGGTCCTTCATGCTGTGTATCGCAAGGTCGATTTCGCCCTTCGAGAGAAGCGACTCCAGATCCCCGGTGAACGCGCCTTTTGCGCCGGCCGGGCCATAAGACCCGCGCAGCGCCGGTCTCTTCCTGTCGCCGAAGGTCTTCACTGGGACGAATTCAAGCTGGAACATGCTCCCAAAGCGCTCGCCCAGGAGGCTAGAGACGATCGAAACCTGAGACTGGGAGAGCTTGCTCGACCGTGCCCCGATCCGGATCCTCCGGGCCTTCACTAGGTCCCCTCTTGATCGAAGACCCTTTGCACGATGTCGAGGCGCTGACCTTGAGGGAGATCGGGGGTTGAGGCCTTTGCGAATCGGGTAGGCGGGGCCATCAGCTTGCTGACCAGCCGCTTGCTCATCGCCTGGACGACCTCCTTCTCCCTCTCGGAGAGCCCCGGCAACCTTCTCAAGACGGCGACCGTCTCTTCATGGCGAAGGCCCTCGGCCCATAGATAGAGGTCGGCGAGCGTGGAGGACCGCTTGCTCGCGAGGAGCCAACGCGAGAACCGCTCCGCCTCGTCCGAGACCAGCTGCTCCGCGCGCCTCGCCTCCGGTGAGAGCGAGGACGCCCTGGGCGCGAACACGCGGGCCAGGTCGTCAAGGTTGTAGACCTCGGTCGAGGCGCTTTTCAGGTCCGGGTCGATGTTCCTCGGGAACGCGAGGTCTAGGACCACCCGCCGCTTTGAGTCGCTGAGGTCGCCCTTCTTTAGGAGATATCCGTCGTGCTTCGTGGCGGAGATGATCAAGTCGCACCTCTCGGCCACCTTGCGCAGGTCCTTGTGGGAGACGACCTTAGCCCGAGAGAAAGACGGGAGCGCCCTCCTCGTCGCGACGAAGACGTTCGCCTGTTTGAACTGGTCGGCCGCCAGTCGCGTAGTCTTTCCCGTCCCTATCAGGAGCACGTTCTCCGGATCCCGCGACAGCCGGTCCAGCGCGAAGCGGACGGCCGAGGCGCTGACAGAGCGGTCTGATGGCGAGCTCGACTCGATCGGTTTTTTGAGGGCGGCCCCGACGCGCTTGCCGACGTTCACGGAAGCATCGAAAAGCGCAGAGAGGCTGCCTCTCGACGACCCCTGAGTCCTTGCCCTGACGCCGGCCTCCCTGACCTGCGAGAGAATCTGGTCTTCCCCTATTACCATAGAGTCGAGCCCGGAGGCGACCCTGAAGAGGTGGGCTATCGCTTCGGTGTCCTTGCGAAGATAGAGCGGAAAGGCCGCGTCTTGGGTCGTTTCCGATGACCACGTCCGGAAAAACCGCTCGGCTGTTTGCGGAGCGTAGGTGGCCATCACCATCTCGACCCTGTTGCAGGTCACAAGCTCAGCGTACTCCTTCATCCCGGGCATTCTGCGCAGCTTCTCGGCGTCGCGTGAGACCTTCTTGGCCAGTCGCTCTCGGAACGCCAAAGATGATGTCTTGAAGGAGGCTCCGACGAGCAAGATCGAGGATTCGGTCGCCTTCTTCCCCTTGTGGGCCGATGTCTCATCACGCGTCCTCTTCGAATTGCCGTAGTCCGTGATGCTAACGTCGCCATCCCTCGGCACTGATTTGGCGATTGTCGCTGACGATACCCCCAGGTTTGACTTCAAAAACCTGCGCACGACCCCCCAGAATCTTATTTAACGTTTGTTAGGGTCCATGCCAGTTGGTTTTAACGGCAGCCCTCCCAAGTACGGGATGACCTGGGTGGAGAGGCACTACGCGAGCGCTTTGCGCAGCGCCCTGCGGGAGATCGGGGAGAGCGACGCGATGGACCTTCTCTTGAGCAAGTACGGGAACATCAGGACCAAGGCGATCTACGCTTGCGAGCTGAAGCTCTACTTCCGGTGGCTAAAGCAGAAAGGGGTCCCCCTCACGCCCGACGGGCTCGTGCACGACAACCTGCTCTGCGTCTACAGGAGCGACCCGACGGACGTGCGGACGAAGAGGAGGCACACGGACTGGCTCAACGAGTACGTCAACGTCCGCCTCCTCGAGGAGGGCGCCTCGGAGTCGAAGAGGCACGTCTCTGCGGCCGCGATAAAGGAGTTCTACCGCAGGAACGACTCGCAGCTCTTCGGGGACTTCCAGCTCGCCCTCCAGGCGCCCAAGCCCGCGCCGAAGCCGCTGAGGAGCGAGGACATCAGGAGGGTGCTCCTCGCGCTGCCCCTCAACGTCAGGGCCCCGCTCCTCGTGGAGTGGCAGAGCGGGATAGAGGTCAACAGGGTGCTGACCATGAGGTGGGAGGACCTCCCCGAGCTCGGGAGGGGGGCGGCGTCCCCCTTCCGCATCAACCTCTACGGGAGGAAGTGGCACCGGAAGCCGTACAACACGTACGTGGGCCGGGACGGGGTGCAGCACCTCGTCTCGCTCAGGAGGAGCACGGGGGAGGGGTACGTGTTCACGAGCAAGCGGGGCTCGCACTGCTTCTACGGGTGGCTCAACACGCAGATGAAGCGCACGGCACAGCGCCTGATGAGGCAGGGCCTGATAGCGGAGTACCCGCTCGCGAGCTGGCACTCCCACGCCCTGAGGCACTCCTTCGAGACGGAGGCGAGCCACGCCGGGGTCAAGGCGGAGATAAGGGACTTCTTCCTCGGGCACATCGGCGGGATACAGTGGGTCTACAACCACAGGGACGAGCTGCACGAGGACGACCTCCTGAAGGAGTATGCGAGGATAGAGCCGTTCGTCTCCCTGAACCCCACCGAGACCACGCTCAGGGGCGAGTACGAGGACAGGGAGAAGGTGCTGGTCAAGCGCCTTCTCGCGCTCGAGGAGAAGGTCTCCCGCTGGGCGTCTCAAGAAGCGCCCTCAGCTCCCTGATCTCCCCAAGGAGGGCGGCGAGCTCGGACCTGCTGACCAGGACGCCATCCTCGATTCCGTGCTCTCCCGCGGCCATCGTCGGCCCGCCTTCCATCTGAGCCTCCCGGTGCGCGCCGCTGTGCCGCGACATGTGGATGTAGCAGAACGTCGCTCCGCAGAGGTGGCAGGTGAAGTGGTAGCCCTGCGCAGTGAGGGTCATCCGGCAGTACTGGCAAGAGGGCCCCGTCGGAGGCAGGATCGCCTGTGAGTCCTTCCTAGCCAGAGAGCCCTCGCCAGCCTGCCATTGCGGGAGATGGGTCACCCTCATCTGGCCGGGACCTACGTTCTTTGGCCACCGGATTGGGTCGTTGGCGCGGGTTCCTTGGCATGCTTCTTCAGGTGGCGCCTCCTCTTAAGCCGGATTAATTGAAGCGCGGACCGTCCCCCCCCCCCCCGTGAACCACTGCGACCTATTCCCCAAAAGAAGGAATGGAACCCCCAAAGCGACGGCGCGCCTAAAGGAGGGCTTTTCGAACCCAGGCAGGTTCAAGGCCCGTAGGATTTGAACCTGAACAGGGTTCAAACATAAGATAGGGGTGGCTACTAACTAAGCACTAGTTACTTTGATGATTTGGGTTCAAGTGCTTCTTGATTTGAACGCCTTCGTGACTTTAACATCTGCGGTGGATTTCGCTTTAGCTCCTTACTTTTTTTAAGGAACTCTTGTCGAGCTTGAGGTAGAAGTCGTAGTTCTGGTCGAGCTTGT
>JAPCJN010000023.1 GCA_027886925.1 Nitrososphaerota archaeon
GGTGCGGGCGTCTCAGTACGCGACCAGGTTCCTCGACAACGTGCTGGACTACAACGCCGACAGGCACCCGCTCCCGCAGCAGCGGCAGGCCTCTCTGTGGAGCAGAAGGATCGGGGTGGGCATAACGGGTCTGGGCGACATGCTGATCAAGCTGGGCCTGAAGTACGACGACGAGGCGACCGTAGAGTTCGTGGACGGACTCTTCGAGCGTATCAAGAACATAATCTACGACTACTCGACCGACCTGGCGCTGGAGAAGGGGCCGGCTCCTGCCTTCGAGGCGGAGAAACACCTAGCGCAGCCGTTCATCCAGAGATTGGACCCGAAGGTGAAGGAGAAGATCAGGACCCAGGGCATCAGGAACTCGGCCGTGACGACCGTCCCCCCTGTGGGCTCCGGCTCGATACTTGCAGCCTGCTCCAGCGGGGTGGAGCCGGTCTTCGCCCTCTCCTACACGAGGAGGAGCAAATCGCTGAGCGAGGGGAAGTTCAAGGTCTTCCATCCCCTCGTCAAGGAGTACATGCAGGTGAACAGAATCACCGACGAGAGGCAGCTGCCCTCCTACTTTGTCACGTCCCACCAGATAAAGCCAGAGATGAGGGTCCGGATGCAGGCGGCCATCCAGAAGCACATAGACACGGCCATCTCGAGCACGGTCAACCTGCCCCAGGACATCTCCACCGAAGACGTCGAGAAGATCTACCTCCTGGCGTGGAAGCTGGGGTGCAAGGGCATCACCGTCTACAGGGAAGGAAGCAGGGAGGGCATCCTTGAGACGGGCAAGGTCGACAAGGGGGACGCCAAGGCAGCGCAGAAGCTGGAGCCAGCCTCCTTCGAGAGGCCAAAGGTGATGACCGGGAGGACCCTGAAGCTCAAGCTGCCGCAGGGAGGCCTCTACGTCACGGCCAACTCCGACGAAAGCGGAGCGATGAAAGAGGTGTTCGTCACCCTCGGCAAGCTCGGAGGCGACGAGAAGGCTGACGCCGAGGCGATAGGGAGGCTCATCAGCCTCTACCTGCAGCACGGGGGGGACATCCAGTCGGTGGTCAAGATGCTAAAGGGCATCCGCGGCAAATACACCTCCTGGGACGAAGGAGTCCAGCTGCTCTCCATCCCGGACGCGGTCTCCAAGGCCCTCGAGGTGCTCACCGCAGGCAAGGTGACGAAAGAGTCGGCGATCCCGCTCATGCAGGGCGGCACCTGCCCCGACTGCACCGAGAACGCCATCATCTTCGAGGGAGGGTGCTACAAATGCACAAATTGCGGTTACTCGAAATGCGAGTGACGACCTAGCTTCGCTTGGGGGCTCGCGAGGGGCGGGCCCTTCCCTTGGATTTCTTGTAGTCCGACTCCATCGCCTTTGCCAGCTTCTTCCAGGCCTTGGAGTCGCCCTTCCTCTCCTTTGCGGCTATCCCCGAGACCTCCCTGGGTGATAGGTCCTCCTCGCTCCTATGGAGCAGCAGGCCCGTGAACTCGAGCCTCGAGCCCCCGCTGCCCTCGGCGAAGAACTCATACCAGTACTGCGAGTGGAGCGTCGGGCCTGCGATGTGGGTGTTGATGAAGGACAGCCTCTCCGGGTTGAGCCTGACGAGCCGCGTCTTGTTGACGACGACGCCCTCGTCTGTCTCCCCGGAGTCCTTCAGGATGAACGTGTCGTCGGAGAGCTTCTCGACAGCCCGTCTGCCCTTGAGCCCCATGAGCGAAAAGTCGTCCGGGTCGTAGTCGACGGACCAAGCGAAGGCCTCTGCCGCTGGGACGGAGAACCTCTGGGTGAAGGAGTAGCGCACTGGGACGAGCACCATCGCGACAGTCCGGGTCGCTTCGAGCTAATAATCGTTATAGGGGGCACGCGTTCCTGGCTCTCCAGTGCTCATCCAAGAGAAGCTAGGTTTCAAAGGGGAACCCGTCGCGGTCTGGAAGAGGGTCTCGGACATAGAGAGGATGCCCGAGTTCTGGCACGGCACCAGGTCTCTTCAGGTCGTCGGGCGCGAAGGCAACAAGACGAGGATCAAGGCGAAGTTCGCGTTCGGCGGCTCCCGGGACGTGGAGGTGACTACAGACGAGGCGAACAGGACGCTGGCTTTGAGCTATGCGTCCGGGCCGTTCACGGGGGTGCAGACGGTGACGGTGGCGGGGAACACTTTGGAGGCGAGATGGGACATCGAGTTCAAAGGCATCTATCGGTTGGGCGCAAGCAGGATCGCGGGACACTTCCGGACCGGCACGGTCCATGCGCTGGCGCGCCTCGTCGGCGAGAAGGTAGTGAAGGAGGCTCCTTCCCATGAAGGCATCGCTCAAGTTTAAGTAATCATCCAGCTTTTCTTGGGCCCATGAGCGCCGGAAAAGACGAGCCCGAACCTCAGAAGAGCCTGAAGAGGGTGATCTGGCAATACGAGAACTGCCTTTCGTGTGTCTGGTTCTCGCCTAACGACCCCGTCAATGCTGACTTGCTGGAGCGCGGCAAGTGCATCCACTCCAAGCTCAAGGAGTTCAACCTGATAGTCTCAGGCCGCGACTGGTGCAACCTCTTCACCGAGACAAGGCAGAAGCAGATAGACCTTTTGCAAGAAAAGGCCATGAAGGAAGAGGGATAGGCTAGTTCTTCGGTTTCACGCCCACGCTCTGGGCGACCGCTGACAGCGGCCCTAAAAATACCTCGGTCTCGGTGTAGGTTCTTGGTCCCTTGAACGGCGCGAACGGCCTGCCGCCTCCGTGAAGGAACTTTGAGAAGGTCTCCACGTAGAGAAGCCTGGCCCCCTGGATGCCAGGCTCGAGTATGCCCAGGACGAGGTTGAAGACGTGCCCAACGAGGAGAAGGACGACCCCCGCTATGGCGAACGCGATGCCTCCGTTGACGAGTCCCACGACCTGACCGTCGATTACGAACGCGAGCACGTAGGAGGCGAGGAGTATTCCCAGCAGCCTCGTGTAGGAGATTATGTGGCTGACGATGGACGGCAGCTCTATGACAGCGAGCTTTCCCTCTCCGTAGATGATCAGGCCGACGCCGACCACCGCCAACCCGATGTAGCCTCCAGCGATGGGGTTGCTCGAGGGGTTGACGTCCCCGTGCCTGAAGAGGGTCAGCCCGAAAAGCGCCAGCCCCCAAGCCACCGAGAGCCAACCTATCTTGCCGATTATGTGCTTCCTCGCGTGCATCCAGTAGGCGTTGAGCATGCCGAGCACGAGCCCGAAGGAGACCATGAACAGGCCCACATATCCCGAATAGAGCAGCAGGATCTTCAGCCCCCTCGTCGATATCGGGTCGAGGAAGGTCCCGTTCGCCGGGAGCCCCGTGTGGAAGTTTGTGTTGAGGTAGTCGAAGAGGTATTGGTTCACGGGGAACCCGAAGTACGCGTTCAAGGCGAAGCCCATCACCATCCCTACGAAGGAACCCAGTATCATCGCCTTCGCGAGCTTCTTGAACTGGACGGGCTTGAGGATCCTCGCGGCGAAAGACCTGAGCGCCGCGGGTATGAGCGACCTTCCTCCCGGGTGGTTCACCCTCCGGATGATCCAGATCGAGATGAGCAGGATGAGTATCGCGTACCCCACGTCCCCCAACATGAAACCGAAGAAGATGGGGAAGGCCACGGCGAAGATGATGCTCGGGTCGACCTCGTGCGACTGAGGGACGGCGTAGAACCTGATGAAGGATTCGAAGAACTTCAGCCTCTTCGGGTTCTCGAGGAGCGTCGGAGGTTCCTCCTCGGACTCGAGCTCGAAGACCTGCGTCGAAGTCGAGTTGCGGACGAGTGTCTCCCTCGTGGCCGGTAAGCCCTTCTTGGTGACCCACCCTTCCACCGCGAAGGCGCTGTCCGTGAAGCCGAAGTTGTTGAGCACCTCGAGCTTCTTTGCCTCGATGGAGAGCTGCTCCTCCACCTGCGAGATTATGCCAAAATATTTCTTGGAGAGGGTGACGAGCTGGCCGCTGATGTCCGCGAGCTCGGTCTCCTTGGACTTTTGTTCCTGTTGCAGCTTTGCGAGCACCTCAGTGGCTGTCCCCTTGAATGGCGGCACCCGCTGCAGCCTGACGTCGGCCTTTTGTATCACCGAGCCGAACTTTTCCAGGCCCGCCTTTGGGACAGTCACGATGACCTTGACCGGGTCTGTCCCCGAGGAGTAGGAGACGACCGCCTCGGCCGAGGCAAGGTTTTGGAGCAGGATGGCGTAGTTGGCCGCCGGAACGCTCCCTAAGAACGAGACCGCGCTCTCCAGGTCGAAGATGTTGAGGTCCTCCTTAACGAACTGGAGGTTCTGGACGAGCCCCACCTTCCCCTTCAGCTCGTCGAGCTGGGAGGCAAGCCTCTCCTCGCGCTCCTTGAGCTTCGAGACCTCATTGTCTATGGTGATGGACTTTGACGCGTCGATGACGTCGCGGAACGACGAGAACCTTCTCTTCTCGACGACAGGAATCGGGGGGAGGGCCGCCCTCAGCGACCTTATCCTCAGGAGCTCTTCAGAGACCTCCTTGGACCCGCCGACGTCGCCCTCGGCCTTCAAGACCGAAGCCGCCTCCTTTGAGAGGGGCTCGATGTGCATGACGCCCATGTCGTAGAGGTTCGAGACGACCCTCTGCCTCTCGTCCTTGGTGCCTACGACGGCTATCTTCTGCATGGAGGCGGGCTTCAGCATCCGCTGGTCTCACTTGAACTCCGGGAGGATTGTCTTGTCTATTATCTTCCTGAGCGCGGCCTTGTCGAGCTTCTTCGCGGCGATTTCCTTCGCCTCCTTTGACGTCGAGGCCAAGATGCCGTCCGCCTCCTCCTGGGCCGCCCTGCGCGCGTTCTCCACCTCGCCGGCGACGAGCTCCTCGCCCTTCCTCTTCGACTCTGCGATGGAGGCGGCAGAGGCCTCCTCGAGGCGTCGGAGTTCCTCTTCGAGGGCCTTCCTCTTTTCGAGTATCTCTCTGCTCGTGGCCTCTTCGGTCTCCTTGATCTTTTTCAGCGTTTCAGTGTAGTCGGTCGACATTGTCATCTATCTGCTCAAAGTTTCGAGAAGAACATCACGAAGACCATCACGATGGCCGTCACCTTGGCCGTCCTGAACGCGAGCTGCACGAGGTAGTATTGCTTCTGCTGGCGGTTGACGAAGCTTGTCTGCTGTTTTTTGGGCTTCGGCGCCTTCTTTCCCCAGTAGTAATACTTGGGGACGCCGGCGCGCTTCTTCTCCTCTTCCGGCTCGTCCGTCGTCGCTACTCGGCCTCCCTCTGCGCGATCTTCCGCTTCACGGTCTTCAGCTTTGTGAAGCTCTCCCTCTCCATCTCGTCGAACCTGAACTTGATGTATCTGGCGTTGGCCTGCAGCCTCGGGATGAGGACGTTCTCGATGGCGTTGGACCTTCGCTTTGTCTTCTCGATCTCGACCAGGAGCTTCCTGAGCGCGGTCTCCTTCTCCGCGACGTCGAGCACCAGCTGGTGGACAGCCTCGAAGGACTTTATCGCCTGGTTGATCGAGGTGGGGACCTCGAGCAGGTACTCCTGTCCTGCTTGGGAGGAGCCCCCTGGCGTCAGCTCGGGGATCTTTACTCCCATGATGTTCTTGCTCTTGAGCGTAAGCTCGTGCATCTTAGGCATGCGCATCGACTCGTATTCCAACCTCAAAGCCCCCACGAACATCTCGGAGTTGTGGATGCCCTCGTAGCCGCTCAAAAGCTTGGACTGCAGTCCGCTCCTCAGGCTCGCCACCGTCTTGCTGACCGCGAAGAACTCGAATATCAGCGCCGACCTCTTGAGCTTCAGCAGCTTCAGGCCCTTCCTTGAGATCGAGATGCGGCGGACTGTCCTCAGGTATTCCATCCGCGTCGGCTTGACGTTGATTGGGGTTGGCACCTTTTTTACGCCACCAACTGTTGGGTCGACCTTCGCCTGTACTTTTCGATGAGTTCAGGCTTGATCCTCTTGATCTCGGTGTCCGAGAGCGGGGCGATCACGTCCCACCCGATGTCCAGGGTCTGCTCGATGCTCCTATCCTCGTTGATGCCCTGCTTGACGAACATCTTCTCGAACCTCTCCGCGATCTTCAGGAACTTCTGGTCGCTCTCGCTCAGCGCTTCTTCGCCCACGATCGCTGAGAGGGCTCGCATGTCCTTGCCCTGAGCGTAGGACGCGTAGAGCTGGTCGGCCAGCCCCCTGTGGTCCTCCCTCGTCCTGCCTTTGCCGATGCCCTGGTTCATGAGCCTGGAGAGGCTCTCGAGCACGTCGATCGGCGGGTAGATGCCCGACCTGTCGAGGTCCCTGCTGACGTAGACCTGCCCCTCTGTGATGTAGCCCGTGAGGTCAGGGATGGGGTGCGTCTTGTCGTCGGCCGGCATCGTGAGGATCGGGATCTGCGTGATGGAGCCCTTCCGGCCCTTGATCTTGCCGGCTCTCTCATAGAGGGTGGAGAGGTCTGTGTACGTGTATCCGGGGAAGCCTCTCCTCCCGGGCACCTCGTCCCTCGCCGCCGAGATTTCTCTCAGGGCCTCGCAGTAGTTTGTCATGTCGGTCAGGATGACGAGGACGTGGCTCTCCCTCTCGTACGCGAGGAACTCCGCGGTCGTGAGCGCCAGCCTCGGGGTCAGGATCCGCTCCATTGATGGGTCTGACGATAGGTTGAGGAAGAGGACCGTCCTCTCGAGCGCGCCGGTCTCCTCGAACTGGCGGATGAAGAAGTTGGCCTCTTCGCTCGTTATCCCCATGGCGGCGAAGACCACCGAGAAGCTCTCGGACGCGCTCAGCACCTTCGCCTGCCTCGCGATCTGTGCTGCGAGGGCGTTGTGGGGGAGCCCGCTCCCCGAGAAGATGGGCAGCTTCTGCCCTCTGACGAGGGTGTTCATGCCGTCGATGGTGGAGATGCCCGTCTGGATGAACTCCGACGGCTCCTCCCTGCTATAGGGGTTTATCCCTGAGCCGACTATCTCGACCTTCTGCTTCGAGACTATCGCGGGCCCCTTGTCCTTCGGGTTTCCGAGACCGTCGAAGACGCGACCTAGCATCTCGTCGGAGACCGATATCCTCGCAGTCTCGCCGAGGAAGCGGACCGACGTCTGGCCCACGCTCAACCCCATCGTGGACCCGAAGATCTGCACGATGGCCAACCCGGAACGGGAGTCGAGGACCTGCCCGCGGACGCGTTCGCCGACGGCGTTCGTGATCTCGACCATCTCGCCGTAGGCCGCGTTATCGACCTTGTCGACGAAGAGGAGCGGGCCGGCTACCTGGTTGACCGTCTTGTGTGAAACTGGCTGCATCTCTATTGCACCTTGATCTCCTGTCTCAGGCCTTCGAACTGCTGGGTCATGTCGCCCTCGACCTCGGTGATGAAGGCCTCCACCTGGTCCTCCGGCGTCCACTTTATCTTGGAAATCTTCGACTTTACCGGCATCTTCGCCACCTGCGCTGCCTGGGCGCCGGTCTTCAAGACCTCCGCCTCCATGTGGCCGAAATCGAGTATCGTCTTGATCATCAGGTATTGCTTCCTGATCGACGAGTAGGTGTCAACGGGGTCATAGGCGCTCTGCTGCAGGTAGTCCTCCCTGATCATCTTCGCCACGTCCATGGTCCCCTTCTCCGATTCTGGGAGTGCGTCGTAGCCCACGAGCTGGACGATGTCTTGGAGCTCCGCCTCCTTTTGGAGGATCTCGAGCGCCTCGCTGCGGAAGCCAGGCCAGTCCTTCCCGATGTTATTGACGTACCAGTTTCGCAGGTCCTCTGTGTACAGGGAGTAGCTGTTCAGCCAGTTTATCGAAGGGAAGTGCCTCCGCGCGGCCAAGCTGGCGTCGAGCGCCCAGAAGACCCTGGTGACCCGCAGGGTATTTTGGGACACCGGCTCGGAGAAGTCCCCGCCCGGGGGCGACACCGCGCCGACCACCGTCACAGAGCCTGTCCTCTCGTCGGGGCCAAGGACGACCGCCCTTCCGGCTCTCTCGTAGAACTCCGCGAGCCTGCGGCCCAGATAGGCTGGATAGCCCTCCTCGCCTGGCATCTCCTCGAGCCTGCCCGAGATTTCTCTCAAAGCCTCTGCCCACCTCGAGGTGCTGTCTGCCATGAGCGCGACGTCGTAGCCCATGTCCCTGTAATACTCTGCTATCGTGATGCCCGTGTAGATGCTGGCCTCTCTGGCGGCCACCGGCATGTTCGACGTATTTGCTACGAGTATGGTCCTCTCCATGAGAGGCCTCTTGGAGCGCGGGTCCTCGAGCTCCGGAAAGGTCGCGAGTACCTCCGTCATCTCGTTCCCTCTCTCCCCGCACCCCACGTAGACGATGATGTTGGCATCGGCCCACTTCGCGAGCTGTTGCTGGGCCACGGTCTTCCCGGACCCGAACGGCCCTGGAATCGCAGCGGTCCCGCCCTTCGCCACCGGGAAGAATGTGTCGAAGACCCTCTGGCCGGTTATGAGGGGGGTATCGGGGGCGAGCTTTCGTGTAAGCGGCCTCGGTATCCTCACCCTCCACTTTGAGGCGAGGAACACCGGGACCTCGCCTTCGGCCGTCTTGATGAGGCCCACCTTCTCCCTGATCGTGAAACTGCCCGCCTTCAGCTCCTTGAGCTCTCCGGTCACCCCGGGGGGGACCATGATCTTGTGGGAGACGATGGGCGTTTCCTGGACGGTCCCGAGTATCTCTCCTGGAACGACCTTGTCGCCGCTCTTCTTGACGGGGTTGAATTCCCACTTTTTCTTCTCGTCTAGGGCCGGGATGACCAACCCTCTGCTGATGAAATCGCCGCTCTGCTCCCTGAGCACGTTCAGGGGGCGCTGGATCCCATCGTAGATCGAGGTCAGAAGCCCGGGCCCGAGCTCTACCGAGAGTGCCTGGCCCGTGTTTACCACCTTCTCTCCCGGCCTCAGGCCGGTGGTGTCCTCGTAGATCTGAAGCGTCGCGGTGTCGCCCACCAGCCTGATCACTTCCCCAACGAGCCCAAGCTCGCCGACGCGGACGACGTCGAACATCTTGGCATCTTCCAGCCCCTTCGCTGCGACTACCGGACCCGTCACTCTGTAGACTACTCCGTTGCTCATCTTAATTCCCCATCTTGATGTCGACGCCGAGGACCCGCTTCGCGAGCCTGGACAGGGACTCCTCGGCCGATTGGGCATCCGTCGAGGGCATGAACACGACGAGCGGGACTATGGAAGACTCCAGCTTGTCTAGCGTGGCCGCGGAAAGGCCCTTGCGCGCCTCGTTCCCCACGATTATCAGGTTGAACTTGCCAGAATTGAAGAGGTCCATGACCGCCTTTGGCGACTCGATCCTGCTCACGGGGATGGCGTCCTCGACCCCCAAAAGGCGATATCCGAGAACTAGCTCCTTCTCCCCGACCACTGCTATCTTCCCGACTTGAGCTGCGGTTCTCGAACTCAATTGTCATGCCGCCAGAATTACCGACTTTATGTATTCTTCGGTCATGCCATACTGTTTCGCGTAGGTTATCCTCCTGACGTTCTGCCTCTCGACCTCCGCCTGGATGACAAACCCGAAGACGGCCGTCAGGGAGATAGGGAGGCTGCGGAACCTGGGCAGGTACTTCTCGACTATCATCTTGTCTATGGCGACCTCGAACTCGGTGAGGTTCCCGTTCTTGACGTATCTCTCGAGAGGGGCCGTCAGGTCGAACCACGGCTCGAATTTCTTGACCATCTCTGTGATGTCGGACGAGGCGTACGCCTCGAGGAGGCCTGAGCTCGGGACCAGCCCGCCCTCTATCAGGTGCTTCGCGAAGATGTCCCTGTCCAGCTTGGACTCCCTGGACTTTAGGAACGCGAGTATGTCTCTCTTCGAGATCTCTGACTTGAAGTACTCTCGCAGCACTCCTTCGTCCCCCTTCAGGAACCGCAGCTCCCAGAGCAGCTTCGAAAAATAGTAGTTCTGCAGCGCGCCGGTGAAGACGCCGAGGTCGCCTGACTTCCTAAAGTCGCCCAGCTGCTGGAGGAGGATGGCCCCGTACCCGTATTTCACGAGGTAGTTGATGACCGCCTCGACGTCCGGCTGCTGCAGGAGCACCTGCAGCTCGCTGAGGGGGATCGTGTTGAAAGAGAGCCCTACCGGGAGGTTCCGCGAGGAGACGAGGAAGGCCTCGGTCTCTTCCAGTCCCTTTCCCAGGCTCTTCGCGGCCAGGATCAGTTCGATGTTCTCGATGTCCCATTTCGAGAGGTATGCCAGAAGGGCGGCCTTGCCCGATAGAGGCACGGCCTGGATCGCGATCCGGTTGATGTTGATGAGGTGGCGGTTGAGCGCTATCTCGATGAGTTCCGGTGGCTTGTGCTGCGCCGCGGCGGCCTCGATCTCCTGCCCGTACCAGGTGGACTCCAACTGCTGGGCTATCTCTGAGGTGTCCTTCGCCCTCGCCAGCTCGGCGAGCTTATCTTTGCTGAGGAACGAGAGGGAGAGAGCGCGCAGCCGTCCCAGTCCTGCGAACTGCGAGGAACCCATTCATCCACCATTACTCCTTGCCAAGGATGGCAGCTCGCACCTCGTCCTCGCGGCTGCGCAGGATCTCCTCGAAGGTGAGGTCTAACTCCAGCGTCCCATCCTCAGAGTCCGCCTTGAACCCGCCGATCGAGTTGAGACTGGCCGATGAAATCTTCGCCCCGGCGGCCTTTAGGGCGGCCTCGTCTGCCTTGCGGCACGCCACCGCTATCTTCCCGCCGAGCCTAGTGGAGGCATAGCGATCCATGCGAGAGAGCAGCTCTGAGTAGGCGGGCGACGCGGCCAGCTCGGCGAGGGCACCCCTCAGGGCGGAGATGTTGCTCTCCAGGAGCTTCTCGGTCGCGTCGAAGACCATCTTCTTTGCCTGGAGCTTTGCGGCACCTTCTATCCTGGTCTTTTCCTTCTGGGCGAGCGCCTCGCCCTCCCTCTTTGCCGATCCCAAGACGTAGGCGAGCTGCTCCTCCGTTCTTTTCTTGACCTCTTCACGCTTTATGCTATACTCTGACTCTAAGGCTTCGATGGCCTTCTTCCTTCTCTCTTCGACCTCCTTCAGTAAGGCGTCTACGCCCATCATGGCTAGACAGTCCTTAGAGGATGTTGAGGAGCAGGATTACTCCAAGCACGAAACCGATGATCCACAGCGTCTCTGGAATCACGAAGAAGAAGAGAACCTGGCCGAACTTCTCAGGCTTCTCTGCGATGATTCCCATGCCGGCAGCACCGATGCCTTGCTGGGCGATTCCAGTCCCGATAAGACCTCCGGCCATAACAAGAGCGGCTGCGATTGCAAGCTGAGGGTCGACCACTGCCATTTGAAATTCTGCGCCTCGGGTTCCCTCGGTGAGCTATATCTGCGTATCTGTGCATTTGTAAACCCGTTAGAGGGCCTCAGGAACGTCAGAAATAACGGATCACGAGGTGAGAAAAAGTATGGCCTTCGCCACTTCGCCCTCTGACTGCTCCAATGCGGCCATGGCTTTCTCTCGGGGCACGTTCGCCTGCTGCTGCACAAGCAAGATGTCCTCGTCAGAGAATTTCTTTACCTCCTTTGCGACCTCCTCCACCTCGCCGGCGACCTGGAAGATCCGGTTCCCCTGGAAGTTCACCTCTGAGACGTTCGCGCCGCGGATGATCAAGTCCTTGGTCGACGTCCGGATGATCACCTCTTCCACGTTGGCGACCTCCTTCTGGTCGATGCCCATCTTTTCCATCATCCTCCGCGCGTTCCTGTCGTTAATCTTCATTCGTGAAGAGCACTCCTCACCTTGACCGCCACCCCCGCCTTAAACCCTCTGATGTGATCCCCGTGGACCTTCGCGCTTCCGACGGCGATGAGGCCCCCGGCCGGGTCAAGGACGACGACCTCTCCCGAAGGAAGCACGTGCTTCCCCACGTCCCTGACGAACTTGCAGAAGACCGACCTCCCCTCCCTCACGAACTTGACCGCGTCCTGGTCGACGACGACCGAGTTCTCTGCGAACGTCCTCGACTTCATCAAAACCGACGCGCCGTACATGGTGGGGCATATCACCCCGTTCGGCCTGACGATGGCGAAGAGTTGCTCGCCATGGATGACTTGTTTCAGCCTCTCGGACTTCCTCGAGTAGACGAACTCGAGGCCTGTCTTGGGGAGCGCCCTGCTCGAGCCTGCTCCGAACTCATAGTCCAACATTATGGAGAACTGCTTCCGGCCGTCGAGTAGTCTCGTATCCCTCGCCCTTCCTGAGGCTCCCGTTTGGGGGCCTATCTAAAAATCTGCGACTCGAGTCGGGTTGTGGTGCTCAGAGGTGGGGGGTCAACCGCTTGACCCTATTGGGATAGAGCGGTGCTTCGCCCAAGGAGCTGAGGTCGGAGAGCTCGGATGGACTGCGGCGAGCGAACCTTTAAGGCGCGCCCAAACCCCACGGACCTTCATGAAGGCTATGTGCGAAGTTTGTGGCTCCCCTCTTCGCGCCTCTCCCAACAGGGTCGAGATAGACGGAGCCACGATGGTAGTTTGCAACAACTGCGCAAGGCTCGGCAAGCCCCTAGGGCCGTCGAGCCCCCCGAGGATGCCGGTCAACCCCATCCAGAACGCGCTAAGGACGATGGCGCAGCGGCCCACCGAGGTCGAATACGAGGTAGACCCCGATTACAACGTCAAGATCAGACAGGCAAGAGAGAAGCTAGGCCTCTCTCAGGACCAACTTGGGAAGCTCCTCAACGAGAAGCCGTCCGTGATCCGGTTGGTCGAGTCGAAGAAGTTGAAGCCGGACTTGACCCTCACGAGGAAGCTGATGCACCAATTGAAGCTCAACCTCCTGGTCTCGCTCTCGGAACTCGAGGGCGGCAAGCCGACGAGCCTCTGAGCATGAGCAGGGCCGTCCTGGTCACCCGCCCTGATAGGGACATCGTCGAGGAAGCGGAGTCCCTGGCGAAGGCCGCTGGATACGAGCCGGTCGGGCTGGTCACCCAGAGTTACTTGAACCGGGCGAAGTATGGGATCGGGTCCGGGAAGGCAGAGGAGCTCTCCGTCCTGGTGAGGGAGAGACACGCCGACATCGTCCTGTTCGACTCGGCGCTGCGGGCGACGCAGGCGTACTCACTCGCCAAACTCTGCAAGGTGGAGGTCAAGGACAGGGAGAAGATCATCTTGGAGATATTCGCAAAACGAGCGACGACCGCGGAGGCCAAGCTGCAAGTCCAGCTCGCCGAGCTGGAGTACGAGCTTCCGAAGGCCAAGGACGAGGTCAGGCTGTCGAGGCAGGGGGAGCAGCCGGGGTTCTTCGGTCTGGGGAAATACGAGGTCGACGTCTACGCGAGGATGATGAAGACCCGCATCACGACGCTGAAAAAGAAAGTTGGAGGGGTCGCGAAGCGGAGGGAGCTGTTCAGGGAGCACAGGCGGAAGCTGGCCTTCCCGACCATCGCTCTCGCCGGCTACACCGCGGCGGGGAAGACGAGCCTGTTCAACAGGCTGACGGGCGAGTCGAAGAGCGTGGACGCGGGGGTATTCACGACTCTCGCCCCGACGACCAGGGCCATCATGGTGGGAGACAGGAAGACGCTCCTCACCGACACCGTTGGCTTCATCAGCAACCTCCCGCCTTACCTTGTCGAGTCGTTCAAGTCCACCCTTGAGGAGATATCGTATGCGAGCTTGGTCTTTCTCCTCCTCGACGCGAGCCAGTCGATGGAGAAGTTCCTCAGGAGCTTCGAGAGTTCCACGCGGGCCCTTTCTGACCTGATGGTCCAACCGTCTAGGACCGTCGTCATCCTGAACAAGTGCGACCTCATCCCCGCCGAGCTTGTGGTCGAGAAGAGGAGGTCACTCGACCTCTTGGAGGCCCTGGAGGTCTCCGTGAAGACTGGACAGGGGATGGAGGAGCTGGTCAGGGTCGCCGACTTGAAGCTCGACGAAATCGCGAAAGAGGATGGGATCGAGAAGAAGGTAGCGGCCTGAGTTGGGCAAGAGCGCGAAAACAAAGCCGACGCTGAAAAGCGTCAAGGTTCTTCGCGTCGGGCACAGGTACGTGCGCGACTACCGGACTTTGACGCACCTCTGCCTCGTCTCAAGGGCCCTCGGGGTCGAGGCGATCTACCTTGAGGAGGTGGAGAAGGAGCTAGAGGAGACGGTGGCGGAGGTGAACCGGACATGGGGAGGAGACTTCGCCGTCCTCGAGGGGGAGTGGAGGCGCGTCATCAAGGACGCCAAGGCCGAGGGAAGGACCATTGTGCACCTGACGATGTACGGGGTCCCTCTGCAAGACAAGGTGGACGAGCTTAAGGAGAAGGGCAGTTTTCTCATCGCAGTAGGCGGCCCAAAGGTGCCTGCGGAGGTATACCAGCTCGCTGACTATAACATCGCCGTGACCTCCCAGCCCCATTCGGAGATCGCCGCCCTTGCGATAGCGGTCCACGACCTCCAAGGCGGGGAAGAGCTTAAGAAGGAGTTCGGCAATTCCAGGCTCAGCATAGTTCCTTCTCCTAAAGGGAAAATGATTGAGCAGAAACCGTGAAAATAGAATACGAGGACACTTTTGTCAAGGTGGCCGGCCTCATCGGAGGTCCTGACTATGTCAGGGTAGCCAGGGCTCTGCTCAACAACGAGAACGCGACAGACGAGGAGATAGCATCGGCCACCGGGCTGAAGATAAAGACGGTCAGGAAGGCCCTCTACGACCTCTTCGGGAGGAGCCTGATATCCGGGGTGCGGGTGAGGGACCCCAAGAGAGGGTGGTTCGTGTACCGCTGGAAGGCTCAAAGAGACCAGACGGACGGGTTCATCCAGACGCAGAAGAAGAAGATCCTCACGAGGCTCAAACAACGCCTGGACCACGAGGAAACGCGGGAGTTCTACCACTGCGGGACGCCAACGTGCATCACCCGGACCTTCGAAGAGGCGATGGAGACTTTTTTCAAGTGCCCGACCTGCGGGAGGCCTTTGAACAGGATAGACAACACGGATTTGAAAGAAGCGCTGAAGTGGAAGATCAACCAGCTCGAAGAAGACATAACCAAGTAGACCCGGCAGTTTCAAATTATCAACCAGCGACCCAGGCCCCGATCGAATTTGATCCCCGACGAGAAGGAGGCGTTGGCCCTCCACAAGGAATATGGGAGCAAGGACAGTATCGTCAAGCACTGTCAAGCCTCTGCAAGACTTTCAAAGGTCCTTTCCGCCATCGCCGTCGCGCGCGAGAACCGCGTTGACGAGGAGGCCGTGATGGCTGGCGCGCTGCTTCACGACATAGGCCGGAGCCGGATTCAGACGGTCGCCCACGGATACGTGGGCGCTGAGATTCTCCAGAGGGAAGGAGTCGACGGTGTCGTCGTGGAGATCGTCAGGCGGCACGTCGGTGCCGGCATCTCAAGGGAAGAGGCGCGGACGCTCGGCTTTCCGGAAGGGGACTACATACCGGCGACACTAGAGCAGAAGATAGTCTGCTTTTCAGACAAGATGCTCGATGGAGACGTCGCGAGGCCGTTCGAGGAGGAGGTCAAGCGGTTCGTGAGGAAGGGCCACGACGTGGAAAGGTTGAGGAAGCTCAAGGAAGACGTCGACATGGCCGTCGGCAAAGACTCAGAGGAACTGATTCTCTTCCACACCTGAGCGTTCAAAACGGCTCGTCGCGCATGTGTGGTTATCAGTCCTAGAGATGTTCTAGGCCACGAACCACTTCCTTCTGCAAGACCGCAATCCCTTCGAAGTTGGGTGGCTTACGGGGCTAATAGATGGAGAAGGGTTCGTTCACGTCCACTATAGGAAGAACAGAGACACGACCCATCCAAGAATGAGGATATACTGCACCACAAAAGAAATTATCTCTGAGGCATGCAGAATCTTGGGAGTAAATCCATATCCACGCAGAGACCGCGGGAAATTGCTGGGATGGTATGCTCAGGTCAGCGAACTGAAGGCCATAAGAGTTCTGCAGATAGTGGCGCCCCATCTAACCGAGCCCTCTAAGCGTTGCCGCGCGATGACGATTCTGCGTATTTTTGGAGACTCTGGAAGCATTGATGGATATCATCCGTCGGCGGAGCTCTTCAAAGATTGTCCTCCGCCAACGAGGTTGAGACGGCCAAAGGCATATAATGCAAGTGATTCTGCGGTTCAATGAAGCGAGGTGGGGAAGCCAGACCTTCCCGAACGAAGGGGCAAGGTTATCCCGGCGGGCTCATATGCTTCTGCTGAGGAACCCGCAGAGCGGTGGTTCAAATCCACCCCTCGCTACCTCATCTTGTTGTCGACGCACGCCGCACCACCAGCTCTCGATTTCGAGACAGGTGTCGCGTAATAGATATCGCACCCTGTCAATCTATTGACAGCATCCAAGCCTAAGGGAGGGTATGCCCCTCTTTTGGTGTGAAGGAGACAAACCAACTTATAGCTTGAGGAAGATACGATTGACAAAAAGTAATCCGCTAATCCTCAAACACTTCACGAGCTGGTTGGAGTTTCATTACGGAGTCCCAGAAACCTGATGAAAATGAGATTGCATTTCTGGACGGATCTGACGAAATAAGCGCCAAGAAATTCTGGTCTGACCAATTGCTATCGAAGCCAGCGTCGTCACTATCACTACAACCAAGGCCAGTGCCGAATAGCGGGTTATGGCTGCCGACGACTGACTCTTGATATCCATGATACCTGGAATTCAAAAGAGATAGACCGCGATATGATGTTTCGGTCTTATGTTGGTCGATGCAACTGTGAAATGAAGAGGGCGACAAATTCTTTGAAGCCAAATGTCGACCCTCGCTATTCACATCCCTAGTCAGTACACGTTTACTTCTTCCGTTGTGATCAGGCCGTTGCTCCCCACCATCCGGTGGATTTCTGGAAGTAGCTTGCCGACCTTCTCGTTGTCGGCCACCGTTTCGATTATCGTGGGAAGGTTGACCGAGAGACCCAAGACGTCGGCCCTCGCCACTCCGCGGGCCCCATAACCCCTTGCGGCGTGCGTGACCGTCGCGCCCGAAATCCCGGCCTGCTTGTAGAGCGACAGGAGGACGTCGACGAGGGGCTTCCCTTGGAAAGAGTCCCTGGCCTTGACTATGACTGTGAGCCTCAGCATCTTCCTCGGTGCCGGGAGGCTGGAGTCGTCGCCCATGTGAAAACCTAACCTAAACCTAGGAAGAGAGTCATGACCGCCCTTCCCAATAAGATTGCACCGAGCGATGCGCCCACATTCAGGATGATGTCGACCATCGCGGTGGCGAGCTGACCGACGGAGATCAAGTTGACCGTCTCGAACGCGAAGGAAGACATCGTTGTGAGGGAGCCGCAGAAACCTATCCCGATCAGCAGGGTGTAGCGCTCGTCCAGGCCCAGGCTCGACACCGCTGTCGAGCTTGCCCCCAAGATGAGGCTGCCCAAGATGTTGACGACCAAGACGGAGATGGGAAGGGTGCCGATGAAAAGACTGTCGCCTGTCACCTTATAACGGAGAAACGCGCCGAGCAGCGCCCCACCCGCCAGATACAAGAGGTCGTATTTCATTCTCTTAGTTCCCGCTCGCTTTGTTTTCGCTATGCAGAAGCTACTGGCTCACAACGGTTTGCGAGCGACCGAGCGAGCGGGCGATCATGGCGAGCTTCAACGCCTGGGAGGTTTCAGGCCATAACAATCTTAAGCCTTTCTGGTGTTTCTGCGGTCTCGGCGAACCAACCCTCGACCAGGTCGTGCCCAATGAAGAGCTCGTTCCCATAGCGGATCAGCTGTTTGGTCAGGTGCCTCTGCGCACGTGGGGATGGAAGGTAGGTGCCCAGCCGGATGTCTCGCTTGATCGCTGTAGCGACCTCAGGTGGGCGTTCCCCTCGGGACGTTTTGGCACCGCATTTCCTGCACTGATACCCCTTCCCCTTCCCCTCTGATTTCATGCTCAACCTGCAGTCCCCGCAACGTGGGTTCGCCCTTGACGTCTTTTTTGAGATCGAAAGAACCTCGATTTTCTCGACGTTGATGACCTTTGGGTGCCTCGTGGATGCCCTCCTGACGCCGCCTGAGACCCTGACGACATCTCCAGGAATCAGGAAGTTGGCGACGCGCCTGAGGTCGCCTGACGGCTCGTAAACCATGCATTCCTCCACGGAGAGGTTTTCGAGGCGAAGCCCTATCACCAGGTGCCCGCCTTGGACTGGCTCCTTCGAGGCCACCTCCCCCTCTAGCCAGCCGGCACGGAATGCCGAGAGGGGCAACGACAGTCTGTCATTCAGGTGAGCGTCGGTGCATTGGTTCGTGGCGTAGATGACGTGCCCGAGCACCTCCTCACCGATGCGTATCCTTCGAAAAGCCTCCAGCACGGTCAGGGGTGAGTCCCCTCTGACGCCAAGCAACACCGGATCGGGACCCGTCGGCGCCACGAGCATCCTCCCAGACTCATGATCGTAGCTGTTGAAAGTGCGAGGAAACGTCTCAATCTCCATCCTTTTCACCGATTCGCGGTCCACGCTCCTCGTGGTTCCACAGTTCTCCGGCATTCGATAAGCAATCAACTCATAGGTGTGGTCTTCAGTCGGGTAGGGGAACCCAAGGCTCGCGACGGCTCCAACGATCCCCATCCCGTTTCCTAACTCGACGTGTCGCACCTCGGTGGCAGAGATGCCATGCAAGACGCCGCGGTCGTTCACCAATCTAGAGATTGCTCTGCCGTAGATTCGCCTGGCGAACGATCGGTCCCCTTCTGATTCAGCGCGGGTCATGACGAGCGCAGCGTTGGCGCCGTTCTCCACGTCTGCCTCTGCTTCGAGCAGATCTTCGGCCGCCTGGAAGGCCCTCTCGCCGTCATCTGACTCGAACTCTACGCACACCGCCGCGTTTCCCCTCGTCTTGAAAGGGACGTTGGGGTTCAACCTGACCAGGCGCGGGTAAGTTGGGAACGTGCACCCGATTCTCCTAAGCTCTCTGACGACCAGGTATCCCAAGTGCGTGGTGCAGTGCCCTAGTCGGGAGTCGGTGTCGTCGAGACCTAGCAGGTGTCTCATCGAAACCTCCTCACTTTCCGAAGAGCTCGATGTAGATTCCGTTCGGGTCCTTGATGTAGGTCCATCGGCTGGTCTTCGTCTTCATGTCGAGCACGACCGGATAGCCCGCCTTCTCAGCGTCTGCTATGGCCTTCTTGAGGTCGTCCACCTGGAACGCGATATGGTCTAGACTTTCTCCGCTCGCGTATTTCGTGTCAAAATCACTCCCCTTCTCGTAGTAGTTCAGCTCAAGCAGATGTCCTCCTTCTTCGCTGACAAGGCCAGCCGTCTCTCCCTTGGTTTCGTCGATCTTGGATCTCCCCGTGACCTTCATCCCGAGCACCTTCGTATAGAATTCGATCGACTTTTCGAGGTCCTTGACCCTTATCCCTGTGTAAATGAGTTTCGCCTTCATTTGTCCGCGCCTGATGACGCTTTGTCGGCGCTAGATAAGCCCGCTCTTCGGTCGTCACCCTGCGATTCTCCGCTCGATGTCCTTTTCCCAGGGTCTTTGGTCCCTTATCTGCTTGCCATCTGCCGCCCGTGAAGGGTCAATGAGTAGCTGCGACGCGTAGGAGTTAATCAAGACGAACGCAACGAGCCATTGTCGTCGCCAGGGTCCATCCCTGCCTAGGGCCGCTTTTCGATCCGTGGATGACACCTCCTCGTGAGCATCTAACTGCCCTCCCCTAGACCTGGTCGTCGGGAGGAAAACCCTCCTTCGCCTTGCGCAGCAGGCCTTCAAGCCAGCTCTGGTGTTGTCGACTCATGTTGCGCGGCCTCAGGAAGCTGTTCATCCGGGCCAAGAACCCGTTCTGGGTCTCTTCGGTGCGGACGTAGCACCCGGACGCGCGTTTCTCGATTAGCCACGCGTGGTATGCCTCGATTCCTCTGGCGCGGGCGCTCCATGCGAGTCGCTCGCCAGGGAGGAACTCCTCTACCTTCGAATCGAGTCTGACCCCGAACGTCGTCCATCGGAACCTCGACCCGAGGTGCAGGTCCGGCCCTCCGTCTTCGACAGCCACATCCTTCGAATTGCCATACCACGTAGGCCAGAGTTCAGCACGGACGAGCCAGGCCCAGACGGCCTCCGGTGAGGCCTGCATCGCCAGCTCGTTGCGCACATGGACGCTCGAGCGTGCGGGGTCTCTATTTTCCGGCCAACGAATCAACAATCGTCACGTCTTCTTGATACGCTTCCACTACTATATGGGATTCGTTTTTATCCGCAAAACGTCGGGCGGGGGTGGCCATGTCAGAATCCCTGAGATACGCGTTCTGGCATTTGAGGAAGTTCTATGGGCATTTTGGGATATTCCGACTTGGTCTCCTGATTTTTCTATCATCGCTTCTTGTTTATTGTTTGTCTCTTAACACCGTCTGGGCAGCCGATCATCCCACAAGCTTCCTGCAGCTCGACTACGCGATCTTGTTCCACCATTCTTTTGTTCTGGGAAAACCTGGGCAATTCGTCCCCGACACGGTCGACGACTTTGTGTTCAATGGCAATTACTATAGCGCCCTAGCTCCGGGCACAGCGATACTTTCTCTTCCTTTCGTCTGGATGGGTTTCGCACTTGATGGCCATTACACCCAATTCGGGAACGCGCTTTTGTTCTCTGAATTCTTTGTCTCGATCTGCAGCGCTCTTGCAGTCTACCTTGTATATAGGACGAGCTTGTTGTTCTTCACACCGAGGACATCTGTCTTCCTGTCGTTCGCATACGCTTTCTCCACGACGAATTGGCCTTTCGCCGTCTATTACTTTCAGAGCGACGTTTCCGCCTTGTTCAACTTGCTGACGGTATTTTTTGCCATCAGAATTTCCCGGTCAATCGAAGCCAGTTACCGTGAGACTATCCTGTGCGGTATCTTTGCGGGGATTTCATTGACGGTAGACTACGTCAATGCCCTGCTTGTCCCGATAGTCTTCACCTATCTCATCTTCTCCTCAAGGGGGAGGTTGCGCTCTTCTCTCTCTTTCCTAGCTGTTTCTTGCATGGGAGCCTTGCTGATCGGCCTTTACGATTTGGTCAATTTCGGCAGCCTGTCGGTTTCAACCGAACAGGCATATCTGGTCAGCTCGACCATCTTCAGCAATTTTTCTTCGCCGCTGTTATTTGGGCTCTACCTCAATCTTCTCTCCCCGCTTAGAGGGGTGTTCTTCTACTCGCCGATTGCGGCGCTGGGACTGCTCGGAATTCTTTCCGTGCTCAAGGGGGCAAAGCACGGACCTAGGAGAGAGGCCGTTCTTTTCATAAGCTGCTTCATAGCGATTCTTGTTACTTACTCTATTTGGTATGACCCGATTGGCGGCGAGTCGTTTGGTCCGAGGTTTCTGATCGGGGTCATCCCTTTCCTTGTGATACCCGCTGGTTTCATCGTAAGGGGCCTTGGTTTTAGGACATCCTATCTTTTCTACGCGCTTGGAGCGGTGATCAATGGCGTCGCCGCTTTGACCAATGGCGCTTTGAGCCCTGAGAATGACATCCGGTCATATTCATTTCTCAGCCACAGTCTTCCGTTGTTTCTCAAAGGGGATTTGGACGTGTGGTGGAATCCCTACTTTGGAGGCTTCGGCCACCTGAAGCTGATAATCCCCGCAACCCTTCTAATCGACGCGGTGCTAGCGCTGCAATTCTTCGTGATCACTACCAAATATCTAGCGACTGGCAGATCTGCAATTGCTCAAGGGCAAGGCTCGTTAGTGATCAACAGCGACGCGAGGCCCAATCAGGCATGACCTCCTACAGCTGCCAGTCTCCCGCGGGAGAATTTGCGTGTTTGCCCTACGGAAAGACAGGATGGCTTGAAGGACTCAGCCTTCGACGACTATCATCGTCAGGGTGCTCCTGACGCGGTCAAGTCTTCGAATCTTCCAAGTGATGGTCTCCTTCACCTTTTCCATGGTGTCGGCTTCGACCCTGGCTATGATGTCGTAGACTCCGTACACGACATAGACATCGCGGACAAATTCTAGTCCCCGCAGCGACTTTAGCAGTTCCTCTTCTGCCCCCAGATCCGCATTGATGAGAACGAAGGCCATCGGCATATTGTTCGACGGTATTAGTCAACAATCGGTATAAAAGACTTCATTCGAACTGAATCAAACTGAATCTTGGGAGGCTAAAGGTCCGGCGGCTCAAGCAAACAAAACCATTTTGCCCGATACGTTCCATTTCTCTCGTCCTTGCACGATAGGGAAGAACGGCGCTCTTGGACATACATACACGCAGCTATTTACCCGTCATGACGAGTGCGATTGCGAACCCGTCGTAGCCTTTGCTGCCCACGGTCTGTATCGCCGTGACGCTCACCCTTGGCTCAGCCGCGAGGATTTCGTTGAGCCGGCGCGTCGCGAGGACAGCTGGATCGTTGCTCGTCGGGTCGATTATCTCTCCTTCGCGGACGACGTTGTCGATGACGATGAGGCTCCCGCGACGGGAGAGCTTTAGCGCCCATTCGAAATATTCCGGGTTGTTGGGCTTGTCGGCGTCGATGAAGATCAAGTCGAATGGGCCCCGATTCTCGGCCGCAAGCTGCGATAGCGTGTCAAGCGCTCGACCAAGGCGTAACTCGACGACTTTGGCGAGGCCTGCCCTCGCGATGTTTCTCATCGCGACTTTGGCGTGTTTTGGGTCGACTTCCAGGGTGGTAAGGCGACCGCGCGCAGGGAGCGCCCGAGCGAGCCAAATCGTGCTGTAGCCGCCAAGAGTTCCGATTTCCAAGATGGCTCGCGCACGTTGGACGCGCGCCAAGAGCCAGAGGAGTTTGCCCTGATTCGGGCTGACATTGATTGGGGGCAGGCCCGCCTCAGAGCTGGCCCTTAGCACATAGTCGAGCACCGGGTCCGGAGGAACGAGCAGGTCTGTGATGTAGCGCTCGACAGCGGTCCACTGTTCCAGAGTCATAAGAGCGACAGCCTCGGGTTCATGGTGAAGGATTGGTATCAGGAAGTATATCAGGAATCAGAGCAGAAACAACGCCCCCGCCTGCGAACGCGTAGACCTCCAAAGACGTTACTGCCTTCAACCGGTTGCCCTCACGAAACATATTAGGCCCCATTTTCATCGACCTTTGCAAGAAGAGGAGCGAAAGGAGTGGCACCCAAAGAATGAACGTTTTCGTTATCGACTATGCACAGGACGACCCAGCCAAGTGCACCGCCGCGAAGATGGTAAAGATGGAGCTAGCGACCGAGGTTACCAAAAAATTCCATGCGTCCGATACCACCATAGTCCTTAACCCGTATGCAGGCACTTTGCTCACTCCTCTTGATGCAGGCAGCGTCAAATCCATTCTCGCGATAGACTGCTCTTGGAACCTGGCGCAGGAGGTCTTCTTTAGAAAGATCGGCGGAAAGCACAGAAGGCTTCCGGCGCTCTTGGCGGGCAACCCGACCAACTACTCGAGGCGGGGCATACTGAGCTCCGTGGAAGCGGTCGCAGCGACTTTGTTCATCCTCGGTGAAGAAAAAGAGGCCAGGGAATTTCTATCGATCTACAAGTGGGGACCGACCTTCGAGTCCCTGAACCACGACCCTCTGCACGACTATAGCAAGGCCACCTCCGAGATGGAAATCGAAGAGATCGAGAGGAGCTACTTTCCGCAACTCCAGACCGGTTAGGCTCTGGTATCCCCAGACGTAGAGCAAAATTAGCGGGATATCTTAGAATATAGACGAAGAAAAAATTAGGACGCGGGCTTCCTGCCTCTCATGGCAAGATAGCC
>JAPCJN010000024.1:0-15270 GCA_027886925.1 Nitrososphaerota archaeon
AGCTGAAATCAACGGAGGGTACGAGGACGTGCTGGAGATGGGACGGGAGGAGGTTAGGGAGCACCCAATGCTCGCAATGGGGTTCGCCGTGATGACGGGGCTCCTCGTCGGAATGATCCTGGGAAAGAGCAAAGACTAGTTGGGAATCCTGCAGAAGGCTGTCCAGCAACTCGTAGACAGCCTCACCGACGAGCTGAAGTACTCAATCGAGGGATATGCGAGCAGGCTCCAGCACAGGGTGCTGAGAACCCTCGTCCTCGGGGGTCTGGGGGTTACGTTCCTGGCCGCCGGCTCAGTCTTCGTCCTCCTCGGAGTCGTAGCCTATCTAAGCCAGCTCATGTTCGGCGGACTGGCTTGGGGAGTGGTCGGTCTCATCGCGGCACTAGTAGGTGGGGCGCTGCTCCTGCTAGTCAGACGATGAGAGTCAAGGCGGTCTTGCTCGTCAAGTCTGTGAGCGCGCTCGAAAACCTCTTCGCCTCCGACCTGGATTCGCTGCTCGAGGTCACGTCCCAGGAGATAATCACCCTCCAGCAGTCGCACGATGCGCACATCCTCTTCTTGGCAAAGGATTCGCCCATCAGGTCGCGTATCCTCTCGATGAGTTCCAGCTACGCGAAGTTGTTTGTGATGTTTGGGGTGAAGCCTCACACCGGAATCTACGCATTGCAACATCTCGAGGATCCCACCGTTCCGTCGTTGACTCAACTTGTGTAGTCAGGTTCCTCGTTTGTCGAAGTTTCGGGTTCAATTCCCGCACGACAACATGCGCCGGTCATTACAGCATATCACGATATCCGGAACGGCGTGTATCGATTCGGCGCGTTAACCCCATCGAGGGAGACGTAGAATCCGCTCTAAGCTACGCTATTCTGCTGTTCAATAATCTTCATTCCGATCATCCCGTCGAACAACCAGAGGTGCAACTTCCAAGCGAGAATACGATAAAGAGTTCATCAAAAATCTCACCCATCGCAGCAAGTAAGCGAACTATCTCGAATGAGACAAATCGTCCCGGGCTTAAGAAACGGGCTCGTCCTGCTCAAACGGCTTCCAGACTCCCGGAGGAGGGGTCGAAGCTGAATCGTCTCCTCTCTCCTTTGGAGCATCGTCCGTTCATGCTCTTTAGCCACTTTCGGGCGAGGTTAAGAAATGGAACTGGCTCTGCTCAAGTGCTTTTGGACTCGCTGTAGACCTGGTCCAGACTCCCTCTTGTGTCCGAACCCTCCACCAACTGCCGCTCATCCGAATCACGTTCTCGGCTGAGACCGAATTCTCAGCGCCCGGTCCTTTTTTCTTGTCTTCTTGGCCTAGTCCATGCCTTCCATTCCGCCTGGACCTCCCGGTCCACTTGGCGGCATTGAAGGTCCCTTCTTGCTGCTCGCGATGACGTCGTCGATTCTCAGGATCATGCATGTGCACTCGGTCGCCGACTTTATGATTTGCTCCTTGACTCCGACCGGCTCGATGACGCCCTTCTCCAGCATGTCCCGGATGCCGTTACCAAGTACGTCCACGCCGAACCAAGCCTTGCCGGCGCTGTGCTTCTCCCGCAACCCGACCTGGATGTCGATGGGGTCGAATCCCGCGTTGACGGCAAGCGCCAGCGGTATCGCCTCCAAGGCTTCGGCGAACTTCATCGCGGCCAGCTGCTCCCTGCCCTCGAGCCTGCTCGACCACTTCATCAAGCGGTAGGAGAGCTCCTCCTCGACCGCGCCGCCTCCGCCAACGATGGCGGGGTTCTCTAGGACGTCCTTGACGACCATGATGGCGTCGTGCATCGACCTCTCGACCTCGTCTATGACCCTCTGGCTCCCGCCCCTGATGAAGACGGTGACGGCCTTCGGGTTCTCGCACCCCTCGATGAAGGTCCACTTGTCGTCCTCGATTTTCCTCTCCTCGACGAGGCCTGCCTGTCCGATGTCAGACTTTGTCAGACTGTCGAGCCCGTATACTATCCTTGCGCCGGTTGCCTTTGCTAGCTTGACCATGTCGGACTCCTTGACCCTTCTCACAGTCAGGATGCCGGCCCTCGCGAGGTAATGCTGGGCCATGTCGTCGATTCCCTTCTGGCAGAGGAGCACGTTTGCTCCGGACTCGGAGATCTTGTCGACCATGCCCTTCAGCATCTTGGTCTCTTCGTCGATGAATTGCTGCATCTGGGCAGGGTTGCTGATGTTGATTTTCGCGTCGAACTCTGTCTTCTCAATCTCGAGGGCCGAGCTGACCAGGGCTATCTTCGCCTTTTCCACCCGCTTCGGCATCCCAGAGTGCGCCACTTCCTTGTCGAGGATTATCCCGCGTACGAGGGATGTGTCTCTGAGAGAGGCGCCGACCTTCTTCTCGACCTTCAGGTTGTCAAGGTCGACGATGAGCTTCCCTTCGGCCGTCTTCTCGACGACCTGGAGGAGGGCGTTCACCACGAGCGCGGCTAGGTCCGCGCTGTCGTTCGAGATCATCTTCGAGGCCATGCTCGTCCTTGCGATCTTGGTCAGCGTAGCCTTGTCCTCCGCTTCCACGCCGATCGCGATATCATCGAGGATCTTTTGTGCCTGATGGGCGGCCTTCCTGTAGCCGCTCACGATGAGCATGGGATGGACGCCCTGCTCCAAGAGCTTCTCTGCGTTCGCGAGGAGCGCTCCAGCGAGCACTACAGAGGAGGTTGTCCCGTCGCCGACCTCACCGTCGACCGCCTTTGCTATCTCCACCATCATCTTCGCGGCGGGATGCTGGACGTCAGCCTCCTTCAGCATCGTGGCGCCGTCGTTGGTAATCGTAACGTCTCCCATAGAATCGACGAGCATCTTGTCCATGCCTCTGGGGCCGAGCGAAGTCTTCAATAGCTCGGCGATGAGCTTGGCCGCTGCGATATTGTTGTTCTGAGCCCTCTTCCCCCGACTCTGGGTGCTACCTTGTCGCAGTACCAGGACCTGTTGTCCTCCCGATGTCGTCACAAACGAAGACTCTGACAATGATGCTCACGATTCTTGGTCGTCTTTATCGGCGCAGCATCGCCTTGATACGCTTGAGGAAGTTCGTGAATCGGGTGCCCGAGGTCGCCGGTGGCACCGCTGCTACCTGATTGCTTGTTGTGCTCATAATTATTCGCTGATTGTAATATATATTACCAAGTATATATATCTGCCTATACTCAAGGATTAAATATTACATGGACTCGCCTACTGGTGAGAGACTTGGCGGTGGTGAGCAAGCCATCGATTCCCACGGTGGTAGCCTCGATAATTACGCATAACCCGCCGGTGTATGAGTGCCTCAAATCGAGGCTCATCAACTACCACGCCCTTGCGGCCAATATCAAAGCCGAGGTTGAGAGGAAGGCCGGGAAGCCTACGACAATCAACACCATAGTCGTCGCAATCATGAGATTCTCCGCTTCGATAAAGGAAGCCGAAGGAGAGCACGAAAGACCCCTGCGAGTTTTGAAGGCTGCACGCATAACGCTGGCCAGCGATGTGGTTGACGTAACAATCAAGACCAAGAAATCCGAGCTCCTCCCAATGGTCAAGCAGATAGTAGAGCTTTCTTCAGCCTTGAGTGAACCGATTCACTTGTTCCAGTTGTCAAACTCGATCAAGCTGATTGCGGACGAAGCCGAGTATACGAGTCTGATTCGTGGTTCCCTTGGAAAAGGTCGCATCGCGAAGGAGACCACAAGGCTTTCCAGGTTGGACATCCACCTCTCCCCTGAAGTCGAGCTCACTTCGGAGTTTGGGTTCTTCCTCACTGAATTGCTCTATCGTCACGGAATCAGCATACACCAGACCTACATCGGAGAGGAGACTATTCTCATCTTGGACAGAGACGAGGGTCCGAAGACCTATGAGATCCTGAGAGAGGAGATCGATAGGAGCAGAACGACCTTGGCTGAATGAACCCGATTAGGTTTCTCGGTTCTCAGCAAGTGACATCTTCTCTAGAAGCTTGATTTCCCGTAAGCTAGGCTGTTTGCCCGAGCAGCAGCTTGATACAAGTCCGTTGTTGCTGCCGCCCGGGCCTGAAAAAAATCCGAACCTACTGCCACGATGGCTTGTAGGCTAGGAGCGTCTCGCTTGTCTTGACGCCTTGCATTTCGGCGATCTTCGGAACCTGGGAGAGAACTTCGTCTTGGTTCTTTCCGTAGATGCTCGCGATGATGTCGAATTCGCCGGATACGACGAACGCGTTGCGGACGTGCTGGTGCTGCTGTAGAGATGCGAGGATCTTCTGCGCTGGCTCGTTCACTTGCAATAGCACTATTGCGAGAGAGTCAGATGCCTGGACCGTCCGGGGGCTTGAGATGGCCATGGTTGGGGTATATGTCCTAGTGGATGTGACACCGTTCAAGGATCGGATCTTGTTCACAAGTTCGTAGACTTGCTGCTGCTCGGATGCCTTGAGCTCGATTGCAAGGTCGAACCTGCCGATCACCGGTGAGAAGTATGTGATTCCCTGAATCTTCCTTAGTTGCTCAGTCACTTCGTTGAGCATTCTAGGTTGCACCGACGCGAAGACGGTCGTCGGATACGTTTGAGTCGCTGTCAATTGTGTCGTCATGTTATATTCAGTGTGTTACAAATGTAACACTATATATATGTTACCGAATGATATGACATAGAAATTATGTTGCCGCGTTATTTCACTGGGACTTAATTTGCTGTCCAGTCTTCGTTTGGTCTAGCGCGAGATGCATTCGGTACAAACGGCAACTCAACAGAACCTCGTGCAGCGCTGAACCTCTAGAAGTTCATATTTCCCGATGTATTTGTCAGCGCTTTATCGCTCGAAGATTAGCTTTGTTTCAAGCGTCTTTAGCCAAACGGCACTCATTCTGAGCTACTAGGAATGGGGTCGGAAGGGACTCGAATGGAAAAGGATTCGGATCCCATGGATAATGCTGCCTCTGACGGTTGCGAGCAGTCCCTACAACAAGGCCCAGCGAAGCTGATTGTTACGCAAGGAATGAACTCGTGAAGATATTTAAGCTCTGATGACGAATAGAATTCCATGAAACCGGCACAGAAGGGCGCCCAGAAGTCCGCCAATAGCATCACAGCGACCAGCAAGAAGCTCAAGGGGTTCACGGACGAGGAACGAGGCGCGATGAAGGATCGCATCCAAGAGCTGAATGCGGACGAGGCGGACGGGGAAAGCGTCGTGCTCGCGAAGATCGCCGAGATGCCGGAACCGGATCGAACCATGGGCAAACGGCTCCATGCAATCATCAAAGCCAGCGCGCCAGCCCTCTCGCCGAGACTCTGGTATGGGATGCCCGCGTATTCCAAGGACGACAAGGTGGTCTGCCACTTCCAACCAGCGCAGAAGTTCAAGACGAGGTACTCGTCGCTCGGCTTCAGCGACAAGGCGAACCTCGACGAGGGCGCCATGTGGCCGATCGCCTTCGCGCTGAAGGGATTGACTGCAGCTGAAGAGGAAAGAATCGCCGCGCTCGTAAAGAAAGCGGTGAGCTGAGGACCGAACTCGCCGTTAGGCCCGGCCCTAAGCAGGATCGTCGGTCGGGACAGGACGAGGCGTTCCCACGTGACGAGAACGCGCACCATCGTGCGCCGAACGAGTCCCAGCCGCTCGACCCTCCGGGATGATCAAGGACGGAACGTCACAAGGAACCGAGCTCGCGAGCGAGCGAGTCCCGAAGTATCTCCCTATCAGCCACTCCTGATACCTGAAGAGTCTCTAATCGGCCCTCTGGTCCTCTCGCTGCTCAGCTTGTATAGCATCTGCGCGACGAAGCATTCCTTCATAGCCTCCTGTGCCAAGGGATTGGGCGGGAATCATAACGGAATGAAGTGGATGGGCCGGAAGGGCTTGCATTCTAGAATTCAGGCGGCTGAAAAGAGACCCCGCAAGGATGAGCTGGTCTCCGGCACCTCTCCAAGCAAGGTGGCTTCATCCAAGGTGAAGGGCGAGAAGGTGTCCACGAAACCGTCTGATCCACGCATCCTCACAATAAACGGCGGCTCGTCCAGCATCAAATTCGCTCTGTTCGAGATTGGTGACTCATTCCGTAGGATTCTGGAAGGCCAAATCGAGCGGATTGGGATGCCGGAAGCAACATTGCACGTGAAGGGCGCGAACATGGAGGACAACTTTTCGCACCAAATCAGCGCGCCAGACCATACCGCGGCGGTGGGCGCTCTCACAGACTTGATTGAGAAAATGAGCGGACTAGGTGGATTGAGCGCCGTCGGGCATCGTCTGGTCCAGGGCGGCCCGAAGTATTATGAGCCTCAGCGAATCACCCCTGAGATGATTGACGATCTCAGCAGGCTCACACCATTAGATCCTGACCATCTGCCGGAGGAGATTCTGCTTGCCGAGGGTTTCCGTCGCCGATTTCCCGACTTACCTCAGGTGGCGTGCTTCGATACGGCCTTTCATCACGACCTGCCGCGCGTCGCCCGAATGTTGCCGATCCCTCGTCGCTATGAAGCCCAGGGTGTGCGAAGGTATGGCTTCCATGGGCTCTCGTATGCATTTCTGGTTGAGGAGCTTGCGCGCCTGGGGGACCCGGCGGTGAGGAACGGAAAGGTCATCCTCTGCCATCTAGGCAATGGCGCGAGTCTCGCGGCGGTGCGTGATGGCAGGTCGGTGGACACGAGCATGGGCCTTACACCAGCCGCTGGATTGCCGATGAGCACCCGCTCGGGGGACCTCGATCCAGGGCTGGTCGGGTACCTCGCACGAAATGAAGGAATGGGGGCTGAGCAATTCAGCGAGATGGTCAATTTCAAGTCGGGACTGCTAGGCATCTCGGAGACAAGTTCGGACGTGCGTGACTTGCTCAAGATCGAGAACGTTGACGTGCGTGCGGCTGAGGCCCTCGCCCTCTTCTGTTACAATGTCAAGAAATGGATCGGCGCGTTCGCTGCGGCTCTGGGCGGACTGGACACGCTGGTCTTCGCCGGCGGCATAGGGGAGAACTCCCCCGAAATCCGGGTCAGGATTTGCGATGGTCTGGGATTTCTTGGACTCGAACTCGAGGAGAAGCGAAACTCCAAGAACGAGGGCGTCATCTCCACAACGACGAGCCGCGTGGTCGTTAGGGTCATCCACACCGATGAAGCGCTGATAATAGCCAAGACCGTAAATAGCATCCTCGGCCTCAGCTCTTCACAAGAAGAGAAGCTCCATGAAGACCACCAAAAAAAGTAGAATCACCCCAGAACATCTGCACAGGATAGACGCCTACTGGCGAGCGGCCAACTACCTCTCAGTTGGTCAAATCTATCTCTATGACAATCCGCTTTTGAGGGAGCCGCTGAGCCTGTCTCATGTCAAGCCGCTTGTGGTGGGACACTGGGGCACGGTGCCAGGCCAGAATTTCATCTACGTGCACCTGAACCGGGTCATCAAGAAGTACGACCTGGACATGATCTACATCTCTGGCCCCGGTCACGGCGGCCCCGCGCTGATGAGTAATGTCTACCTTGAAGGCACCTACAGCGAGATCTACCCGAACGTCAGCCAGGACGAAGATGGAATGAGCGCCCTCTTCAAGCAATTCTCCTTCCCCGGTGGGGTTTCCAGTCACGTCGCGCCTACTGTGCCGGGGTCGATTCACGAAGGTGGTGAGCTGGGATATTCGCTCAGTCATGCGTTTGGGGCCGCGTTCGACAATCCAGAACTGATCATAGCTTGCATCGTCGGCGATGGAGAAGCCGAGACCGGTGCGCTGGCCACCGCGTGGCATTCTAACAAGTTTCTCGACCCAGTCACGGATGGCGCTGTCCTGCCAATCCTGCACCTCAATGGCTACAAGATCGCCAATCCGACCGTTCTGGCCCGAATCGAAAAAAGTGAACTGGAGCAGTTTCTTCAGGGCTGCGGCTGGACGCCACACTTTGTCGAGGGTGATGACCCGGAGAAGATGCACGAACTCATGGCCACAATCATGGAAGAGGTCATCGAGTCCATCCGGCAGATCCAGCGGAGTGCGCGGAGCAAGAAAGACTCCACTCGGCCGCGCTGGCCCATGATTGTCCTAAAATCACCCAAGGGATGGACGGGGCCTAAATTCGTGGATGGCCTGCCGGTCGAGGGCACCTTCCGGTCGCACCAAGTGCCCCTCCTAGTGGACGCGGAGCACCCCGACAACGTCAAGAAGCTTGAGGGATGGATGAAGAGCTACAGGCCCCAGGAGCTATTTGACGAAAATGGGCGGCTAGTGCCCGAGCTGGCCGAGCTGGCCCCCAAGGGGAACAGGCGTATGAGCGACAATCCCCATGCGAACGGCGGCATTCTGCTTCGCGACCTGCGGATGCCTGATTTCCGCGACCATGCTCTGGCAGTCCCCTCCCCCGGGGCCGTTGACGGTCAGGACACGTCGATCTTGGCGAAGTTCCTCCGCGATGTGCTCAAGATGAATCAGGATCAACGCAATTTCCGAATCTTCGGTCCCGACGAGACTCTCTCGAATCTTCTGGGGGCAGTCTTCGAAGTCACCAATCGCCAGTGGGATGCCAGGCAGGAAAAGAATGACGAGTTCCTGGCGCCGACCGGTCGCGTGCTCGACTCGATGCTCAGCGAGCACCAATGTCAGGGTTGGCTGGAGGGATATCTTCTGACCGGGAGGCACGGAGTCTTCAACTGCTATGAGGCGTTCGTCCACATCGTGGACTCGATGTTCAACCAACACGCCAAGTGGTTGAAGGTGACGTCTGAGCTGCCTTGGCGCCGAAAGATTTCATCGCTGAACTACCTGCTTTCATCTCATGTCTGGCAGCAGGACCACAACGGGTTCACACACCAAGACCCCGGCTTTCTCGACCACGTCGTCAACAAGAAGGCCGATTTCGTCCGGGTCTATCTTCCCCCAGATGCCAACTGCCTGCTCTCGGTCTTTGACCACTGCCTGCGCAGTCGAAATTATGTGAACGTCGTCGTTGCCGGGAAGCATCCTCTTCCGCAGTGGCTGTCCATCGACGCGGCGATTGAGCATTGCACCGAGGGGATTGGAATCTGGCAATGGGCGAGCAACGACCAGGACTCCGACACTGATGTGGTGATGGCGTGCTGCGGTGACACGCCCACGCTGGAGACTCTTGCCGCTGTCTCCATCCTCCGCGAGCACCTGCCTGATTTGAAGATCCGGGTGGTCAACGTCGTCGATCTCATGAAGTTGCAGTCTGAGAGTATGCACCCACACGGACTCAGCGACACAGATTATGACTCGCTCTTCACCAAAGATAGACCGATAATCTTTGCATTCCACGGATACCCGTGGCTGATCCACAGGCTTACATATCGCCGGACCAACCAACGCATCCACGTCCGTGGCTACAAGGAGGAAGGGACGATCACGACGGCCTTCGACATGAGGGTGCAGAACGGTCTGGACCGTTTCCACCTGGTGCAAGATGTGATAAATCGCGTGGCGCACTTAGGTTCAAAGGGCGACTATCTCAAGCAGCATATGCAGGACAAGCTCATTGAGCACAACAATTACATCCGCGAGCACGGTCAAGACATGTCGGAAATCCGGAACTGGAAGTGGAAGAGCAATCCCAAGTAATGGGGCCTTACCTTGCTTGCACAAATATCGTCCCAACTCAAGATTTCCTCTTTTCCACCTACCTCAGAGGCTCGACGAAGTTGGGGAAAACGCCGTTCTAGCGCACCCTGTCTGAGCGGCTGCGAACCCTAGATTGAGGCTACTCCTTGGTGCTCCATGTCAGACCAAGTTGCGAGGCTTCAGCATGACCGAACTTGAGCACAATCGCGCTGTCGCTTTTCTCGGATGAATGTTCTAGCTTCAACCTCAACAGCTTATTGCGCAATGGCACCTGCGAAAATCGTTTTGGGGGTGTTGACGTACTTATCCTACTATCCACAAGCTTCGAACCTTCGAGTTTGTGAATTGTAGAACATTTTTATGCGAGGAGGGACAAGCTGGTGGCTAGGGTGTCTTCTCTGGGAAAGGAGATTACCGAAGATGGGGCGCGTACGCGAAACGACGACTTGGTCAAGATGACCAAACAGATCATGGAGGTCGGTCCTAACATCGACGAAGTTGCGCGCCGCACAGGGGTCTTCAAGGAGACCGCACGGTACAGGTTCTACAGGTATTTCCTGCAGCGGGGGCTCGTGGTCCAGGCCAACCTCGACTACCAAAAGCTCGGGCTCAAGCGATTGTTGATTATCGCGAAACTGGCTCCGATCTTCGAGCAGCACTCGGTCGCCGTGATGTCGGATTTGAACGAGATGTGCTACCTGACGGGGTTCATGGAGACGACCCTTGAAGGCCTTTTCATCATTCAGGTGACCGTTCCGGCAGAGCTTCGAGAGGAGTGCAGCCGGCTGTACTGGAGGCTTCATGAGATCGGGATATTCACGGAGATGCAGATCCTGAAGTTCGAGGAGGTCAGGAGCGTCCCCATGAAGCCGGACTACTACGACTTCTCGAACGGTTCTTGGTCGTATGACTGGTGGGGGGAGGAGATCACAGGAGTCACCCTGGTGCCGAGCGGAAGGACTGACGCCGAGAAGTACGACATGTCTGACCTCCTTATCCTGAAGGAGCTGAGCATCGATGCAAACCAGAAGCTGGTCGGGATTGCGAAGAAGGTCAACGTCCCCTACAAGGCGCTGCGGCGCCACTACAAGAACCACGTCCTGGGCCGCGGCCTGATTAGGGACTATAGGATTCTGTGGCAGGGCAGCCGCTACAACGCCAAGACCGAGAAGGCGGAGTCGAAGCCTCACACTTACCTGGGCATCGCTCTGTTGGTCACGGGGGCGACCAATGGTCAGAGGGCGAGGCTCCTAGCGAACCTCAACCGGGTGCCCTTCCTGTGGTTCGAGGCGTCCGACCCGAATTACTACGCCGAGTTCTTCATCCCCATAGCTTCCTACCCAGAGTTCTTGAAGAGAGTCAAAGCACTTACAGTGCAGACAAGGACGAAGCCACAGCTCTTCATACTCGACCACACCAAGGCCTTGAGATTTACAATCGCCTACAGGCTCTACAGCCAGGAAAAGAAGATGTGGCAGCTGAAAACCGGAGACGTCATCACGAGATTTGAGAATCTTGTGGTGAGCACGAACAGCACGACGGGAGAGAAATGACCTGACAGGTGAACTCGAAGGTCATACGGCCAGCGACCACGCCCGGCTCTTTGAGCGAGAGAGCCAGATCCTAGCGCTCATACTCAAGGTCGGGGCGGACATCCCGGAGATCTCGAGGCTGTCCGGCATCCCTCTCGAGACGGTGAGGTACCTCTACAAGGAGCACATCATAAAGAGGAGGATGCGCGTCCAGCGAGAGCTTGACCACGACAAGCTGGGTCTGAAGCACATCCAGTTCATCGTGACGTTCGACCCCGAGATCGAGCCCCTTTTTCACAGGGGTGCGCTTCTTTCGGGCGTCTGGGAAGAGCTCTACGTGAACACGGCATACCCGATTATCCCTGACAACCTCTTCTTCCTGGACCACCTGGCTCCTCCGTCGCTGCACCCCAAGCTCAGGGGCTTCTACAGAGAGCTGGAGGGGCTTGGAGCCGCACGGGTGCTCCAGACTTACAACTGCACACGGCTGACGCACTCCAGGATGTGGGTCGAGGACTACAACTGGGAGCTGCCGGGGTGGGACTTCGACTGGTCTTCGTCGTCACTGAAGCCCCCGGAGAACGTCCAAGACCCCCCCGTCTCCGAGCCGGTGAAGCTCGACAAGATCGACCTCCTGATGGTCAAGAGGCTCCAGTATGACTACGACCAGAGGGTCAGCGATGTCGCGTCCAGGGACCTAATCGACCGATCGACGGCCTCCTGGCATTTCAGGAAGCACGTGGAGGCGCGGGGGCTCTTCGCAGACTACCGGATCAGCTGGGTGGGGACTGTCCGGGATACCAGGACCGGCTACGTGGCCCAGCGCCAATCCTTCGTCGGGATAAACTTCATCGCGAAGGACCTCTCGGCGGCGGAGATGATGAACGTGAGAGCGCACCTACACTCGATTCCATACCTGTGGAGCGAGGAGGTGGGCGATTCAGACTACAACGCGGAGACGTTCATCCCTCTCCAGTCTCTCATGGAGGCGTTCGGCTTCTTCGGGAAGGTCCTAAGGCCCCTCGGTAGCAAGGCAAAGATCTTCACCGTCGATCAGTCGGGGGCCGCGAACTACGCGATTCATCCCCACCTGTTCGACGAGGAATCGAAGCGCTGGGTGTACAAGGGAGACCTTGTCCTCGAAGGGATCAGAAGAGCTTTCGGAGGAATTACGGGCTCGGGCCGGAAGGAGAGGAAAAAGGGAGAGGGCGCGGCCTTGAGTCCTGTCGGCTAGTTTGAGCCCACGCCGCCCGCGATTTCTAGCAGGCCGACGTGCATGCCCAGAATGGAAGTCGCAACGGCAGCGCTGCCTGCCAGAGCCATCAACGCGTACCTAACCTTGTCCTCGAGTGTCATTGTTGTCCCGTTATGGCACGAACTGTGATTTATGTATTCTTACATGCAGGTCTAACATTGGGCGTATTGACTCGGAGTATATACTCCGGTTGCCTAATCAAGCCGGAAACAAACTAAATCCCAGCAGGTCACTTCCTTGGCCCCGAGAAATTCTGCCGACTGCTCTATCGTCTCCCAATCTTCAACGAGACCTCTTTATCGCTAATGCGCGTGGCTCATCATGAACCGAGTTCATCAGGGCCTCTCGTCCCTCCAGTCTACGCATGGGTCGACCCGGCCTGTGAACGTGTTACCCCATAATGACCACGAACGACATCGCCAATCCGCGAACTACGGGTGCGAGCAATCGACGATTCAAGAAAAAAGATGCGCAAGAGATAAATTAAGAGACCACCCAAATTGGTCTCAATGTGCGATTGTGAAGAACTGGAGTTCGAGGACTTTGAGGTGATGCTGGCCGCGATATCCAAGGCGTCGCGCCCTCAGACCGAGGTAGCTCTGCAAAAGGCACCAGTCCCGCAGCTGGTCCTCGCGAGACAAAGAAAATAGAAGCGCCGGACATCATCGGCGCTCACCACCTCTTTTTGTGCCGTAAGAGTGAGTCGATTACAAGATATGAGATGATGCGCGAGATGGAAGGACCGGCGGCTAATCCAAGTTCTCGCCGAGCGCCGTCAGTATCTTCCTAGCGGCTTCCTCAGGAGAGGTCGCCCGAGTGTCAATCACGAGCGCGTCTCTGGGCGGCTCGTACGTGCGCCAGAGCCTCATGAAGTCCTCGCGGCGGATTCTCGAGTTCCTCTGGGAACTTCTCTGGTAGGCCAAGAGAGGGTCGCACCAGGCCCAAACCATGAGCCATGTATCGCAGAGGTTGCCAAGCTTCGAAATCGCCTCACGCCTGAACTCCTCTCTGGCGAAGGTCGCCACGAGCACTGCGTCGTATTTGTGCGTGAGAGCTTCCGCTGCAACCGAGACTGCGGTCTGGTAGACGAACCTCGACTCACCGGATGCGTACAGGGGCTTTGCGATCATCCCTCTCACCACGTCGGTCTCGATATGGACGCACCTCTCGAGCCTCGCTCCAATCGCGAGCGCTATGGTGGTCTTGCCACTTCCAGGAATCCCACAGAGAACGATCAAGCGCACACGGCGAGCGGTTGGCATGGTGACGCGGGTTCTAATGCCTCCGAAAAAAACGCTTCTTCAGCAGAAATCGGGTTTCATCCCTCGGATTCTCGGCATCCTGCGGATTGTCAACGGCTTTGCCTATCTGGCAATCAGCTTTTTCTCTTTGGTCTTGCCATCATATTCAGGTTTCGTTCCCAGACGCTCCTGCTGCCAGAGGCTCTAGGGGAGCTGTCGGTCATGTTGTGGCTCTTAGCTGAGGGCGTAAGGGGACTGCCCTGAAAAGCCCCGCCCCTTGAAGGGGAGTCGCCAAAGTAGCCCGAGCCAAGCCGCCGAATGTAGTCTTTCTTCAAGAAAGAACCTTGTCGAGGAAAGCACTCATTACGTCGTTGAATTGGTCCGGCCGTTGCAGCGGTGCGAAATGGCTCACGCCGGGCAGGAGTATCAACTCCGCTCCGGGAATGCTCCGAGCGAGATATTCGGCGTGCTCGGGTTTGATGAACTCGTCGCGCTCGCTTTGCACGATCGCAAAGGGCACGTGGATGTCAGCCAGATCGCGCGCAGAATAGTTAGGCTCCGACCTCTGCATCAGGCCGACCGCTTCAGCAAATGCCTTGAACTGGCCCGGCGTGACCGACAGCTCGGCATAGTCTCTGCTATGCCGGCCGAAACACCGTTCGAGGATCGGAGAGGGTTCGATTTGCTTTGTGCCGCTGGGATCCATATTGCAACCAAAGAAGAATACGCCTGCGACGCGCTCAGGAGCCTGCCGGGCGAGGACCAGACCGGTGCATGCGCCATCGCTCCAGCCCACGATAGCCGATTTTTTCACGTGCAACGCGTCCATCACGGCGAGGACGTCGGATGCCATCAACTCATATGTGTAAGGCCGTAGGTCGCGCGTACTGCCGTGGCCGCGGCTGTCAATGACCACCACGCGGCGGCCAGAATTGATCAGCGTTGGAACCTGATAACCCCAATTGCCACTATTGCCGAGGCCACCATGAAGCATGACCACGGTCGGGCCGGAACCGTATGTCGCGTACCAAATTCGAGCGCCGTCGTGCTCCACGTAGCCTTGGTCCCTTGCGACCGGCAGGGGCTCTGCTCCATGAGCTTCGAAATTCTTTAGGTCGTCATCGTTTGATTCCATGTCAATCCCGAACCAAGCACACGATCCAGATGCCAGGTTGGACTTTTGGAAACGGCAATACGGCTCATAGAGACCAATTTGGCGAAACGTCGGACGAACAAGTAGCCCCATCTGTCTTGACTCTTGTTTGAGAATCTTTCGTGCTTCAGCGCAATTTTCGCCCCATGCCAGGGGACGACCGATTCGAAGGAGTTCACGGAGGCCTTGGACCTGCCGACGCCATCTTGGACGAGTTTCTCCTCACTGGCCTGAATTCGTTACAACCGAAATATTGAGAAGGGAAGACTTAAGATTCTTCGCACTATCAACTTGAGCACTCCTTGACCAAAACGGCTGAAGAGGAGGACGTCATCAAGCACGATGAACTTCTCTTCGGACTCGTCCAGAAACGGATGTATGATGAGCGGACAGGACTGACAAGCTCGATTCCAAAGCAACTGGCCTGATTTCCCTCTCCGGAGTTCTGGCGGGGTTCTTCCTTGGCATAGTTACCAATCAAATCACGGCCATGTTTGCACTGCCAAAATCGGAAATCTTTGTGCTGTTATTGGGTATAGGGTTGCTGATCGCTTCGGTTTTTT
>JAPCJN010000024.1:15280-23557 GCA_027886925.1 Nitrososphaerota archaeon
CTTCGGGCCATCAGAGTCAAGAAGTGGGAAGTCGTTCCAGACCCAAAGGTGCTGATCGATCAATACAAGAACAAGTCCTATCTCGAAACTCTCCGTCCTGTAATAGTTGAGCTGTCATCGGTTGAGGTTGAGATGGTAAAGAGCAACAACCAAAAAGCGAGTTCAATCGATGTTGCTTGGAACCTTCTGCTCGGAGGGCTGGGAATAACGTTATGTTTGTCATCCTGGCATTTGTCATTGCCGGTCCTTGAAGAAAAAGAGCGCTACAAAGAAGAGAGGAGGACGTGGTGGCACAGCCCGCCGCGAGCCCTGACAATGACTGGGAAGGAAATCCGGAACTGAGGCAGGACATAATGAAGGAGGAATGAATCGGTTTTTGAAGAAAAGAAGCGATAAGTTCAGTAGAAAGTATCCGAGTCCTTCAGGGGCAACCTGAGCTCATTTTTGAGCTCTGTGATAATCGAAAGACTACGCGGTAAGGCGTCTCTGCCACGCCATTGCGCTAAGTATCTAGAAAACGAAGCGCACCTTTCGTGAAGGCAGGGCTGGAATCGAGGCGTGATCGTTCTCGAGATGAACGTGTCGCTGCTCCCGACGTTCCTGGTGCTTGCGACAGAGACCATCGTTGAAGCTTTGTTCACATCTACGGTGCCGAGTACCCTATTGGCATCAATTCTTGTCGGTCACCGTCGCGTTTTCCCGCCTTGTCGAGCGCCTCATCGCAGCCCGTAGCACTGGAAGGAGAGCCCCCAGGGCCAGGAGCAGGCCGAAGGCGGAAGACTGGGCAGGGAACTCAGGAACTCCTGTGGCGGTAGTCGTCGAGGAATGCGAGGAGCTCGAACTCGACTGCGAGCTACTGCCGGAAAGCGTGGTCGTCACCGTGACAGTCTGAGTGGCCAATGCCGTCGATGTCGAGGTCGTCGTGACGGTTTGGATGGCTGGAGTGACTGTCGTCGTGCTTGACTGGGTGACGGTAGTCGTGGGCGTCGTGGTCGCCGTCTGGGTGACCGTGATGATGTCAGGGACTTGCGTTGTGATCGTCTGAGTCGTTGTGACCGTGCTCGTGGCGCCGCCGTTCACGGTTTGGGTTACAGTCGTGGGGGTGGCGGTGATTGTCGACGTGGTCACTGATGTCGACGTAGAGGTCGCAGTGATTGTGCTCGTCGAGGTCGTCGTCACGGTCGACGTGCTGGTCGACGACTCCGTCGACGTCGCGGTGCTTGTCGTGGTCGGTGTCACGGTCGAAGTCGAGGTCGAAACGGCCGTCGACACGACAGTCGTCGTCACGGTGACGGCTTGAGGGGTTTGGAGCCCCGTGTAGTAAGTATCGTTTACGTTGATGTTTGCGGGGACGCCGGGACCAGGCTCAAAGCCAGCGATGCAATACAGGTATGAATCTGAAACACATGACTCTCCTTCAACGTTCAACGGATAACTCATAGTCCCCGTCCATCCACCGAGACCTGTGCTGGAAGTCGGGGAAAAGTAGACCGACCCATCGGAGTCGATGCAATAGACGTAGCTCGAGTTGAGGAAACACCCCTCGGGGCCGTAATAGGGTGAGGCGTAGACCAAAGGCGAGTCTACTGTCATCTGCCAAGCCCCGACGCCGGACGGGGAAACAGGTGCGAAGTAGGAGGCGAGAGTCGGCGTCTGTCCGTCCGTGGTGCCGCCGATGCAGTAGATGTATCCCGATGAAGTGACGCAAATCGCGCCTTGGATGTCTATCGGATAGCTCGTCGTGTTCTGCCACGCTCCTATGCCCGAGCCCGAAATCGGTGCATAGATGACCGAGTTGATGTATTGTTCATTGCCGTTGGCCGCGAAGGTGCCCCCGACGCAGTACATGTATCCCGAGTATGCCGAGCATGATCGGGCAGAGTTGTCATCAGGCGAGTTGACCTGCGGCGGGCCCGTCGTGGTAGACCACGGACCCACTCCGGAGCTTGACATTTGAGCAAAGTAGTTGGTCCCGTTGCCTAGGCAATAGATGTCGGCAGCATAAGCCACGCAGGTGGCGATGGGGTTCGAAACAGGAGAGGGCAGGAGGATGGTGCTCGACCAGCTACCCACGCCTGCGGCGGACAACGGCGCGTAGTATGCGTCTCCCGTCGCTGTGGATATGCAGTAGACGTATCCGGAGTAGGTAACGCAGTTCGTGACGCCCGCCTCGGGGAAGGCCGTCGAGGAGGTCCAACCGTTGACCGATTCCGCGTTTGCCGGTTTAGGCTGCGCTGCCGTGGTAAAGAGGACAAGAAGGATGAGGGAAGCGACGAGGACGACCCTGAGATCCTTCATTTTGAATGGAGGATTTAGTGATCGCCGGTCGAATCTTCGGAGGACGAGCACGGCCGGAGGAATGACCAACGAAGCAGCCAGCAGAGCCACGATGCCCGCGCTGCTTATCCCAGCGCCGCTCTGCGTGATCGTCGACGTCACCGTCGCGACGGTCGAAGTAATCGTCGTAAAGATGGTCGTGGTCGACGTCTGCGCCGGCAACGTAGACGTGACGTTCAGGTTTGTCGTTGTGGTGGACGGGCTTCCGGCGACGGTCACCGTCTCTGTCGTGGTACTAGGGGTCGTGGAAGTCACGGTCTGAGTCTGCGTTGCCGTGCTCGTTGCCGACCCCGACCCTGTGACGGTCTGCGTGATCGTCGGAGTCACAGTGACACTGCCGGTACTGGTCGTCGAAATCGTCGTAGTGGTCGTGGTTGCGGAGAGGGAGGTCAGCGTGGTAGTCGTGGGAGACACAAGAGTTGTGGTGGTCGTGGCGGTGAAGGTAGACGTGGGGGCCGTCGACGTGATGGTGCTCGTGATCAGACTGGTCTCTGTGGCGGTCACCGTGGAGGTCGAGACGCTCGTGGAGGCCGAGGGCGCGATCTGCGTGTAGAATGTCCGACTATCCTCTCCGCCCCTTCCGGCCTCGTCAGGCGCACCGGAGGCTTCCCCGCCCAGGCAATACAGATAGCCCGAACTCGAACCGCAGGTAAGGTTGGAGTCCGGGACAGGGTAGCTTGTAGTGCCTACCCATCCGCCGAGGCCAGAGCTCGATATGGTAGTGTAGTACACCGCGTCCCTGGCATAGTTGTCCTGAGGGGGATAAGCCAGGTATCTTCCTCCGATGCAATAGACATAGCCAGAGGAGACGGTGCAAGATCCGGACTCTATCTTGGTGGGGTAGTTGGTCGTGTTGGTCCAACTGCCGACCCCCGAGGCCGACAAGGGAGCGTAGTAGGTGGAATCGAGACCGTTGAGTCCGGTGCTGTCCCCTCCGATGCAGAAAATGTAGCCGGAGTATGCTAGGCACGATTCCGCATAGACGCTGACCGGATAGCTAGTTGTTGCCTTCCACGGGCCGATCCCAGAGCTGGATATCGGAGCGTAGTAGACGGCGCTCGAAGTGGTGCCGAGGTCATCTCCCCCGACGCAATAGATGTAACCTGACGAGGTCACGCAGGACCCCGTCTCCATGAGGACTGGATAGCTGGTCGTGCTCTGCCAAGCTCCCAGACCCGGACCTGAAATGGGAGCGTAGTAGGTCGAGTTGACTGGGCCGGCGTATGGGCATGGGGCCGTGAAGCACGGCTGGAATGTTGTCCCCCCGACGCAGTAAAGGTATCCACCCGACGCCGAGCACGATGCAGACTTGATGGGTATCGGGTACTGAGTCGCATTCGTCCACGTTGAGAACCCCGAACTGGAAAGGGAGGAATAGTAAACCAGGTTGGTCACGTCGCCAGTATAGTAGTTGCCACCGCCGACACAATACATGATGGAGGAGCTGACGTCGCACGACTGGGATGCCACCCCGTATTCCGGGGTCCCCGATAAGAAGCCGTGCAACGGGTATGTAGAACTCGCCGTCCAAGAACCCACTGATTCCCCACTCGCTTGCTTTGGGACTGAGGTCGAGACCAGGATAGTCAGGCAGACAAGCGCCAATGCGACTACGGGCAGGACCTTCGAGAGCGAGTTCCTGCCCAGAATCTCTCTCTTGGGGCCAGTGGCGGACGACCGATTAATATCAAAACGCATCATGATCACAAAGTTACAGTTGGGAAAGGACGGGCCTCCGAGTTGTCGTTATAAGACGTGTGAAGGCCAAACCAACCCGGGATGGATTCCCAGTTCATCAGGCCTCGCCGTGCGCTTCTGGTGTGACTTACTTCGAGCAAGAGGTTGAACGGGTAGTGCGATCAGGATGAGAATGAGGGTCTTATCTTGTCGACCGCTGGTCGTGTGGAGTTTCTGAATTCAAACAGCCGTTGCCTCCCTCAGTTTTCCGATGAGTTTCGGCGCAAACTCGCCTACCCTTCTTAACTGACTCAATAGTCAGGTTGAGAGGTAGCGAGTTCCGTGAAAGATTTGGAGCGCGTGCTCGGCGAAGCCTCGTTCGATTCGCACGATCGTCGGCTTCGCTTGCTCGTAGACGAGGTACTCTCTAAGTTCCCGAAAGACGAGTTGCCCATTCGGACTGTCAAGAGGATCCAATCCAGAAAAAGAGGCGGCATGCGAGGACTGGTGGGGCTGACGACTTATAGCGTCGGGCCAGAAGAGGGAAAAGGACGAGGGAGAGGGAGAAAAAGCGCGGGTACGCAGAAGCTCACTTTTTACAGCGAGTTACTGGATAAGCTGTCCAACCCTGCGGCCATGGGAGTAATCGCCCACGAGCTAGCCCATTCATGGTTAAATGAGCACGTCGGACCGGAGGCCTCGAGCAAACGGGAAAGAGAAGCAGATGAATTAGCCAGAAGGTGGGGGTATGGCGAGTACCTGGACGCACTTCAAGCGGAAACAGTGTAAAGCGGAGCTCAGACCATTACGGAATTTGTCGATTAGGGGCGCCGCAGCCACTTTGTCCAAAGAGGCTTGGGAAAGTAGCGGTAATCCGGTCCAGACCTCGACATTGAGGCGCTCTTGGGCTGCGCTGATTTGCAAGCCAAACGAATATGTAACACAGAGTAGAGCTAAGGGAGGCGTGTCTGGAGGGCAAGGAATCACGCAGGAGCTGGGCCTTGGCGAAGTGGTCTCCAAGACCTTCGAGCTCTACAGACGCGACTTCTCGAAATATGCGGTTCTTTTCGTCGTCGTGGAGGCGATAATCGGGGTCCTCACGACGCTGGTGCGGCGCGCTGTCATCTTGCCAGCAGCTCTCCCTTCCACCGCGACGACTCAGCAGCTTGTGAACTGGCTGCCTGGTTTTTTTGGAGCCTTGATAACGCTGATCGCCTTGAGCGCGATCGTGACGTGGGGGTTCTATCCAATCTCGGTCGGAAGCGCCGTCAAACTTGCGTCCGAAGAGATTGTGACTGGACAGGCAGGCCTGGTGCCTTCCGTGCGATTCGCCATTTCAAGAATTGTCTGGATCTGGGCGGTGGGCATAGTCGTCGGAATCGTGGTCATCCTGGGACTTGTCGCCCTGGTAGTTCCGGGGATAATACTGGCGATAATGTATTCGCTCGTGCTTCCCGTGGTCATGCTCGAAAGGGCGGGCTTCGAAAGCCTCGGAAGGAGCCGGAAGCTCGTCAGCCGAAGGTGGCTGAAGACCTTCGCTCTGGTCATCGTCCTAGGGATAATCGTCGGGATCGCATCCGGCGTCGTAAGCGCGATTAGCGGCCCCTTCGGCGTCGCGAGCACAATCGTGAGCAACATTCTTTCGGCCTTCTACCTCCCTATCATCCCGATTGCGCTCACGGTCTATTACTACTCGAACGCGGCCAGGATCGCCCCCCCGATGAGCGAAACCCTGATGGCTCCGGGCGATAGGCTCCAAGTGGGGATGAAGTTTTGCCCCAATTGTGGGACCCAGATCGCTTCGTCAACGATGTTCTGCACGGCGTGTGGTGCAAAACAGCCTATCTGATCTCCTGAGCCAACCAAGAATAACCTAATATGAGCTTTTTCTAGCCAAAATCAGGCGAATATGAGACTTTTTGGCCGACGAGTCCGAAAGCTTTACGAATCGACGTCAGTTGAGTCCTGCGAGTCTGGAAGCCTCCCTCTCAAGCCAGTCGAAGGCATATTCGACTTCCTCGACGATGCTTATTTTCACTGACCTGATGAAGGGCTGCGTCCTAAACCAGTCCAAGAGTTCTTTCCCTTCGGCGACGTTCTTTCCGGAGAAACCGAAGATCTGGCTGTCGCTCGAGTCTGCGGATTTGAAGACAAGGTTCCTTATCTTCGACGTCACGAGCATGTCCACCTCCGACTTCCGTCCCCCTTCGCTCTCGACGATGACCTGGTAGGAGACTCCCGTCGACTTCGCCTGGTTAATCATCGGCACGATGAAGATAGCGGACGCCGCCATCATGTTGTCCAGCCTTCTCTTCACTGTTCTCACAGAGACCTTGACCTCGGCGGCCACTTCCGCGACGCTCCTGTGCGCGTCTCGCAGCATCAGCCTGATTATCTGCCAATCAGTCTGGGTCATCCGAAACTTGGTCAGGGGGAGGCTCATCCCGGGCCATTCAGTTGGCTCACCCTGCGCTCTCACGTCGGTCAGCCTCTTGGAAGCTGTCCGTTCTGAATCGTCGTAGAGCGTGACGAGCAACTCTGTGCCATAGAGGCTCGCGACCACGATGGCACCGTCCATCCGCATCAACCGAGGGATGGCGGCTTCCTTCGCCGTGGGATCTACGAAGCGTAAGTGTTGCATAACAGAGCTGCGTCCGAAAAGGCAAGGGTTGGGGAGGAGCCTCCATCCCTCTAAGAAACCGCTCGCCTTCAAGCGCTTTAGCCTGTTTCTGACCGTCTCCTCGTCGACGCCGAGATTCCTGGCGACACCCGCATAAGACTCCCTGACGTTCCACCGCCCTGGGGAGCCCCACAACTCCCTCATGAGGTCAGAGTAGTCCTGGTCAAGCCCGGACATTCTACCGGTTTGAGGGTGGTCCGGTAAATAAGAACTGTCAAAAAACACGAGTCCCACTTGGGGAGCCCTTAGAACCGGGCGGGATGATGTTCGACCTGAAGGGAGACATGAGCGGACATGACCGAATCGGAACTTGAGCGGCAATCCAATTCGAAGAAGGGCGCAGACAAAAAGGAAACAGAGGCAGGTCGGGTTCTTGATTCAACTTATTTCAGGAGGAGATGGGTCGCTGTCTCAGCTCTTGGGGTTTCACTCTTTCTTTCTGCCCTAGACGCGACCATCGTGGCGCTCGCAGTCCCTCAGATCGCAAGCAGTTTGCGGCTCTCTGACAGCCTCGCCTCGGTGATTTTCCTCTCCTACGCGATCCCGTTGACCCTTCTCGTCCTGCCGTCGGGCGCTTTGTTGAACCGCCTTCCCGTCCTGCCCACTTTCCTCGTCTCTGTGCTCGGGTTCGGCCTGGGGAGCCTGATCTGTGGGCTGTCGTCGTCCAATTTCGTACTTTTGTTGTCAGGCCGCATTGTCCAAGGAGGCTTCGCGGCACTCATCTCCACTCAAGGATTCGCCGTGGCGGGGGCCGTGGTCTCTCCGAAGGAGAGAGGCAGAGCGATGGGCATCGTTGGGACAATTGCACCACTCGGCGGGGTGGCTGGCCCGGGAATAGGAGGGCTGCTCCTTGCAAACTTCGGATGGCAATCAATCTTCTTCGTCAACCTGCCGATCTGCTTGCTTGCTGCAGCGCTTGGAGCCTTTAGCCTGAAGGGTGTCCACATCCAGGATAGGGGAACAACCGGCGGGAGCGAAACGTTCCGCCAGATGGTGGGACTGCTGCGGCACCGTGCCTTCCTGGCGGGACTTGTGGCCTTCTTGCTCAGCGTGACGACCAGCGTGGCGCTGTATTTCCTATTGCCCTTCGACCTTGGAAGCATTCAAGACATGGGGCCGAGCCTTGCGGGGGTCATCCTGCTTCTAGTCCCGCTCGGGATGACGGTGACGGGAATGGTCGGCGGATACTTGACCGACAAGTACCGACCGAGGCCGTTGATAATCGCTGGGACTGGCCTGATGGTCTTGGGTGCTGTTTCGCTCTCACTGGTCGTCTCTTCGAGAACATCCGAGTTCGACCTCGCTTGGCGCCTCCTGATGCTGGGCGGCGGCATAGGCCTGTTTTCGAGCTCGAACTCGACCGTCCTGATCGGGTTTGGAGGCAGGGAATCGATGGCTACGGCTAGTGCGCTCCTGAACTTGGGAGCACGCCTTGGGACGGTAATCGGGCCGCTCGTCATGGGGCTGACGTGGGCCTCTGTCGCCGGTCTCCCGGCCCAGATTGCTTTCGGGATGCTGATCGTTGACGTGTTCGCCGTCATGACCTTACTTTCAGCCGCCTTGTCGGTGAAGCCGCAGAAGCC
>JAPCJN010000135.1:0-1673 GCA_027886925.1 Nitrososphaerota archaeon
CCGTCCTATGGGCCAGGTCTAGACCCGGAAGCCCTTAAGTAAACAACGAGATGGACGGGCAGGCCTACCTGTTTTGAGCGGAGCTGGACAATCGGCGATAGCGTTCGATTCTGTGACCAAGGAATACTCGACGAAGGTCGAGTCGTTCAAGGCCCTGGATTCAGTCTCATTCAGGGTGGAGAAAGGGAACATCGTCGCCGTGGTCGGGCCCTCTGGGAGCGGCAAGACGACCCTCCTCAACATGGCGGCCGCGCTTGATTTCCCGACGAAGGGGTCAGTCACGGTCAGCGGGGCGCTTACATCGAGCCTGGACAGGCAGAGCCTTCAGCGCTTCCGCAACGAGACCGTGGGCGTCGTCTTCCAGCAGTTCTTCCTGGTCGACCATCTCACCGTCTTCCAGAACGTCATGGTCCCGCTGATTCCGCGGCGGATGTCCTCCAAGGAGAAGATGAGCAAGATACTCGAGGCCATCGCCAAGGTCGGGCTGGCTGAGAAGGCCGAGAGGCTGCCCTCCGAGCTGTCGGGCGGCGAACTTCAAAGGGCCGCCATCGCGCGGGGGATGGTGGGCGATCCTCAGGTGATCCTCGCCGACGAGCCCACCGGCAACCTGGACACGAAGAAGGGAGCCGAGGTGATGGACATACTCGTCCAGGAGAGCCGAAAGAGAGGGAAGACCATCTTGGTCGCGACACATGACCTCAGGATCTTGGAGCATGTCGACGGGGTGGTCTACCTGAAGGACGGCGCGATATCGAGGATCGAAGGGAGGCGCGTCACCAGTGAAGCGTAGGCGAAGAAGGCCGCTAGGCGCGATCTCTCTGGTGTTCGCCGGGTTCGTCACCCTGGTCCTGCTCACGCAGCTCTCGGCGTATGAGTTTGCGCTTGACGTCCCTAGGGGGTACGTCGGCCGAGCGACGGAGCTCGTCGGCGTCCGAGACGTCGCCCTCTCCCTGGCTCTCAGCGCCGCGGCTTTCGGCCTCGTCTTCGCGTGCGTGGTCCTCATCATCACAAGAAAGATGCTGATGTCTGAGGTGGACATCTACAGGGTGACGGGGCTTGCACCGTCCTCCGCCATTGGAAAGGTCCTCCAAGCTCACTCGATAAGGCCCGTCGCGTGGGTGCTCGGCGCCGCCGTGCTGACGTCGCTCATCGACCTGGACCTCGGCCTAAACGCGCTCCTGCCGCTGGGCCTCGCGACCTCGTTCGTTGCACTCCTCCTCGCGTGGCTGGTGCTCCTCACCTACAGGACGTTCTCGTTGGGCGACGCCGGAGACATGGCGCGCCGAGGCAGGACCGGTTGACGCGCGGATGCCGGTGAAGATCAGCGGGTTGTTCACGCTGGAGCTGTTCGCCCATGCACCGGTGATCGCCATCTGCTGCGCCGCGATGGGCTTCGCAGGCTACATCTCAGGATATCTCGAACACGAGTCATGGGTAGCAGCACAGGTCGCGGGGACGACGTCACCCTCGTTCCTGCCTTCGGCGATCCTCGTCCTCATGGCTACGTTGCCGGCGGTCTTCGTCGTCGTGGGGATGTACGCCATCGTCGATGCTAGCCAAGAGGCGCTCAGATACGAGCTGGGCGTCTATTGCAGCCAGGGCATAGACGGGGACACGGTCCTCGAGACGTGGTCGACCCTGTATGGGTGGATCCCCGTCGCGGCGTATGTGCT